>JBLFXH010000071.1:0-13867 GCA_047611125.1 Rhodothermales bacterium
TGTTGATGTTCGGCATGATGCTGAAGATGTTCACACCGAGGGAGGGCGCGGCGGCCTGACGATAGTCCGTCAAGACGTAGGTGGCACCTGAGAACGCGTTGTTGAAGCCGCGAAGTACCACCTCGCGACGGTCGATGCCGGTCTGGGCCATATCGACGCCCGTCGTTGTCCGGAGCGCCTCGATCGACGAGGTGCCGATGTCTCCAGCGACATCCTCAGCCGTCAGCACCGAAATGGAGGCCGGGGCATCCAGCACCTTCTCCGGCTGGCGGCCAGAGGTCACCACGACCATGTTCAAGGTGATTCCTACCGAAAGCGCAAAGTCCGCGGTGGCTGTCTGGCCAGCGGCAACTTGAATGCTGACCTCCTGGACAGAGTACCCGACAAATGATGCAACAGCGGTATAGCCACCAGCATTCAGGCCGGTGATGGTGTAGCGACCGTCGACATCCGTGGCGGCGCCGGTGACCATGGCCCCGGAATTGTTCTGAATCTGAATGGTTGCGCCGGCAAGCGGCAATAGATCATCTCCATCAATGACGCGTCCCGAAACGCTGCCCGTCTGGGCGAAGGCGGAGGGAGCGGCAAGGAGACCGATGATCAAAGCGAGAGCACAAGACCTGAGGGCATTGCGCGGGCCGGTAGCGATTTTCTTCATGACTGCCGAGTAAGTTCTGGGTGAGCGGCTTGAGGGTCCGCAGAGTTAGGCTGGAAGCGTTTTCAACAACCGCATTATAAGAAGGACAACGCAGTCTGTGCGTCAATCGGATCAAAGGCCCTTTTCAAGGGGTCCGGCGGAGGCTCCGCCCGGGGCGCGCACCCGTCATGGTGCCGTCCTCGAGAACGAAAACTCCGTTCACCATAACGTAGTGCATCCCCGTGGCATATCGGTGAGGGTCACCAAATGTCGAGACGTCCTGGATGGAGCTCAGATCGAAGAGGGCGACGTCCGCCTTGAAACCAACAGCAATGCGACCCCGGTCAGCCAGGGCCAGTCGTTCAGCTGGAGCTCCCGTAATCTTATGGACGCCCTCTGCCAGGGTCAGGGCCTCCAGGTCTCTCACGTATCTGGCCAGGACTCGGGCGAAAGTCCCGTAACTGCGTGGGTGTGGAGCCCCGGATCCCAAGGCGGGAACGCCACCGTCCGAGGCCACCATGGCATGAGGTGAACGCATGACGCGGGTCACATCGTCATCAGACATCGAGTGAAACACCCCTTGGCAGCTGCCCGCGCCGACGAGTTCCATCGCGATGTCGGCAGCGTTAGGGACATCGGGGGTCAAGCCACGGTCCCCGGCCATGTCCGCCAGGGATTTTCCAGCCAGCGAGGCGTCAAACGAGCAGTTGGCCGCCACGATGGTGGCCGGATCTCCACCGCGTTCGGAGTTGATATGGGCAATCACATCCTCACGGATTCGTGCCCGGTCCGCCGGATCCTTGAGCCTGCGTTGAAGCGCACCAAGCCCACCGTCCTTGGACCACGCGGGGAATAGGATGGTCATGCCGGTGCTAGAGGCCGTGTACGGATACACGTCGAGAGTGATGTCGAGCCCATCCTCGCGAGCCTCCAACACTCGCGCCAGGGACTCCGCCGTGCCTCCCCACCGGTGTTTGCCAATGATCTTATGATGAGTCAACTGCCCGGCAACACCCGCTTCACGGGCAATGTCGATTAGTTCGTTGACGCTGTCCATCAGTCCGCCGCCTTCGTCGCGAACGTGACTGATATATAGTCCGCCGAAAGGAGCAGTTTCACCGGCCAGAATAGCGAGCTCGGCTGTGGTCGCGAACATCCCTGGTGTGTATTCCAACCCGGACGAGAGTCCCCAGGCGCCATCGCGCATGGCTCTGCGGACCATTTCCCGCATGACGTTCATCTGATCCGGCGAGGGCGCCTTGTCATCGAGTCCGACCACCTGCCCACGAATGGTCCCGTGTCCGACAAACAGGCCTGTATTGACGGAAGCCGGATGACTGTCGAAATAGGCCAGCGCATCGCCGATCGGCCAGGGAGAGCTGCCGTCCTGTCCGCCCCAAACGGCCGTCACACCCTGTCGAATCAAGTTCTCAGCCTGAGGGCGGGCGGCTAGCGATCCGTCAGCTCCACTCCCGATCGCGTGACTGTGGATGTCCATGAAGCCGGGGGTCAGGACCAGGTCAGAGGCATCTATGCGACGGAGCGCCGGGCGCTGAGAGAGCTCGCCGATGGCTCTGATTTCGTCTCCGATTATCCCGACGTCCGCCCGGTGAGGCTCTGCACCCGTCCCATCGACTACTAGGGCATCCTCGAAGATGACGGAGAACACGACTTGGGCGGAGGCCGGTCGCAAGGTCGTAGGCACCAGGATTGAGAAGACCAGAATTGGGAGCAGAAAGCGCATGTTGCCGGCACGTATGGTAGCGGCAAAATGTACGCGACTCTGGGCAACCACGGCAGTAATTGCCTCGAATCCATCTCAATGCGGCGAAACTCAGGCGGCCCTCTAGTCGGCGGCTTCTTCAGCAGCCTGAAGAGCCTCGAGCCCCATCGCCAGCAGCTCGCGAGCGTCGGAATCGGCAGCAAGGCGGGCCAGAAGGGCCTTCTGCTCGTCTTCTTCGAGCGAGCCGGCCAGTAGGCGGGCGATGTCGTGTTCGTCCAGTTTCATATGTTTGATCGTGTGGGGCACACAATCCGGTTTGTTTACTACAAGTGAGGGTGCAGAAACCGTACCAACAAAAAGGAGGCCCGACACACAGGTGCGCCGGGCCTCAGAAATTGAGCTGATAGGGAGGGTCAGCTGATTTCCAAAACGAATATCGGAGCCGGCGAGGACCGATCCAAGCGGGCCACTACTCGCGCCGATGCACCATGGTTGAGGACGATTGGTCCGTGCACATCATAACCACCTGATTAATGTTCACGTGCGCGGGCCGGCTTGCACAGAATAGAACAGTGTCCGCGACATCCTCCGCGGTCAGCGGATCAATGTTCTGGTACACCTTTTCGGCAGCCTGGGCATCCCCGTGAAAGCGGACCAACGAAAATTCAGTCTCTACCAGTCCGGGGTCGACCGTACTCACGCGAACCCTAGTCCCGTGGAGGTCCATTTTCATTCCCTCGGTCAAGGCGGCCACCGCAGCCTTGGTGGCACAGTAGGCGGTGCCACCGGGGTACGTCCACTTACCCGCGACCGACCCGATGTTGATCACATGGCCCGCACCCCGGGCGACCATGCCCGGAATGACGGCGCGGGAAACGTGTATGAGGCCGCGGACATTGACGTCTAGCATGCCGTCCATATCACTCAGCTCGGCCTCGTGGAAGGGGCCCTTGCCGAGCGCCTTTCCGGCGTTGTTGACTAGGATGTCGATGTCCCGCCACTCCGTTGGCAGTGTGCGTAGCGACTGTCGGACCGCCGATGAGTCCGTTACGTCCAGAGAGAACGTCCTCACATCCGCTTCGTACGTATCTTTTAGTTGTGCTTGGAGCGGTGCCAACCTTTCGCCCCTTCGCGCGCATAGGAGCAGCCGTGCACCGGCCGCCGCAAATCCCTCCGCGCAGGCCTTGCCGATTCCGGCAGATGCTCCTGTGATAAATATTGTCTTGCCCTTGAGTCGCTTCATGTTTTCAGTCGTGGTTCGCCGGACCAAAGATAGTCTGGCCCTGCTCCTCTTGGGGCTCATTTTCACAAGTTCGGCCTGGGCTCAGGAGTCGCAAGCCGGCTTCCGTACGGCCTGTGTGTCTGGCTTCGCCGACGGCTATCCGTGTGATGCCGTGGACCTCCTGGCCTTCATACCAAACAGCACGCTGGGCCCGGGTGCCAGGGAGTCTCTGGATCTTTGGGGCTGGACCGACCCCGAGACCGGAGTCGAGTACGTGCTGGCGGGAATGGACGACAGAACATCCTTCGTCGATATTTCAGATCCGCAGAGTCCCCGCGTTGTCGGGCATCTGCCACATTCGGGCGCAGCGGCAAGCAATTGGCGGGATGTCAAGGTGTACGCAAACCATGCCTACATCGTAGCGGACCGGTCCGGTAATCACGGACTTCAGGTATTCGATCTGACCCAGTTGCGCTCGGCCCCGGAGGGGACTGAGTTCCAAATGACCGCTCATTACACCGGTTTTGGCTCGGCGCACAACGTGGCCATCAACGAGGACACCGGTTTTGCTTATGTCGTGGGCGCGTCGGGCGGTCAGGCCTGCGGCGGTGGCCTGCACATGATCAATATTCAGATTCCGGATACTCCGAGATTCGTCGGCTGCTTTTCGCACGACGGCACGGGCCGTTCAGGCACGGGCTACACGCACGATGTGCAGTGTGTGCAGTATGACGGCCCCGATCTGGACTATGCTGGCAAGGAGATTTGTCTGGGTGCGAATGAGACGGCCGTTTCGATTGTAGACGTGACCGTAAAAGGGCAGCCGCGGACCGTGGCCAAGGCCGAGTATCCCGGCGTTGCGTATGCCCATCAGGGGTGGCTAACCGAGGACCAGCGCATCTTTCTCCTGGGCGATGAACTGGACGAGCGCGCCGGCGAGCCAGCGAGGTCCCTCATATTTGACGTTGAGGATCTGGATGATCCCGTCTACCTAGGGGAGTACCAGGCCGTCACACGCTCTATTGATCACAACATGTATGTGAAGGGCGACTTTGTCTATCAGGCCAACTATACCTCGGGGCTGCGAATCCTGGACATCAGTGCGCCCGAGACTCCCGTAGAAATTGCGTTCTTCGACACAACGCCAAGTTTGGGCGGAGCGCAGTTTGCTGGCTCCTGGTCAACCTATCCCTATTTCGAGAGTGGAACGATCGCGGTGTCGTCCATTGGCGAGGGGCTCTTTCTCCTAGAACCCACCCATCCATCGCTTTCGGTCGGGACGCAGCAGGCAGCCGGAATTCCGGGGACATTCAGTGTCACCGCTGCCTGGCCAAATCCGTTCAGCGGGCCGGTCACGCTTGAACTGGCGGTCGAGAACGCAGGCAGTCTCAGAGTCACTGTTCTGGACCTGCTTGGACGCGAACTCTCGGTCCTCAGGGAAGGAGCCGTGCAGCCCGGCTCAGAGACTATCCGCTTTGACGGATCTGGGCTGGCGCCGGGCGTCTACATGGTTCGCATGGACCTGGACGGCGTCACCATCACGAGACCTATAACGCGGCAGTGAGTCGGCTATTCGTTCTGTTTGTCCTACTCCTTGCTGCCGGGTCGGCGCAGGGACAGATCCAGGATGCGAAGTCGTTGGATTCGCCAAGTGGTGCTCTCGCTTCAGGCACCGCCGCCAAGTCCGGGGCCGTCACGTGCCAGAATGGGTTCGCTGACCTGTATCCGTGCGAGAACGTTGATCTCATTGCCTTCTTTAGCCTGGACGACCTTCAGGCCGGGCAGTATCGGGCAAACGATCTTTGGGGCTGGGAAGACCCCCAGACTGGGCGCAGGTATGTGCTTCTTGGCCTGGAAAACGCCACGGCTTTCGTTGACATAACAGAGCCTGCGACACCCGTACTGGTTGGCCGGCTCCCCCTCACTCAGGGAGCTCGCGCGAGTGTCTGGCGAGACATTAAGGTGTACGCGGACCACGCATTCGTAGTGGCTGACGGTGCCGGGCCCCACGGCATGCAGGTCTTTGATCTTGCACAGTTGAGGGGATTGACGGGATCGCCGCCGGTGGAATTTGCCGAACTCACCCGATATGAGGGCTTCGGATCGGCCCACAACCTGGTGATGAATGAGGACACCGGCTTCGCCTACGCGGTCGGCTCCTCCCAGGGCGTGTGCAATCAGGGCCTGCAGATGATTGACGTCCGCGACCCGCGTCGCCCTCTTTTTGCCGGATGTTTCAGGGATCAGCGAACCCGCCGCGGCTACACGCATGACGCCCAGTGCGTCGTCTACGAGGGTCCGGACGTGGCGCACCGGGGTCGCGAAATCTGTTTGGCGGCGAATGAAGACGCGGTGTCAATCGCCGACGTGACCGACAAGTCTTCGCCGATTGCGCTGGGAGTGGCCACCTACCCAACCAGTGGATACGTCCATCAGGGCTGGCTCACCGACGATCAGCGCTACTTCTATCAGAATGATGAACTAGACGAGCGCGCGGCCGCCACCCCGACCCGCACCTTGATTTGGGATGTTCAGGACCTGGACGATCCCCAGCTGGCCGCCGAGTATTTCCACGATTCACCCGCCATCGACCACAATCTGTATGTGGCCAGCGGGCTGGTGTACGAGGCGAACTACACCTCGGGGTTGAGGATATTGGATATAGTAGACCCGACAGACCCTGCCCTGGTGGCCCACTTTGACACTACGCCTGATGATGACGCCACCGGGTTTGGCGGAGCGTGGTCGGTCTACCCGTATTTCTCAGATGGTACGATTGCCGTTTCCAGCAGGAGCGAGGGGTTGTTCCTGCTCAGGGCAGAGGGCCTAGTGGTGAGTCGAGTGGGGATTTTTTCGGTCGATTCGGCATCGGATCCGGTTCAATTCCATTGGAGTATGATTCGGCAGCTGGACATCGCGCGCTTCGACCTCGAGCGCAGGCTGACTGACGAGACATTCGAAGTGGTCGAGAGTATTTCGGCCGGCGTTGCCGGGCAGGAGGACTACGCACTGACCACATCTCGCCTGCCCGCTGGTCGATCCGAAATCAGACTGGTGGCCGTGTCCGAGTCCGGGGCGCGCAGAATCTTGGTGGAAGAGGACGTTTTTATCGTCCCCGGTACGCACATCGTGACGACGCCGTATCCCAATCCAGCTGCGGACGTGGTCAAGCTCTCGCTGTTGGTGTCCGAGATCCAGCAAGTAACCGTTGAGGTTTTCGATGCCTCTGGCCGGCGCACTGCCTTGACGTTCCAAGGTTGGGCGGAGCCGGACCAAGAGCTGGGACTGGACCTGGAGGTATCTGACTGGCCCGCCGGTCGCTACTGGGTACGGTTTCAGGGCACGTCCTTCAGCGAGACCAGAATGATTGTAGTGGGCCACTAGGCTGAATATTTTCCGGAAGCAGTCGATCCTCAAAGGGATAAGCCTCTGCTCCGAGATGCCCCACTTTCGCCGCTCAAATCTCATCGTCCTGGCCCTCCTCCTATCGGTGGTTGGCCTAACGTCCTGCGAGCTACTTGGGGATACCTCGCTGCCTGACTACGCCAGCATCGCCAATATCAGCTATGTCCGGGACGTTCAGGTCCTATTCGACGATCAGTGCGCCGCCTGTCACGATGGGTCCCAGACACCGCTTGACCTCACTTCTATGACGGGATTGCGCGCGGGAACGGACGCCGGAGGAGCAGTCATCCCGTTCGCCGCAGACAGAAGCCGGCTGATTCGCATGCTTTCCACCCGAACGGGAGGCGTCCACCCTGTGGATGTGGGACAAGAAGCCGTGACCGAGGCGGAGTTCGATTTTCTAAAGCGATGGATCGACGCCGGGGCCCGAGACGATGACGGGCAGCCCATGTACGCCGATGCCGCGCACACGGCCATCGCCTCATTTCCGGACGAGGCCCTCATAGCCATTCTGGATACCGACCGTCTGGCTGTCGCCCGACTCATAGATCTTGAGTCGCTCGGTTTCGCGGCGAGTTCGAGGCCCACCGCCGTGGCCGCCATTCCTGACGGAAGCGGCTGGTTCGTGTCCCTCCCGGGCGAGGGCATTGTGCTTCGATTCGATTCCGGACACACACTGCGCGGGCTCGCAGAGATCGAATCAGCGGGTGCCCTGGACGCTTCATTCGACGGAGCCTGGCTGGTTTCGGGCCGGATTGCCGGCAGAGGGCAAGACCAGATTGAAACCGTTGAGACTGGAGACATGCGCGTCTTCCCGACGCAAAGCACCTTCCCGGATATGCAGGGGGTGGCTATTCGACCCCAGGGCGACATCGCCTACGCTGCCAGCCGGTCTGCAGACCAGATGGCCCTGATCCTGGTGGGAAAGACGCAGCCGACCTACGTAGGAATGGACGGTCCCCGTCATGCCGTGAGTAGCATGGTTGTGACTCCGGACGGCAGCACGCTGGTGGCCTTCGGCAGTCAAAGCGGGCAGGGGATCTTGTTTGACCTGACCGTCCCAGAATCACCAAGGCAGACAGGAGTCGTCGATTTCGGCGGATCCCTCCTAATGGGTACTCAGTCGGGTTCGCAGGGTGCTGTCCTCACAACATCGGGTCAGGTCCGCGTGGCCGAGCTCGCGCCCGGCTCCATTGCCCGGACCCTGGCGATCAACTCCCAAGCTACATCGCTCGGAGCGGCGGGCTCTGTCCTTGTAGTCGGCAGCCGCGACACGGGTCTGTCAACTGGCCCCAATTTCAGTGATCAGCCTGTAGTCGGCGTTATCACGGTCTTGGATGCGGCGACCGGCCAAGTCCTGAGGCACATCCAGGTAGACGGAGTGCCAGGTCGGATCACTGGGCTTTTCGGCGCAACTCCCACCAAGACAGGCCGCCAGTAACAGCAAGCCCCAGGACGGCCAGCGCAATGGCCGCGCCGATGGCATCCCCAGGCACCGGGAGCCGCGGGTCCATCGAGGCATCCAGCCATGGCCAAAGGGCGCGAAGCGAGCCAATCATAAGCCCGACCAGCACGGCCATGGTAGCATCGTGCCGATTCTTGAGAAGCCAGTTCAGCAGGACGGTGAATCCGGCCAGGCCCACCGCCGCTCCAGCTCCGAAGAGCGCAATGAAGCCAAGGTCGAGGGACCCTAGCGCCGAGAGCGTAGCCTCATACATCCCGAATACGAGCAGTAGATAGGCGCCACTCACACCAGGCAAGACCATGGCGCTGATGGCCAGGGAGGCGGCACCGAAGATCATCCAGGCTTCCGGGTCCGGCGTGGCCCGCGTGGGAAGCGAGGACAGCAGCCAGGCAAGGCCTCCGGCCACCAATACGAGGACCAGAGTCAGAGGCGTCCGCTTGCCGATTCGTACCCACGGTATGGGCAGCGAGCCAACGATCAGTCCAAAGAACAGGCTCCTCATCAACGCCGGATGCGTCTCAAGCAGGTTCGATAGGAGCTCCGCTCCGAGAAAGGGTGCCGCCAGAATCCCGATCACAAGCGGGGCTAGGAACGGCCATTGCAAAGCCTTGACGCCGTCCACAAAGGCTGGCCAGTCGCCCCGTACCAGGCTAACCCCTGATTGGACGCCGTCGTTCGCGACTCCAATGACCCGTTCGTAGATGCCAAAGATCAAGGCCATGGTGCCGCCAGAAACGCCGGGGATCACGTTCGCGACCCCTATACCGAAACCATGCAGGAAGTGCTTCAGGTAGGCGAGCATAGGCGGAGAACTGGAGGGTTTGGTCAACAACAAAAAAGCGGCGACCCGAAGCATCGGGCCGCCGCCAAAACGGTTTGTCTAAGAGGAGGATCCTAGGTGAGTCCCAGTGCTACTCGAACCCTCGGGTCTGCGCTCAGCTCAGGATAGGCTTCTGGCATTCCCTCGCGCTGCAGCGGGTCGAGGCTGAAGGACATCTTGATGGAGCGAAGTGCATCCTCCAACCGACCGAGCGCGAGGAAGGCCTTGGCCTGGCGGAAGTATGTGCTCGCGCAATCCGGCTTCATGTCCAACGCACGGCGATAAGCATCCAGTGCCTCTTCGGGACGTCGGGCCTCATACAGGGTCTCGGCGAAGTCTAGCCAAGCCTCGCGGTTTTCCGGCTTCAGGCGAACCACCGTGCGGTATGCCGAAACGGCCTCGCCGACTCTACGCAGGTTGTAGGCGCAATCGCCCTTCGCGTACCAGAAGTCAGCCGTATGAGGACTGAGCACCACGGCGCGATTGAAAAACACAAGAGCTTCGTCGTAGCGCTCCATGGCATCGAAACAGCAGCCGAGACCGTACCACGCCTCAGCGTAGGAGTCGTCTGCCTCGATGGCCTGCTCGAAAAACTTGATGGCCTTGCGGTACTCACGCTTCTCTTCGTACGCCAGGGCAACGTTGTAACTCGTGGCCGAGTCGTTGCCCTCGAGTTCGAGAACGCGTTTGTAGCTCTCGATAGCCTCGTCCAGCATCCCGAGGTTGGCCTGCGCATTGCCCCGATTGTAGTAGGCTGACGCAAATTCTTCCGAGATGACGAGCGCCATGTCGTAGGAACTGACGGCGTCGATATACTTGCCGGCACGATTCAGGACGATACCACGATTGTACCACGCATCGTGCGAGTACGGGTCGATATCCAGGTGGCGGTCGTAGGCCTCGATGGCCTTGTCCGCGTTGTTGGCGCGATCGTAGCAGAACCCGAGCTCGTACCAGACTTCCGGATGCTCGGCGTTAGCCTCAGCGCAGCCTTCAAAGGTCTCGACGGCCTCGGTCAGACGGTTGAGGCGTTCAAGCGTGACGCCTTTGTTAAAGAGCGCTTCATCGCTGACCGGATCTATCAGGAGCGCCTCCTTATAGCTTTCGATGGCCTCTTCGGGGCGATCAAGACTGTCGAGTGTAATGCCCCGGTTGACGAGGGTCTCGAGGTCGGCCGGGTTCAGGGCCAGCGTGCGGTCGTAGGCGTCTAGGGCTTCTTTATGGCGCCCAAGGTTGTTAAGCAGGATCCCCCTGCGCATCCAACCATCGGACGAGAATGGCTGGGCATCCAGAACGCGATCGATTACGCGCAGGGCGTCGTCGTAACGACTCTGCTCGTAATAAAACGTTGCGATATCCTCTAGCGTGTCGGAGTCGAAATAGTCAGACCCTCCCGAATGCTCGAAGGAAGCAGCAAGGTCTTTTAGGCGATCTTCATTTCTAGACTCGTCAAAATCATCGAATCCGAAGTTAAGCATGCTCATGAACTATGACGGCGCCTTGCAAAGAGCGCTTATAAGCTTCGCTTACGCGATGGTTCGCTGAAAATATGAACTGAAGCGGGCGTCTGCACTAACAAGCGTCCGCCAACCACCATTATCTATAACGACTCAATTGTAGATTCTTGCGATTCAAAGCCTGCTGGAGAACATGTTCCTGGTTTCATTTGAGGGTCTCGACGGTTCAGGAAAGAGCACGCAAGCTCACTTGCTGGCGGACTGGTTTCAAACGCGTGGTTTCGAGGTCGAGCTCCTCCGTGAGCCCGGTGGCACCGATACGTCCGAGGTAATCCGAGACCTGCTCCTGGACAAAGCGCGACGGATAGACCCGTTCGCCGAGCTACTGTTGTTCAGCGCAGCGCGATCTCAGATGGTCACCGAGAAGGTCCGTCCAATGCTCGAGGCCGGTGTGGTAGTAATCTGTGATCGGTTTTTCGATTCGACAACCGCGTACCAAGGCTTCGGCCGCGGGCTTGCCGAGCCGGTGTGGCTAAACGCATTCCATCGCCAGGTTACAGGCGGGTTGGTGCCACATCGCACCTATCTAATAGAGATCACGCCCGAGTTGGCGAGGTCACGCAGGCAGGGCAGATCAGAGGATGACCGCATGGAGGCGTCCGGAGAGGCATTCTACCGGCAGGTATACGATGGGTATCGATGGCTGGCCGAGAGCGAACCGGACCGTGTTCGTTGTTTGGATGGATCCGGGAGCATCCAACAGTTGGCCGAAGCCATTCGGAAGGACGCCGAAGCCCTGGTAAAAGGAACAGGCCGCCCCGGGTCCGGTATCGGCGCCACAATCTGACGAGTATGCCCGAACTGGCCACAGAACAAAAGGAGAGCGTCCACCGCATTTTTGCGGACTTCCTCAAGACTAGGCGGCAGCGCCAGACTCCTGAGCGATTCGCGGTCCTGGATGCGGTCTATGCGCAGCCCGGCCACTTTGACGCCGATGAGTTGTACGTAGTACTCCTGAAGGGAGCCGTCAAGGTTAGTCGAGCTACGGTATACAATACTCTGGAGTTGCTCTGCGAGTGCCAGCTAGTGGCTCGGCATCAGTTTGGCAAGAAGCAATCCATGTATGAGGCCGCCTACAGCTACTGGCAGCACGATCACCTGATCTGCATGGACTGCAACGAGCTGTTCGAATTCTGCGACCCACGGATCCAGAGTATCCAAGAGATGGTGTCGGACGTTTTCCAGTTTGACATCCGTCACCACTCCTTGCATATGTATGGACGATGCCGCAGAGAGGCGTGTCCGAATCGAGACCCGGCCCCGACAGAGGCATGAAATATGCAGGGAAGAGGTTTACACCCCTCAAACTGTGTTGAATCCCATGAATTGGGCCCTACCTTTCGGATCCTACCGCAAAGACCTCTCTGTGAGACCAATCTCTGTCCTTCTATCGGTCCTCGTGCTTACCGCCGCGTCCTTCGGGTACGGCGCAAAGCTTGAGTATTTCGAGATCGTTCCCGATGGTCGTGACTTCGTCGTCAAATGGCAGATGGAGACCGAAGACGAGGTGAGGGAATATGAACTGACCCGGCGGACTCCGTACAGCAACCAGCAGTTTGTCAAGGTGCAGGGGCTGGTGGCACACGGGACGGGCGTTCCCTACGAGTTTCGGGATGACCAGGTCTACAAGTCGGCCTCGGACCAGTTGGATTACCGACTGGAAGTGATCTACCAGAACGGACTTCGCGAAGTAGTGCTTACGCAGTCTGTGAACTACACCAGCACCGCAAAACGCAGAACGTGGGGAAGCATCAAGGCGATGTTCCAGTAGCAGAGGGTCTTAGGACTCGGTTGTTGAACGCAGAGCAGGTTGGCCGGATGATCCGTCGCCTGGCCTACGAGATACTGGAGCGGAATCGCGGCTCCGAGAACATTACCGTCCTGGGGATTCTTGCGCGCGGCCACGAGGTGGGGCAGGCGCTGGCGGCAGAGATCGCGACAATCGAGTCACGCCCCGTTGTCTACCATTCGCTGGACACCGCTCCCTATAGAGATGACGCAGTGGGGGCTCCGGAAGAGCCTGCTGAGGGCGGGCCTGCCATCGAGGACCGGGACGTTATCCTGGTAGACGATGTGCTTTTCACGGGTCGAACGGTAAGGGCTGCGCTAGACGCTCTGATTCGGCTGGGCAGGCCGAGGTCAATCCAGCTTACTGTCCTGATTGATCGCGGTCACCGAGAGTATCCCATCCAGCCAGATTTTGTCGGGAGACGGATTCCCACCAAACACCGTGAACGCGTCGAGGTCAGGCTCGGTCCTGAGGCGTCGGTTGACGTGGTCGAATAGTCCTACTGATCGGAGCCGGTAGCAGCCCGTGTGCGGAGCCGGACCTCTGAGCCCTCTCTGACCGTCGTGCCAGCCGTCGGCCCCTGGTCCCGCACGATTCCGTTTGTGGGTCCTAGGACGACTGAGCGCAGACCCAGGGCCGTCAACTGGGCGGAGGCTTCGTCGGCGGGTAACTCAGCCACGTCAGGCACGACGACAAACTGGGCCGAGGGCCCGGTGCTGTACCACAGCCGGACCAGCGATCCGCGCGGCACTCGCGCCTGAGGCCGAGGAAGCTGGCGGGAGATGACGTCCCTTGGAAAGTTCGACCTGATAGAATCTCGTTGCATTGCGCCAGTGGTGAGTCCGACCTCCGAGAGGAGTCCCGATACATCTCTTCTGGATCGACCAACCACAGAAGGGACAACTACAGTCGTAGTGTCTCCGGTATTAACAGTTACGTAGATGCTTCGACCCGGCTTGACGAGGGCCCCGCCTGGGGGGCGCTGATCGATAACCTTATCCCTTGGGAGGTTGAGCTTCCGGAGAACCTGCTGTTCCATAGACAGGCCCACCGCCGCCAAGGCGGAATCAGCAAGCGACGGAGGAAGGTTCATCACATCCGGTACCTGAACGGCCACGCCGTGCCGAGTGACAGTTGGCATTACGGCCCTATCAAATATGAGGTAGGCCACCAGGCCCACGAGAATCAGCGCGCCTAGGCCCCCCCAGAAATACCGATTCCTGAGAAACCTCAGACTGCCGTCAAGAAAACGTTTCAAATGCATCCTATATGTCACTGGACTTGGATCG
>JBLFXH010000072.1:0-13781 GCA_047611125.1 Rhodothermales bacterium
ATGGAGGTCTCCGGGCGCATCATTGCACCCTTCGGTGGGCAGTTCTTCCTTCAGCCCGAGAAGCCTGGAGTTGGCAACCCCGAGTACTATTTCGCCGACGGTGTGGTGGACGTGGTGAAGGCAGTCCGCCAGAATCTGCACTTCGGATCCACCTTTATCAAGTTGGTCATCGATGACCAGCGCTACATCTATACGGTAGAGGAGATCAAAGCCGCGGTTGACGAGGCCGGGCGCGCCGGCACGTACGTTTCTGCCCACTGCTGGACGGAGCAAGGGGCCCGGAATGCCATCGCGGCAGGAGTCCGTTCCATTGAGCATGGACCCGAGATGTCTGACGAAGTGCTGCAGATGGCGAAGGACGCGGGCATATTCCTGGTCGGGACTGAGTTCACGCTTGAGGGTCTGGCGCACTCGCTGCCAGGCGATGATCTCTCGGCCTTTCAGGTTGAACACGACATGTTTGTGGATCGGTTGAAGCGTGCCTACGCACTGGGCGTAGACATCGTATACGGTTCCGACGCCGTTTTCTGGGATCCGAAAATGAGCCGGGGTCACGTCACCCTTGACGTGCTCAACAGCTGGCGCGAGGCCGGAGTGTCCAACGCGGATCAGCTCAAGGCCATGACGTCTACGGCGGCGCGACTGATGGGTGTGGATAAGGAACGCGGTGCTCTTTCCGCCGGCCTCGCCGCTGACTTGGTGGCCATGCCTGCCAATCCACTAGCAGATACGAATGCTCTCTACGCAATCGACTTCGTGATGCAGGACGGCAAGATCGTCCGCCATCCTGGTAGCCAATGATCGGGCAGGAAATATCCGGGCACTACCGAGTCACCGAAGAACTCGGCCGAGGCGGTATGGGCGTGGTGTATCGCGCCCGGGACTCCATGTTGGAGCGGGACGTGGCCGTCAAAGTGCTGCCTCCCGCAGCGGCCCGAAACGCTGAGGACAAGGAACGCTTCCTTCGCGAGGCACGCGCGGCCTCTTCCTTCGATCATCCCAATATTTGCACCGTCCACGAGGTCGGCGAGACCGATGAGGGCGAGCTGTATTTGGTGATGCCGGTCTACGAGGGGGGCACACTACGCGACCGCATGGACCGAGGGCCTTTGAAAACGGAAGAGGCCATTCACTTTGCCACCCAGATTGCGGCTGGCCTCGGACGAGCCCATCGTGAGGGAATTGTCCATCGCGACATCAAGCCTGACAATCTGATGGTTTTGGACGATGACCGGGTGGTCATCCTGGACTTCGGCGTGGCCAAGCTGGCGGAAGGTCTGGACCTAACTAAGCATGGCTCGACCGTCGGAACGGCGTCCTACATGAGTCCCGAGCAGGCGCAGGGCATGGAGGTGGATGGGAGGTCTGATCTATGGGCACTGGGAGTGATCCTCTACGAAATGCTCTCCGCCACGCGGCCCTTCCCGGGGGGATATGACCAGGCCGTTATTTACGGCATTCTGAATTCGGAGCCGGAGCCGCTCTCTGGGGTGTCACAGCCGTTGGAAGGAGTCGTAACGAGACTCTTAAGCAAGGCGGTGGATGCGCGGTTCGAAACCGGCGAAGCAGTGATCGAGGCGCTTCAGTCCGGCTTGAAGGGTCAGGAGGCCAGCCCGGAGACCACTGCCGCGCGCGGTACCTGGAGGATGGCCGCCGCGGTAGTCGCGACGGCTGCGGTCGTGGGGCTGGGGATGTTTGCCCTGTCACGTCTGAGTGGCCCGGCCCCTATCCGGCCAGACCCCGCCTTGGCAGTGTTGCCATTCCAGGTGCAGGGGTCTCCTGACCTCGCCTACCTCGGCGACGGGATTCCGACGCTATTGTCCACGGCGATTGACGGGATGGGTGACCTACGGGCGGTTGACCCATTGGCGATCGCGTCATTCCTCTCGGATCGGCCGGTAGACGTCGAAATGGCCCAGGCAGTTGCCCGGCGCTTCTCGGCCGAAGGGGTCGTGCTGGGATCAGTGAGTCAATTGGGCGACGAGATTCGATTGAGCGCCACGGTGTACGCGCCGGACGGCGTGCCTGGCGAGACTCGCACCACAACGGCCTCCACGCAGGCGGCACTTCCGGCGGCCCTCGACGAATTGGCGCGGTCGCTCATAGCAGGGCGCTTCGCCGGGAAAGGCCAGTCGCTGGCTGGACTCTCAGCGTTGACCTCTCACAGCTTCGAGGGGCTGCGAGCGTATCTGGTAGGGGAATCTCAGGCTCGGTCGGCGCGGTGGGGCGATGCGTATGACTCATTTAGCCGGGCCATCGAACTGGACTCGACTTTTGCCCTGGCGTTGTATCGCCGGGCCAGCTTGGTTGGATGGCCGGATGTAACCGATCAGACCGAGGAGAGCGATATCTTGGCCGCGAAGCGCCACTCGGCCGGCCTACCCAGCAGAGTGCGTTTGACGATCGATGCCCAGTACGCGGCAACCCTGGACTCAAACGCGACCTCACGGCGCCGCTGGACTGAGATCACCGACCGGTTTCCCGATGATGCCCACGCGTTCTTTCGATTGGCTGAGAGGGTATTCCATTACAATCGGTATCTCGGCCGATCGGATCGGGAGGCGATACCGCTATTTCGGCGGGCCCTTGAGCTGGATTCCTCCAATGTCGAAGTCCGGACTCACCTGATGGATTTCGCCATCCGCGACGCCAATTGGGAGTGGGCTGATAGTCTGTTCGGCCCCTTGGAGGAGATAGCCTCTGTACACGCGGCGATGGTGCGGGCTTTCGGGCGATCGAATGGAACAGTGGACGGCTTCTTCGAGCAGTTGCAGACGGTTAAGCCCAGTTCGTGGGATGAGGTCCTCATGCTGGGCCTTATCGCGCGCGAGCCCGAGACATCGATTCGCGGGCTCGATTCGCTCTTGGTCCGAGAGCCAGAGAGTGAATATGTGCCAATGTGGAAATCCGCTCACCACAGAGACCTTGTCTTGCTTGGCCGGATGCACGAGGCCGTGAACGCGCTGGAGTCAGCCCGCGGGCACACATGGTTCTGGGCCGCCAACCCGATGACCTATCTGGGCCGCGATCACGTGACGGTTGATGCCTCCGGCCTGCAGGATCTTGCTCCATGGTCTTCATGGGATGGCTATCTGGCTCAACACATCGCGCTGGACGCGCTCCACCGAGATGATATGGCCACCGTACAGGCCGCGCTGGATACCATGGTCACAGTGAATTCGCCTACCTCGCGGTTCTATGCGAGATCAGTCGAGACCCTCTTAGCCTGGGCAGCCGGAGACTTCGCCGCCGCACTAGTCCTGGCCGAGACGTCTGAGGCCATCTCGCGTGAGGGTGTCACGATAGAACTAGGGCGGCAATCTTCTCATGTGTGGCCGCGCTGGCTGCGGGCAGAATTGCTCTTTGAGGCGCAGCGCTATGATGAAGCCGCGAAGTGGTACGAGACCATGCATCACATGGACCCCAGTCCCGGACCTGCCGAAGCCATCTACGCCGCTCCGGCTCACCGTCGTCTGGCCGAAATCGCGGAGATACAGGGCGACCCCGACGAGGCCATCCGCCAATACGAGATGTTTCTGCGCTATTGGTACGACGTTGATCCCGAGTTACAGCCAGTGGTGGACGAAGCAAAGACTCGGCTCGGTGTGCTGCTCGCTGCACGCGCCGCAGGTGGAGACGTCAGCTAGAGATAGACAGAACGAACTATGATCGGACAGACCATTTCTCACTACACCATCACGGCCGAATTAGGCAGGGGTGGCATGGGTATGGTCTACCGGGCCGAGGATGACCGCCTCGGGCGGTCCGTCGCGATAAAGGTGTTGCCTCCCGTGGCAGTTGGCGACCCCGATGCCAAGGACCGGTTCATCCAGGAAGCCCGGGCGGCTTCTGCCTTCGATCACCCGAACATCTGTTCCATCTACGATATCGGAGAGACTCCGGAAGGCGAGTTGTTTCTGGTGATGCCGGTCTACGAGGGTGGTACTCTTCGAGACCGAATGGACAAGGGCCCCATGGAGTCCGCCGAGGCGGCTGGTATCGGACGGCAGATCGCTTCAGGCCTGGCTCAGGCGCACGCCAAGGGCATCGTCCACCGGGACATCAAGCCCGACAACCTGATGGTCCTGGATGACGGCCGGTTGGTGATTCTGGACTTTGGCGTGGCCAAGTTGGCGGAGGGTCTGGATCTGACGATCCAAGGCTCGACCATCGGCACAGCCGCCTACATGAGTCCCGAGCAGGCGCGAGGTGAGTCGGTCGATGGGCGTTCCGACCTCTGGGCGCTAGGCGCCATCCTGTATGAGGCGCTGACGGGCCGCCGCGCTTTCCCGGGTGGCTACGATCAGGCGGTGATCTACGGCATCCTCAACACGGAACCGGACCCGATCGGCGAGGCGGTCCCGAGTGAACTGGGCAACGTGGTCATGCGGCTGCTAGAGAAGGGCGTGGACGACCGATTTGCCGGCGCAGAGGAAGTGCTTGCTGCACTGGAGGCCCCTCATGATTCGAGGGCACCGGCACTACCCTCTCAATCAGCCCCAAATCACGCCGTGAAGTGGATTGTCGGGGCCGTGGTTGCCGCCGCTTTGGCCGCGGCAGTCTGGTTTGGGGGCGACCAGTCCAGCGAGCCGTCGATTACGCCCGATCCGGCCCTGGCTGTGATGCCCTTCGAGGTGGGGGGATCGCCTGACTTGGCCTACCTGGCCGAGGGCATGCCTACCCTCCTTTCTGCTGCTCTGGACGGTATAGGAGATCTGCGGGCGCTGGATCCACGATCGGTCTCATCGGTGCTGGATGGAGACCCCATCGACGAGGAAGCGGTGCGGAGAGTGATCGCCCGGTTCGGGGCGGAAGGCGCGGTAGTCGGATCGGTGACTCAACTCGGCCGGGAGATTCGGCTTCAAGCGGCTATCCACCATGCAGACGGGACTTCGGGTGAGAAGCGAACGGTTACCGCGTCAGAGTTAGATGACCTGCCCCGTGCCGTGGACGCCCTCGCCAGGGAGTTGATTGCGGGACGTTTTTCCGAAAAAGGAAACGCGATTGCGGGCCTGACGGCTGCGACTTCCCGGGACTTCGGGGCCCTGAAGTTCTATATGGAGGGTGATGCCCTGGCGCGGGAGGAAGAGTGGCAGCAGGCCTATGAGGCCTTTGCCAGAGCCGTCGACATCGACTCCACCTTTGCCATGGCCTGGTTCCGGATGGCCAGCATGTCCGGTTGGGGAATCTCTGGAGAGGACCGACTGGGAGAAATCGAAGCCGCCGTTCGCCACTCAGAGAGCCTTCCCCCGAGAGCCAAAGCTCTGATTGACATTGAATACCATCAGAATGTGCTGAGGAAGCCGTTCACAGCGCGGGAGTTGCTTGAGGACTATACCAGGAGGTACCCGGACGATGCCTACGGGTGGTTTCGACTGGGGGACAACCTGTATCACTGGAACAGGCAATTGGGCCGCTCCGACCGAGAAGCGACCGGGCCGTTAGAAAGAGCCCTGGAACTGGATCCAGCCAATGCAGAGGTCACGATTCACCTTGCCAGTTTCGCCCTAGCCGACCGGAATTGGGCGCTGGTCGATTCGCTCGAGTCACTGACTCCTGGGTCAGCCAGATACTCCCCGGAACTGACAGGGCCGTTTCGGCAGGGTCTTGGCGTGGGAGCCGTTCTCGCTAACTACTCCCAGAAGGCTCGCGATTCAGGGGACCCCGCCCAGATTTGGACCAAGGCCTTTACCTTCGCGCAGGCGGCCAGCGACACCGACCTCTACCGGACAGTACTCGATAGCTTGGCAATCAGGAACCGGAATCCAGGACTCCCCCTCTTTTCTGTCTGGCACCTGATGCAGGATGGCCGATATGCAGAAGCTTTCGGCTTGATGCAAACGGTGGCGGACCTTAGTCGGCAGAGTACATCGCAAGTCGTCTGGATGGCCCTGGTGGCACCACCCACGTATTCGTCCGATCTCCAGGACTTCGTCTACGGGTTCACGGCACCACCAGAGGATAGTACCGAGGGTTTACTTGCCGATCCCAATTTTCGAAATGTCGCCTTCGCCCTAGGGGCACTGCTGCTGCATCAGGAGGACTGGCCATATTTTGACCGGGTACTCGCGGCGCTCCGCGGACATGGAGACCCCAGCAGCTTGATGCTGGCCTCCAACCTCGACTTGCTACTGGCCATGCAGAAGGGTGAGGGCGCGGCGGCGTTGACCTCGCTTGAGGAGGAGTTGGAAGATTTCGACCGGGGCCGCGCGCCAGAGGGCTTCTGGTATGACGGTTCGTTTAACTCGGACCCGACAGCCCTTCGGCGATGGTTGCGGGCCGAGTTGCTATTTGCGGCGGACCGACTCGATGAGGCGGCCAGATGGTATCGTTCCCTCCATCAGGCCACCGACCTCGGACACAATGCCGCGCTGGCCTACTCGACACCCGCCCACCGAAGGCTTGCGGAGATTGCCGAGCGCAATGGCGATTCTGGCACGGCCATCCGTCACTATGAGGAGGTCCTGCACTACTGGAGCAACGCGGATCCCGCGCTCCAGCCGCTCGTGGCTGAGGCCCGGTCTCGTATGGATGCACTCTTGGCAGCGCGTACAAGCGAATCGAACTGATCCCGGCTCGTGGTGACCGTACCGCCTCGCCGTATATATTCCGAGCCTACACACTCAAACCGGACCCTCCCAACCGATGAGACGCTTCCTCCTGACCGCAACGGCCACCTTGATGGCCGTCATGTTTGTCGCCGACGCTTCGGCCCAGATCGACCCCATCCTCTACGAGGGGCTTGAATACCGCGAGGTAGGCCCCTTCCGAGGCGGCCGAGCCTCAGCCGTGACCGGCGTTCCCGGCCAGCCGGACCGCTACTACATGGGAGCCACAGGCGGCGGCGTCTGGCAAACCACAGACTCGGGCAACAGCTGGGAAAACATCTCAGACGGATTCTTCGGCAGCTCAATAGGGGCTGTATCAGTCAGTGACTGGGATCCGAACGTGATCTACGTCGGCGGGGGCGAAGAAACGGTCCGCGGAAACGTCTCCTACGGCACAGGCATGTGGAAGTCAGTGGATGCCGGGAAGACCTGGATGAGCATGGGTCTGACGGATTCTGAGCGGATCACACATATCGAGATCCACCCGCGAAACCCAGATCTGGTCTACGCTGCTGTGCTCGGCCACTTGCACGGGCCCCATGAGACGCGTGGCGTCTATCGCTCGAGCGATGGTGGCGAGAATTGGGAGCGCGTGCTCTTCGTCAACGATCAGTCGGGCGCCGTGGATCTGAGAATGGATCCCTCCAACCCGCGTGTTCTCTATGCCGCCACTTGGCGGATGACCCGAACGCCTTACAGCCTTGAGTCGGGGGGCGAGGGATCGCACCTCTGGAAATCTACCGATGGCGGTGACAACTGGACGCAGCTCACAGGCACCGACAATGGTCTCCCCGGTGGAATCATCGGAAAAATCGGCGTGGCCGTGTCGCCCGCCAATCCTGAGCGAGTCTGGGCCATCATCGAGCACGAGGACGGCGGTGTCTTTCGATCAGAGGATGGTGGCGAGAGCTGGCGCGAAATCAACAACGACCGGAGTCTGCGGCAGCGCGCGTGGTACTACACGCACATCTATGCCGACACACAGGACGAGGACGTGATGTATGTGATGAATGTGGGCTTTCACAAGTCCACCGACGGCGGCGCGACCTACGAACGGATCCGCACGCCCCACGGCGATCACCACGACATGTGGATCAACCCAGATGAGCCGAACCGATTCATCGTCGCGGATGATGGCGGGGCACAAGTGACGGTCAACGGTGGCGACACGTTTTCGACCTATATGAACCAGCCGACTGCGCAGTTCTATCGGGTGACGACGGACAATAGCTTCCCCTATCGCATATACGCTGCCCAGCAAGACAACTCGACCGTCCGCATCCTTCATACATCCAGCGGTAGCGAGAATGATTGGGAGTCCACCGCCGGTGGCGAGTCCGGTTGGATTGCACCGCATCCTGACAATCCCGACATCGTCTATGGCGGCTCCTACGGCGGCTCATTTACCCGGGTGGATCACGAGACCGGCGCACGACGGAACGTCAACGTGTGGCCCGACAATCCGATGGGCCACGGCGCCGAAGACTACCACTTCCGCTTCCAGTGGAATTTCCCAATCGTGTTTTCCCGCCACGATTCCGGGACGCTCTTCGCGGCATCACAGCACCTGCACGCATCCACAGACGAAGGTCAGTCTTGGAAGACAATCAGTCCTGACCTGACGGTCGGCGATCCGTCGACACTGGGCTCGTCAGGCGGTCCGATCACACAGGACAACACGGCCGTGGAGTACTACGCCACCATCTTCGCCATCGATCAGGGCGAGGAGGAAGGCGTGATCTGGGTTGGGTCTGATGATGGCCTGATGCACATCACGCGCGATGGCGGCGACAGCTGGACAGAAATCACACCGCCCTCTCGCATCTGGCCTGAGTGGATGATGGTCAATGACATCGTCGTAGACCCGTTCAATCCCGGCGGCGCCTACGTGGCAGGAACCCGGTACAAGCTGGACGACTTCGCTCCCTACCTCTACAAGACAGAGGACTACGGAGCCACGTGGAAGAAAATCGCCTCCGGCATCGACGGCGGCCACTTCACGCGCGCCATTCAGCCGGATCCCGAACGGGCAGGCTTGCTCTATGCGGGCACTGAGTTCGGGATGTACATCTCGTTCAATGACGGGGCTTCGTGGAGCAGCTTTCAGAACAATCTCCCTATCGTACCGGTCACCGACCTGGCCTGGAAGAATCACGACTTGATTGTCGCTACGCAGGGGCGCGCCCTCTGGATCATGGAGGACTTGATGCCGCTGCACTTTGCCTCGGCTTCCATGGCGGAGTCAAAGTTCGCGATGGTCGGCCCCTACGAGACCCCTCGGATGATCAATGGTGGCAACGGAGTAACGCTCCGCTACTTCCTGAACGACCCCGATGATGACACCGAAGTCAAGATTCGGGTTTTGGACGGAGATGGGGACATCATCGAGTCGTGGTCATCGGAAGACAGCGGAAACGATGCGCTCGAAACGGAGCATGGTCTGAATTCGCACACCTGGAATATGCGCTACCCCAGGGCTGAGGACTTCCCCGGTATGATTCTCTGGTCTGGTGGCGGCATGAACGGCCCCATGGCGGTTCCGGGGACGTATGGGGCACGCCTGATTGTGGGTGAGGACTCGACAGACACCGATTTCACCATCACAGCTGATCCTCGAAGCACGTCCACTGCTGCTGATCGTCAGGCTCAGTTTGACTTCCTGCTGGCCGTTCGCGACAAGCTGACAGAGACTCACAAGGCCATCAAACGCATTCGGGGGGCCAGAGAGCAGATCAACGGTGTCATGGATAGGGTTCCGGAAGACCACGCGGACCTGGACGGCCTAAAGGAATCGGCCGAGTCGTTGCTGGATCAGATGAAGGAGATTGAGGAAACGCTCTACCAGACGAAGAATCGTAGTGGTCAGGATCCGTTGAACTACCCGATCCGCCTCAACAACAAGCTGGCTTCGGTAGGCGGAACGGCCGGTGGCGGCGACTACCCACCCACGGATCAGTCCGTGGCAGTGCGCGACGAGTTGGTTACGGCGATTGATGCACAACTCGCCATGCTGGAGGAGCTTCTGGGAGACGAACTGGACGGCTTCAATGCTGCCGTTCGGGCGTCGAACATCCCGGCCATCGTGCTCGATAGGTAGGGTTCGGTCCAGGGTCGGGGCGTTTGCCCCGGCCTAGTGGCCTCCGGGGGCACGGATTCTGCAGGGGAGACTTAGCATCTAACCCTTCAGACAGGACCGGTGCGAGGCAGAGATTGTCGTAGCGCCAGATCCAGCTTGGGTAGTGAAGCGGTTTTTGGACCCGGTTTCCATGAGACGCTCGCCGAATCGTTTCTGCACGCTGAAGTCCCCGACCGGGCTCCTCGGGCCTGGTGCAAGACAGGCGGACACATTCTCGCCGCCCTGTGGATTAGTGCCGGCGTACGGGGAATCTCTCCCGGTTGATCTCTCAAGTTCCGCGTGCAGATGACGATACCAGTCAGCAAAGCAATCCGAGACTATGACAAGAGATATCAAACCGCATTCCGTAGTCCTGGTGGCGCCGGTTTCGTCGGCTCGCACCTGTGCGACCTATTGCTATCAGAAGGCCACCGAGCGACCCGCCTGGATAACCTGGCCACGGGCCGGGAATTGAATATCCAACACCTCTTCGGTAATCCGGATTTCAACTACACCTTCCAGGACATTCGCTACACCGTTGACCTGGAAGGACCGGTAGACTTCATCTACCATTTGGCAAGCCCGGCATCGCCGAAGCACTACCGGGAAATGCCGTTTCTAACCCTGGATACAGGGTCGAAGGGCACACAGAATGCGCTCGACGCCGCCCGCAGTTTCGGCGCGCGATACCTGCTTGCATCGACCTCAGAGGTCTGCGGCGATCCAGAGGTTCACCCTCAGGTAGAGACCTACTGGGGACACGTCAACTCCCTTGGCCCACGCTCGGTCTATGACGAAGCCAAGCGCTACGCCGAGGCTGTTTCGCTGGCCTATCAGCGTGAGAGAGACACCGACGTGGTGCTGGTAAGGATCTTCAATACCTATGGTTCGCCTCTGTCGGGCGCTCCTAGGGTGCGCCTTGAGAGACGGGGAGTCCCCGGAGGATATCATCCAAGTGACCCGGCAGGTCTATGCCGTGTGCTCATCTTCCGGCACTCCGGAGCGGCAAGCCTGGTACCGCCATGCCGGCCGACTCCTCTGGACACGCAACTCCAGGCGTGTATTTACTACTAACCTCCCTGACCAACGGCCATCGGGACCCGCAATGATCTGTCACTACGTAACCGGCTTCCCTACAAACGACCAACGCACCGCTAACGGTGTGCACAAAGCTGTTCGCGGTTTGGCCGGCGGCCTCCACCAGTTGGGGACTCAGACCGAAATCATCACCGACGGCGGCGTGCGCTGTAGCTGGGTCACGCCCGACGGCGTGGATGTCCACGCATTTCGCGAGCGAGGCCTCGTTCCGGGCGTCCTGATGCCTGCCGAAATGCGGACCCACATCGACTCTCTGCCGGAGAGGACCCTGTTTGTGGTACACGGTCAATTCAGTCCCCGAATGACCCGCGTAACAGCCGCGCTCCGGGCGATGGGGCGGCCCTATGTGGTCATGCCGCACACCCTCTTCAGCGATGCGGTGTTCGCAAAGAACCGGATTGTCAAGTTCGTCTACTGGCACCTCTTGGAGAAGCCGATGCTGAAGAAGGCATCACTGATTCAGATTCTAGAACGCGAGCAGGCGCAGCCGCTTCGGCAGCGGGGCGTCAGTACGCCGGCGGCAGTAGTGCCAAACGCTATTGATTTGGCTGCCACCATCCCGGAGTCCGAGTTGTCCTGGTCCACAACCGGACCGATTCGACTCTACTATTTGGGTCGCATCAACTTCCACCAGAAGGCGCTTGATATACTCGTCAAGGCCGTCGCTCAGGTTCGGAAGGAATTTGATATCCATCTCACCATTCAAGGCCCGGATGCTGGTGATTTGGAAACGCTTAAGGGCATCGCACGGAATACCGGGGCAGACGAGGCTCTCACAATCCTGCCACCGAACTTCGCGAAAAGCGCTACTAAGCTGATCGCAGGACACGACGTGTTCTGCATGCCGTCTCGCATTGAGGGTTTCCCGATGGCGGCACTTGAGGCCATGCAGGCAGGGCGTCCCTTGCTATGTACCAATGTTAGCGGCCTGACGAAGACCATCCAGAAGTCAGGTTGTGGTGAACTGGTCTCCCCAACAGTCGGAGACGTAGTCCGGGGCCTGAAGACGCTTTGCGCCCGGCGGGACGAGTTCGAGGCCATGGGCCGATCCGGACGTGACTACGCTATCAATCAGTTTTCACCTATCGCCTCGGCCCGCATTGCCAAAGCTGCCTACGGCCAAATCATGCCGGGCTCGCAGGGGAGAGCGCGAGTCTGGCCTCACCCCTTGGTTTCGCCAGAGAACCGACCCGCTGTGGAGCCACGCGGCGTCCAGTCCACAGGAGTCGGGCAAGGGCAGACCACTCCTTAAGACCCTCGACTACCTGGCCGATGCCCAAAGTGTTGGATTTTCCAATCCAGAACGCGAAAGACCAGCAGTTCTACAACATTCCGCCACCGAGTTACCAGGACAAACCCAAGCGCACGGATCGCGGCCCAGCTAGGCGAGAAGCCAAGGCCCGGCAGCGGCGCCGAGTCAGCTAGGCCATCTGCCCTGAGCTGTCTATGGCGAAGGTCAGGCCAGAGTCACCAAACGACGTTCCCACTGCCAGGGCAGCCTGCAGAACGGGTGAGTCGGTGGGGACCCTTCGGGTCTTGTTCGCAACAGAATCGAGTGGGACGCTCGTGATGTGGCCATCCTGCAACGCCACCATCTGGCCAAACGCGCCGTCTTCCACGAGTTTGGCTGCGTAGGATCCGAAGACCGACGCTAGGTTTCGGTCATAGGCCGTCGGCGTCCCTCCACGCTGGACGTGCCCAAGAATGGTGGTCCGGACTTCGCTTTTGATACGTTGCTCCAGGCCGAGCTGAAGGACGCGGCCAACTCCGCCCAGCCGAATCGGATCAGAGCTGTCGGCCAGGTGGCGATCCACAGTCATCCCTCCTCCACGCTCTCGGGCACCCTCGGCTACCACGATGATCGTGAAGCTGCGTCCGAAGCTCTCGCGGTCCTTGCAGACCCGCACCACCTCCTGCAGGTCGTACTCGAATTCCGGAATCAGGATGACGTCCGCACCGCCGGCCACACCTGCATGCAGCGCGATCCAGCCTGCGTACCGGCCCATGGTTTCAACGATCATCACCCGTTGGTGACTCTGGGCAGTGGTGTGCAGGCGGTCGAGCGACTCGGTCACAATCGAAACGGCAGTGTCGAAGCCAAATGTGCGACTAGTGCCGACAATATCGTTGTCTATGGTCTTGGGCACGCCCACCACACTCAGCCCGCGCTCCTGAAGCTTGGCGGAAATGGACATCGTCCCATCGCCTCCGATGGAGACAATCGCATCCATCCCAAGGCTGCGAGTGTACTTAATCACCTCTGCCGAAACGTCGGCCCCACCCCGGTTGAAGTACGAAAAGGGATTCGCCTTGTTGTGCGTCCCCAAGATTGTCCCGCCAAGTGTCAGAATACCAGATACGTCGCTGTATGCTAACGGGCGAATTCGCTGCTCGATCAGACCCAGGAAGCCGTCTTCTATCCCAATCACCTCTGCGTCGTGGCGGAGAATTAGGCTCTTGGTTACCGCACGGATTACGGCATTCAGGCCGGGAGCGTCGCCGCCGCCCGTCAGTACGCCGACCCGAAGTCGTTTGGACATGGTGCAGGGTTTGGGTTGAGGTTGGCGAACGTACATCTCGAGGCCTGAGTTCGTTAGCTGGAGGGGCGATTGGACGAATTCTTTTGTCGAAAACGCCTTGATCCCATATTCTTAGGCAAGCGTCCCCACTCCCCCACCCACCCTTGGTTGGACGCTAACGGGCGGCCCTCCGAACCCGGTTCGCAACCTTGGCCCTGGAATGATCCCAGACAACCGATTCATACGGATTCTATGCCTGTGCGCTGTCGGCCTTGTCGGGTTGGCAGGGTCCGCGTTCGCACAGGTCCTGAAATCCCACGCACCCGACCGGATAGCGACCGGCGGGGATGCAGCGATTTATCTGGATTGGGATGGCGTCCAACGCTTCGAAGGCGGCTTATTGACGCTGCCGCAAGGCTGGCTGGCCTCCGATGTCAAACT
>JBLFXH010000073.1:0-13716 GCA_047611125.1 Rhodothermales bacterium
TGCTCACCGCGGGCTGCGAGGAGGCGGTGGCTCCAGTGCTGCAGGGCAACCGGCCGTTCTCCCTATACGGCTACCTTGACCCGGGAGCGGATCAGCAGGCGATTCGAGTTTTTCCGATAGACCAGCTGCTCCAGCACAACGACCCGGTCCCGCTGGCCGCTACGGTCCATATTACCGGCCCGACGGGCTCTGCCTTGCTTCGAGACTCAGTCGTCACGTTTTGGGATGAAACGTTCGGTCATGTGTACCACGGCGCCTTCAGTCCAGCATTCGGCAACACCTACGTGGTTCGGGCGGAGGAGCCCGGAGGAAGGTCCACCACTGTTTCGGTTAGGATACCTCAGCGGGCGTCGCTCACGACCGGTGACGTGGAGGGCGTGCTCGGCAATGTCTATTTCCCAGTCGAGTTCAGTGACGCCGAGCAAATCCTGCGGCCTCGTGTTTTGTATTCGATTGAAAGCACGCGGGCACCCTTCAAGTGGACCATTCCGGTGGTCTACTCGAACTACATAGTTCGGTCGGAAAACCGCTGGTCCATCCTGGTCAACCTGTCGCGCGACATCGGGGTGATATTCTCGGTCACGGGGCTGGTGCCAGGAAGGGATAAGGTGACGTTGACCAACCTGTCGGTCGAGGCCTTCATTACCACCTCCGAGTGGACTCCACCCGGAGGTGAGTTTGATTCTGAACTACTGGTTCAGCCGGGCACCTTCTCCAACGTCGAAAATGGATTCGGCTTCGTCGGTGGCGGGTACTTCGAGACGGCGCACACCCTTCCGCCGGCTGAGAAGCTCCGCCTGGCCGGGTTCGCGAATCAGTAACTGTCGGTTTAGGTGCTGATTCATACCATTCGGCTCAATGAGGCCTCCGATGGCATTGCCGATCGAATCAAGCGATCCGACTCCGCGTTGCAGCGGGATAGAGGTTCATATCGCACTTCCGTGCACGCATACATGGCTCGCATAGTTTTCCTGATTCTCCTGTTTGCCAGCGTCTCCGGACCGGCGGTCATGGCGCAGTCGTCGTCGGACCCCATGGTAAATGGGATTCTGGCCTTCCGCGAAGGTCGGTTTGAGGAAGCCGCCACGGCTTTCCAGAAGGCCGTCGACCAGGATGCAAACAATGCCCAGGCGCACTTCCTGTTGGCACGAGTCTACTTCGAAACCGATCTCAAGAATGATCGTCAGGCTGGACGCTCGTTGGACAGGGCCCTCGAAATTGAGCCGGAAAACGTGGTCTACCTGACGGCTCGGATGCAGCAGTTGGGCGTCGACTCGAAGAGCTTCCTTAGGGACAAGATTCGCGAGACACGTCGCCGCGAGCTGGCCCGCAAGATCCTCAAGCTGGACTCTACCAACGCATTCGCCCATGCCGAACTCGGTGATGCGTACATCCGTGACTTCTGGCGCTATCGGAACGCTCTGATGTATCCCACGGTGCAGTTCAATGAATACTCTTATCGTGCCCGTCAGACGGTGGATCCGCTGGCGACTGCACTTCAGGACCAAATCAGTCAGCTCGGGACCTTTGATCCTGACAATCAGGAACTCGCAATCCCCGATGCCAGCGAGGCCATGGGCAATGCGGTCCCATCACTCAATCCTGAGTCCATTTTCCTGGCTGACCAGTTCGACGTTGAGACTCTGAAGTCACAGGGGATTCCCGTCGTTGACTTTTCAGTTCGGGCACAACGGGCCTACGAACGGGCTGTTGATCACCTTTTTAAGGCGCTCGATGCTGACCCGCGCAACAGAATCGTCTATGACCGGCTGATGGAGGTCTACGCGCTGAAAGGCGAGTGGTCTGAATCGCTCGAAATGCTTCAGCAGATGTACGTCTACTTCCCCGAGGATCCGGAGCTCTGGACCTACCTGGGACTGGCTCACCACCGGTTTGGAAATCTTGACGCGTCCGCAAAGGCGTTCGAGAGTTCGTTCGAGGGCATGGAGGCCAAGACGTTGAACGCTTTCTCCGACATCGAATTCCTAATGCCGGATGACGAGAAGCGTCGGTACCGGGAGGATCCGTCGGGGTATACCGCCCGCTATTGGACCTCCAAGGACCCGCGGTATCTGACGCCGTACAACGAGCGGAAGCTTGAGCACTACAGCCGGCTGACCTACGCGGATCTGCTCTACGGGGCCGGCGAGCTGGGCCTGCGTGGCTGGGAAACGGAGCGCGGGGCGATCCTGGTGCGCTACGGCGTGCCTAAGGGCGATGTCGTGATCATACCCAAGTCGACTTCGGGTGTAAACCGCGGAGCACCCTCCCAGCTAGGGACCCAGTCTACAGACGGGAGCCAGGCCGGAACTCGGCTCGCCCTTCAGGTGGCGCAGCGCGGAACGGACTTCAGCCTGTCAGATGAAGCGAATACCTTCAACATCTGGGACTACGGGGACTTCAAATTTGTCTTCGAAGACCCTTACCGGAACGGTGAGTTTCGGATGTTCAGCCCGTCAGCGGCGGACCTCTCCCAGGGCGCCGTGCCATGGGTGAATGACTACACGATCAAGGCCGCGGAGACCATTCGCAAAACGCCGGATCGCTACGAGTATGAGGCTCCCGGTCGCCAGATCGAACTACCGTATCTCGTGTCTGCGTTCAAGGGCTCGGCCGGCCGGACGGACCTGTTTGTCAACTACGGCATCCCGATCCTCGAGTTTGGCGATCAGGGAGACATGATTGACATCACGGCCAATGCTGGCACCTTTGTAATCAGCGAGAACCGCGACATTCTGGCCGAGCGCAGAAGGACCATCTACGGCCTTCGGACAGATCAGATCGTCGAGTTCGAGGAGGCTAATCTATGGATCGATTCCGAGGAGGTCTCCGTCCCACCAGGAAGGGTGGATGTCTCCGTTGAGTTCGAGACTACCTCCGGTGGAACAGTTGCCGTTCAGCGCCGAAGCGTTGACGTGCCAGACTTCGACACGGAAGAACTGAACATCAGCGACATCATGATGGCGTACAGGGTGGAGGAGACCGATGATGGTCGGCCGCTTTCCGGCTCCGACGTAGTCCGCAATGGCCTCTCGATCACACCCGCTCCGTGGAGCGTGTTTTCGCGTGCGAACCCGATCTACCTCTACTTCGAGGTTTATAATCTGGATGTCTCGGGCGATGGCCGGGGCGACTATGAGGTAGAGGCGGCGCTGCGGCCCAAGCAGAAAGGATCGGCCGTGGGCCGTTTCGTCAAGGGAATCTTCGGCGGCAATGAGCGCGGGGTGTCGGTTACCGTACCGGTCTCTGTCGCTGCTACTTCCGACGGACAGTACCTCATCATGGATGCGGAGAATCAGGAGGAAGGCCTCTACACGCTGTACGTGAAGGTGCGCGACCGGAAGTCCGGCAAAGAGGTCACCCGCGAGCGCGATCTGTTCCTGGAGGGCGGTTCGCTCTAGGGCAGTCTTGCCTCGGGCTGCGCCCTATTCGGACTTGTCTCGGGCTGCCGCCTTACTCGGAGCCGCCGCGGGCCAAGTCGCTCACGCGGGCATCCATGCCTTGAACCAGTTCCTGTAGCTTGGCCTTGTAGGCATCCAGTTTCCGGCTGAGATGGTGATCGCTGGTCGCTAGAATCTGAATAGCGAGGAGGCCGGCGTTCTTTGCCCCGCCAATTGCGACCGTGGCGACGGGCACACCGCCGGGCATCTGGACCACCGAGAGCAGCGAATCGAGGCCCTTTAGGTTTCGCGTCGGCACCGGGACGCCGATGACAGGGAGAATGGTGGAGGCAGCGATCATGCCCGGCAGGTGCGCGGCCCCGCCGGCCCCGGCAATGATGACCTTCAGACCTCGATCGACTGCGGACTCGGCGTACTGCTGCATGGCGGCCGGTGTCCGATGAGCGCTCAGAACCCGGGCCTCGAAGCGGACGCCAAACGAGTCCAGAATTTCCGCAGCGGCAGTCATGACCGGCCAGTCAGACTCGCTGCCCATGGCTAGGCCGACAAGGGGAGAATCACTTTCTTTCATGGCTCTCAGAGTTTGATTGCGGCGGCCGCTGCTTCGGCCAGCCGTCTGACTTCAACCGGATCCGTCCCTGTAACGGTCACATGGCCCATCTTCCGGCGAGGTCGGACTTCCTGCTTCCCGTAAAGGTGAACGGCAGCACCCGGGATGTCCAACGCCGAGGAGAGTGAGGTGGAAGAAACCGGAGCCGACCGGAAGCCCAAAACATTGACCATCACGGCCACCTGAACGCGGAGTCCGGGATCCCCGAGGGGCCATCCCAGCACGGCGCGAGCATGGTTCTCGAACTGCGAGGTATGACTCCCTTCGATGGAGTAGTGCCCGGTGTTGTGGGGCCGGGGAGCGAGTTCATTGACCAGTATTTCGCCATCCTCTGTCTCGAAGAGCTCGACACCCAGGACGCCGACTGATTGGACCGCGCCGGCCGCTGCGCGAGCCACTTCGAGAGCGCGATCCCTGGTGGCCGAACTTATGTCGGCCGGGACAACCACTGCGTGGCAGCGATGATCACGCTGCTCGGTGTAGGCCGGCGGGTAGCAGACCATATCGCCCCCGTCAGAGCGGACCACAAGAACGGAAAGCTCCTGCCGAAACGGGACGAATGCCTCCACGAGCAGGCCATCATCACCCGCCAGGGAATCCCAATGGAGGGCGATGTCATCCAGAGTCCGGGCAGTGGCGTTGCCATACCCGTCATAGGAGCCCTCGTAGCGCTTCAGTATCACAGGAAGCCCCAGACGTTGCGCTGCGTTTCGCGCCTCCTCTTGGGTCTGGCACAGTTCGAACGCGGCCACAGGAAGGCCCGCCTTGCCGAGTGTGGTCTTCTGGATACCCTTGTGTCGGATCAGCTCAAGCGTCCGTGGCGTGGGGAATAGACGAACGCCGTCGGGAAGAACGGGAATGAGCATCTCCGCGGGAGCCCACTCGCTCTCTACCGTGATTGCCGAGCAGCCCTCGGCAAACGTGCGCAAGACATCGGGATCCGTCCAATCACCCACGAAAGTCTCTCCCAATCCCTCCACCGGCCCGGCCGGGCTAGGGGAGAGGGTACGGATGCCCACACCCATGCGAATGGCCGCGAGTGCCGTCATTCGGCCCAACTGGCCACCACCGAGGATTCCCAGGACTGGAAAGGGAGTGTCGGCCATTAGATGGTCTTCAGGAGGGCGTCGAGTTCGAGTTCGTCGGCGACGCGAACCTGTCGGGCCTTGGAGCCCTCGAAAGGCCCGACGATACCGGCGTCCTCCAGCTGGTCTACGATGCGTGCCGCGCGCGAGTAGCCCACAGAGAGCTTACGCTGCAGGAGAGATACTGACCCCTGTTGGCTGCGGACAATGATCCGGGCGGCCTCAGCGAAGAGTTCGTCGCGCTCCAATGCCGTACCGCCAATAGTGAGTTCAAAGGCTTCCTCCATGGAGGGAAGTAGGTATGGACCCGGCCCGCGCTGCTCACCGATGAACTGGGTCACCCGGTCGATCTCTTCCAGCGAGACGTAGGGACCCTGCAGCCGGAGCATCTTGCTGCCGAGCATATAAAGGAGGTCGCCGTTGCCAACCAGGCCCTCGGCGCCGTTCTGATCCAGGATGGTCCGCGAATCGATCTTGGAAGCTACCTGATAGGCAATTCGCGCCGGGAAGTTGGCCTTGATGAGTCCCGTGATGACGTCCACAGACGGTCGTTGGGTGGCCAGAATGAGGTGTATGCCTACTGCGCGAGCCATCTGGGCAAGCCTCGCGATGGGAGCCTCGATGTCCTTGCCGGCCGTCATCATGAGGTCGGCCAGCTCATCGACCACAACTACGATGTACGGCAAGTGCCGATGGTCTTCCTCGGCATCCAAGAGGCCTGAGGCAAACTTCTGGTTGTACTCCCGGATGGAGCGCACACGAGCGGCGGACAGCAGATCGTAGCGATCCTCCATCTCCTTCTCGCAGCTCTTGAGCGTGCCGAGCGCCTGCGCAACGTCGGTGATGATCGGGTTTTCAGCTTCAGGCGGCATTGCCATGTAGTGGGAGGCAATCCGGCCATAGGCGGATAGTTCGATCTTCTTCGGATCGATCATCACAAACTTCAGATCGTCCGGCGAGCAGGCATACAAGAGGCCGGCGATGAAGGTGTTCAATCCTACTGATTTTCCAGACCCGGTCGCACCTGCAATAAGGCCGTGCGGAAGCTTGGTGAGATCCTGAAGTATCACCTCGCCCTCAATGGACTTGCCCAGAATGAGGGGCAACTCCATTCCGTGGTCGCGAAAACGGGTCGTTCCAATCAGATCCCGGATTCGAACCATCTCGCGGTGGCGATTGGGTATCTCGACGCCGATGGCCGTCTTCCCTGGAATCGGCGCAATCATGCGGATTCCTGGCGCCGCCATGGCCATAGCCAGATCATTCTCCAGGGCGGTGATGCGGCTGATCTTGATCCCCGGAGCGGGTGTCAGCTCATAGAGAGTGATTGTGGGACCAATGATGGCATTGATCTCGACAATCTCGATGTTGTAGGTGCTCAGCTTGTCGAGGAGGATCCGCTTGTTCTCTTCGAGCTCCTCATAGTCAACTTCCGCCCGGTCGCCCAAATCCTCATCCAGCAGCGTGAGTGGCGGCATCCGAAATGGCGAACCGGAGGGCGGCGAATCCAATCGATCCGCTCGTTCTTCTTCCCTACGTTTGGTCACGCTGAGTTCCAGTTCACCGTCTGGTGTCGGACGATTCGGGGACGTGGGGCGCTCCGGTCGAGGGCCCTGAGAGAGGGCCTTGGCGGTGGTGGCGGCCGGCACCGAAGTGGCCGGCGGCGTCATCATCTCCGCCTCACGCGGAGTCGAGAATTTAGCATCGGGAGTAGCGGGCGAAGCCATGCCGGTCCTTGCTGCGGCGGTTGAAGTGCCAGCAGGGTTGGCAGCCAGCGCCGGCTTAGCGGCCTTGCGAGCCTCGCGTCTTTCGGCCAGCGCCTCTTGCCGTGCCTCTTTTCGCTCGAGGCGATCCATGGTGAAGTTCTCCCAGCCCTCGCGAAAGCGCTTCCCAGCCCGGAGTACAAAATTTTCGACCCGGTCCAGCGAACGCTGTATATCATGGTCAACAATCAGGAGCACGGTGACCGCGAGCAGGAGCACGATGAGGCCGAACGAGCCCGGTCGGCCAAAGACCTGCTCCATCCACCCGGCCATTCCCAGGCCTACCGAACCGGCCCAGGCCGTCATGTCAGACTCGCCTACGACTCCAATCCATCCAAAGAGCGTCGCCAAAAAGAAGGCGGCCCCAATTATCAACCCTGAGACTAGAGGGAGGTAAACCGGATTCCGGTTCCGGAACCACACCCAGCCCCAACTGCCCACGAGTGCGGGGAGAAGCAGCGAGCAATAACCCAGGAAATTGGGGACCAGGAACCACGCGACCCACGCGCCCGTGAGGCCGAGCCCGTTGGTGGCTCGGTCATCTCCCGGATCCAGAATGGCGTCCAGCGAGAATCTCCGGGCCAGGCGGTCATCCAGAGCGCTGTAGGTCAGAATTGCTAGAAGAACCAGGAACGAGACTACGAGCAGAATCAGGCCGAGGATCTCTCGTTTCCTCTGACCAGTAACGAACGGCTGATCTTGGGTCTTCTTCTTGCCCGTGGAGCGTTTTTTGACGGTTGATGCCATGCCTGAACCTACGACGGCTACCCGGCTGATGAAAGTTCGCCCGAGTCACCAGACTCCGGCGCCACAGGGGTAATCTCGAGGTCGGCGGCGTGCGAAAGCCTCTGTTCGGAGGCGGCCGTCAGGACGAGTCTTGACTCGTGCAGCTTTGGGACAACGGGCCAGGCATCGATTTCGATGCAGAGGGGAATATCCAGTCCGTGACCCAATTCCTCTAGCCGACGCGCATGGTTGCAGCGGGAAATAGGGACGGAGAGATCGTGCTGGTCGTGTCGATACTGCCAAAGGGCCATGTAGGCCGTGTCGGAGAGATTCGCCGGACTTGAACCATCCAGAAGAAGGTCCACCAGGAATCCCGCGCAGAGCGTGTCTTCCAGCGAGACCCGGTTCTCCCAGCCCGCGCAGACAATGGTGACGTCATTTCCGGCGTCGCGGACGGCCTGCGCCAAGGCGCGCGCATTGACGAACCCACCCACCAGCAACTCCCCGGCCGCGGCAGCAGCTTGAATGGCGGGTGTTCCGTTTGTCGTGCTCAGAATGACCGTCTTGTCTGCGACTCTGTCCGCCGTGTACTCCAGCGGCGAATTGCCCAACTGGTAGCCTTCGATCTGTTTGCCACCCCGCTCACCCCCCAGCACGTAGCTGGCCGAGTCCAGGGTCGAGGCCATGCGCCCGGCTTCGCCGAGATTGGCCACGGGAATGACTTCGCGAGCACCTTGAGACAGCGCAAAGATGATCGTCGAGCTGGCTCGGAGCACGTCGATTACGACGGCAGTACGCCCGTTCAGCTCCTCCGGCTGCACGCCGGCCGGAGAGAGGAATACCTCGATGTGTCCTTTGAAACCGGTAGTGCTCATTTATGGAGGGGGGCCTTCTTGACCACAGCCGGCAGTACCCGGCTTCGGACCTGAATACCGATCGCACTGCCAGGCTTGCGGTACTCCGGCTCGTTCCGGACGTACCCCATGCCGATTCCCTGCCCGAGAGTGGGTGACTGCGTACCGCTGGTGACATTGCCGATCACCTCTCCCGCATCGTTGACGATGTCGCATCCCGCACGCGGAATGCCGCGACCTTCAACCACGAACGCCACCAGTCGGCGGCTCAGACCGGCCTCCTTGGCGGCCAGGAGGGCATCGCGGCCCACAAAGTCACCCGCATCAAGCTTGACAAGCCAACTTAGCCCGGCCTCCAGCGGATGGGTGTCTCCATTCAGGTCATTTCCATACAGGCAGTAGCCCGCCTCTAGCCTCAGCGTGTCGCGGCAACCCAGTCCGGCGGGCCTAAGTCCTCGGGATTGGCCAGCGGCCGAGACGGCGTTCCAAATTTCCACCGCGCGCTCACTCTCGCAGTAAATTTCCAGGCCGGGCTCTCCGGTGTAGCCCGTATGCGAGAGGATAATTTTATCGGCTCCCAGGAACTCGCCAGGCTCTGGCTGGAGAAACCGGTAGAATGGCAGGTCGCTTAGATCCTTGCCCGCCACTTCAGAGACGATGTCGAACGCCGCAGGTCCCTGCACGGCAATTAGCGACATCTGGTCGGAATAGTCGCCGAGTGTGGCACCCACCGCGTTGTTCGCCTCCATCCAAGCGATGTCGGTGGCAATGTTGGAGGCGTTGATGACCAGCATATAAACGCCTTCCTTCAGACGGTAGACCAGCAGGTCGTCCACGATTCCGCCGTCCGGCCGACACATGACTGTGTACATGGCCCGGCCATCATCGAGCTGGTTCACATCGTTCGTGACCAGGTTCTGGATGAAGGCGGCTGCGTGTGGGCCGGTGACCCAGACCTCCCCCATGTGGCTGACGTCAAACATCCCCGCAGCCTTTCGGACTGCGTGGTGCTCTTCGATGATGCTGCCGTAATGGACGGGCATATCGAAGCCAGCGAATTCCATCATTCGGGCGCCAAGGCCCACGTGAGTGCCGTGAAGTGGAGTCTCTTGCATGAGGGTTGGGTCTAGAGCGAGTAAGCGTGCAGTCCGGAGGCTGACAATACGTTCACCGCCTGCGCAGAGGAGGCGGCGTTCCGGAATCCGAGGCGGAATGTACCCCCGGTACCCTCGCGGATCTTCAGAAGTTCGATGTCCTTGACGTCCACGCAGGCATCGGATAGAACCTTAACAATCGTCAGCAGCGCTCCGGGTTCGTCGGGCGTATAGACGAAAACATCGGAGAGGGGATTCAGGAAGCCCTTCGAGTTGGATGGTATCGCGTTTCGGATCGATGCGGCGGTCCTGAAAGACTCCGCGACTGCCTCCATATCGCCTTCGGCGATCCGGTTTCGCAGGCGCTGAAGCGAGGTCGAGACCAGAGCCAGCTCGTCCAAAACAGGGCCCTCATTCCCAACCAGGATATCTCGCCACATTTCAAAGGAAGAGGAGGCAATCCGGGTCATGTCTCGAAACCCACCCGCAGCAAGGCCGGCCGCATCGACATCGTCCAGAATCTGATTGACCAGCGTAATAGCGAGCAGCTGGGGGATATGCGAAACGCGAGCCGCCGCCCGGTCGTGATGCTCCGCGCCCATGACTCGAACATGCGCCCCGGTGCGGGCCAGCAGCGCGGACAAGGCTCCGAATTCGGCGGTATCGGTCGATTCGGGGCACAGAACGTAGACGGCGTTCTCGAAGAGCACAGCGTCGGCGTGGGCTATCCCGGTCTTTTCCGAACCCGTCATGGGATGCCCACCAATGAACAGGGCGTCCTCGGGGAGCACGCTGCTGGCGTGCCGGGTAATGGGGTTCTTGACCGAGCCGACGTCGGTGACGACGGCTCCCGCCTTAAGGGCCGGGGCAATCTCGGTGAGGAGTCGGAGGGCCGGGCCGAGCGGTGTAGCAAGAATCACGAGGTCGGCTCCGCGCACGCAGGCCGCTGCGCTTGCCGCCTTCCGGTCTATGGCGCCGCGCTCTTGAGCGAGATCTAGCACTTCGGGGGTGTCGAAGCCTGTGATGGTCAGGGCAGGGACGTGACGCTTGAGTGCGAGCCCGAGTGATCCCCCGATCAGGCCGACACCCAAGAGGGCGATGTGATCAAATGAAGTGTGCGAATCTGCCATCCACTCAAGATACTCTCCCAAGAACCCATCGAACCGATGGAGGGTGGTGGCCGGAGTGAAGATGGGTTGAGATCAGGGGAGTGGAAGCGGTACCGAAAAACCACTTCGTATCTTTAGAGTTGTCCCCAGACATCTATAATTCGAGACGGCGAATGGCCAAGCCAACTTTCAATCCGCAGGACGCATTCAACTTCGAGGCTCTACTCGGTGAAGAAGACCGCCTGATCATGGAAACGGCGCGCGACTACGCGCAAGCCAATCTGGAGCCACGGGCTCTGGAAGGCAATCAGGACGGCGTCTTCCACGACGACATTCCGCGGGAAATGGGCGAGTTGGGCCTGCTAGGCGCGACCCTTCCCGAGGAGTACGGCGGAGTCGGAGCTTCCCATACAGCCTATGGCCTTGTTGCCAGGGAGCTGGAACGAGTTGACTCGGGATACCGCTCCTTTGCATCCGTCCAGTCTTCGCTGGTCATGCATCCCATCCACGTTTTCGGGACGCAAGAGCAGCGTCAGAAGTATCTCCCGCGGCTGGCCACGGCCGAACTCATCGGCTGCTTTGGGCTGACCGAGCCGGATCACGGCAGCGATCCTGGATCCATGAAGACCAGCGCCGTCCGAACCGACGGCGGTTGGATCATGAACGGCGCCAAGATGTGGATCACGAATTCGCCGGTCGCTGACCTGGCTGTTGTTTGGGCTAAGGCTAAGGAGTCGAGTGATGATCCTGGTGTCATCCGCGGGTTCCTTCTGGAGCGTGGGATGAAGGGATTTTCCACGCCGGTGACACACAACAAGATGTCGCTTCGAGCCAGTCACACCGGCGAAATTGTAATGGAGGACGTCTTCGTCCCCGACAATATGGTCTTTCCCGATGTGCGCGGACTTCGCGGGCCTTTCTCCTGCCTGAATAGCGCTCGCTACGGCATTGTCTGGGGGGCCCTGGGAGCCGCCGAGAACTGTTACCACCGCGCCCTCCAGTATGTGATGGAGCGGAAGCAGTTTGGCTATCCGTTGGGCGCGATGCAGTTGGTGCAGACGAAGCTGGCCAACATGGTGACTGACATCACCCAAATGCAGCTACTGGCTCATCGCCTTGGCCAGTTGAAGGACGCCGGTCAGTTGCATCCGGCCATGGTCTCACTGGCTAAACGCAGCAACTGTGGCAAGGCGCTGGAGATCGCCCGGATAGCTCGGGACATGCTCGGCGGCAATGGTATCACGGGCGAGTACCGCGTTGTGCACCATATGGTTAATCTCGAAAGCGTCAACACCTATGAAGGCACCTACGACATCCACGGACTCATCCTGGGCCGGCAGCTGACGGGCATCCAATCGTTCACGCCGCGCGGGAATGACATGCCGGAAGTTGCGCAGGCGCACGAGAAGCTCATGGCAGCTGCTGAGTAGCTGGCTGAAACCGCGCTGCCACCGTAACGTAACGGCTTTTTAAACCCAAGCGGAGGATCTACTCATGCCCGAAGAAATTATGATCATCGCTGTGTTCGCAATTTTTGTGGGCATGGTCACATCGCTTACCAAGATGATCCTGACGCACCGGGAGAAGACTAGCGGCATCAGCAAAGCGGAGACCTCGAGTTCGTCCAGTGTGACCACAAGCGAGTTGGAGCGCATGATGCACCGTGCGGTGCGGAAGGCCACAGATCCGCTGGCTGACCGCCTGGATGAGTTGGAAGATCGCCTGGATATGCCTGCACTCGCGGCCAAAGGTGAGCGTATTGATCTCGACGCCGCCCTTGAAGAGCGGTCTCCGGCCATGGCTCCTCGGCGATCCAAGACCCGATAGCGGGGACCTTGCCAACTCAGAACGTCTCGCGTCTGGGGGAAGAGCTTGAGGGTCGCGTCATGCGATCCACAGGCAGCTGGTATGACGTCGAGGCCGGCGGCCGACGAATCGATTGCACCGTCCGCGGAAAGTTTAGGCTAGCCGGATCTCGGGAGACAAATCCTGTCGTGGTTGGAGACCGCGTCACCATTCGTATGAATGAGGACGGGACCGGTGTCATCTACCAGATCGCGCCGCGCACTCGGAGTCTGGTTCGCCGGGCCGCTGGCAAACAGATCGGCAGGTCCCACGTGTTGGCGGCGAATATTGATCGCGCCTGGGTGGTGCAGGCTGTAACTGAACCCAAACTCAACACCGGATTTGTTGATCGCTTCCTGGTGATGGCTGCGAGTCAGGACCTGCCCGCCGGTTTGATCATCAACAAGATTGATCTACTCGAAACGAAGCAGGACCGGGCTGACCTCAAGGCGCTGGTCGTGCTTTATGAGAGCCTGGGTTACCCGGTCTTTACGATCAGTGCTGAGCGTAAAAAGGGACTACGCAAACTCAGGAAGGCCCTGCGGGACACCACCAGTGTCGTGGCGGGCCAGTCTGGGGTAGGGAAGACCACCCTACTGAACATTCTCTCGCCGGGGCTGGATCTTCGGACAGGGGAGATCAGCCACGCTACCGGAAAGGGGACGCACACCACCACGTTCGCCTCACTCCATCCATTGCCGGACGGAGGGTATCTGGTTGATACCCCGGGGCTTCGGGAGTTTGGCCTAATTGGGCTCGAAGAGGGAAACCTGGCCCACTACTTCCCGGAAATGGTCCCGCTTCTGCCAGGCTGCCGCTTTCCGAACTGCACGCATGACCACGAGCCCTCCTGCGCCGTCAAGGACGAACTCGACGAAGGCCGATTTCCCAAAAGTCGGTACGACTCGTATCTGAGTATGCTGTATTCCCTCCACCTGGGTTGGGGGGACGTCGGACGCTAGGCAGGCCGGTGCCGGCCTGCGAGTGGCTGGCGGCCGGCAGCCTGCGACCCGCCGCAGCCGCTACTACTTCTTCGGAGGTGCCTTCTTCTTTGCCGCTGGTTTCTTCTTTGCGGCAGGCTTCTTCTTGGCCGCCGGCTTCTTTTTCGCGGCCGGCTTTTTCTTCTTCGCCGCCCGGGCATTCAGCAGTTCCACAGCCTCTTCGACCGTGATTACATTCGGATCTGAGCCCTTGGGCAGTGAGGCGTTCACCTTGGCGTGCTTGACGTA
>JBLFXH010000074.1:0-13671 GCA_047611125.1 Rhodothermales bacterium
GACACCCGCACCAGCGCCCGTTGTCCATTCGGTGACAAGACGACTTCATCTGGCGTCGCCGATCCACCTCTGGAACTGCCATTGGACGGACCGGTGACCTTCACCACCGGCCGAATGTCGGTCCCATCGAAACGCATGGAAACCAGCCCGTCCGAGCCGTTCCAGATGTACAAGCGATCGGGGTCAGGGCCGGTATGCGGAGCGTTCCTGCCCTCCTGCGTCGAACTCGATCCCACCCAAGCCACACTGGTGGGCTCACCACCGGCGGCCGGCAGCCATATGTACTCCATCTCCGCTGAAGAATGGTGCCCGCCGAAGTCCTCCAACATTCGAGTGCGATGAAGCCGCGATCCACGAATTGCCATGAGTCGGGATCCATCCTTCGAGTACGCCAGCTTGTCGTAGAAGGCGGCTCTTGGGGTGAGCGTCTCCGCCGCACCCCGCTCGCCAACACGCTTGCGGTGGATGTGTCCACCTGCGGCATCATCCCAGCTGATCCAGGCCACGTACTCACCGTCCGGGCTCCACACCGGGGCGTGCTCCACGTGCGTGGCATCGGTGAGGCGCCGCGCGCCAGTAATCACCGCATGCGTTGAGTCGGTGGGACCTTCAGACGGCAGGTCGGAAATCCACAGCCGGTCCAGCGCAGCATACACCAGAAGAGACCCGTCCGGACTCGGGCGTGCCCCACGGATCTGGCTCACCGTCAAGACGGAATCGTTTACTGGGTAGTCAAACTTCGCCAATGGTCCTAGCTCGAGACTGACATCGGCGGAGAACGGAATCTCGGTGACATCCCCCTCGGGAATCGATACCCGCCAGATCTTGCCGCCGAAGCTCGTGATCAGTGTGGACCCATCCGGGAGGAATGCAGAGCCGGGGTAGACATCGCGGTCACGTGTTCCGCCCCCCTGGGAGTCGTCACGCTGCACATCCATCACCAGCCACCGCTCATCTCCCGTTTCGAGATCAAGGAGCTTGATGGCGCTTCTGGCGTCGTGACGGGTGACGTACGCCAGATATCGGCCGTCGGGACTCGGCATCGGGCGCAATGCCCCCTCGTGTTCATGGGTCCTGACTCGGACCTTGCCGCTTGTGCGATCCAGTTCGCCTATCTGGTAGGTGCCCACTCGACGACTCGAACTCTGCGGAGGCTCGGCGTGGGCATTCGCGTCCCGTGTACCGGGAGGCCCCTGGGAAATGCCAGGCACATCGAGTCCACCCGGCAGCCGACCCCGGAGGTTGACCCAGACTACATTGGGGTCGGGCCCAAAGGCAGCGCCGAAGTGGGACGCCGCGCCATCGTCATGACCGGTGACCTGAACGCCTGACCCACCATCCACGTGGTAGAGGTGGAGCTGCGCGCCCTTTCCGGACACGATGTATTTGCCGTCGGGCGTCCAGACGGGGGACATGTACGATTGCTTTTCGCCCTTCGTTCGAGCTTCCGGCTCCGTGCCATCGGCGTTTGCGGTCCAGATGTTCTCGGACCCGTTCCGGTCACTCACGAAGACAATCTGCGTCCCGTCCGGCGAGTAGCGCGGTTGCATATCGTATGCCATCCCGCTGGTGATCCGACTGGCCGAGCCGCCCGAGACCGGCATGGTATACAGGTCTCCCAGTAGTTCAAACACGACGGTCGCCCCGTCTGGAGACACGTCGAGGGAGATCCAACTACCCTCAGTGGCCGTATAATCCAGCGTCCGGCTAGGGATCAGTGGTAGACCATTCTCCTTCTTTGCCGCAGCGGCGGAGGAGTCGTTTTCGGCGATGGTCTGAGCGGAGGCCGGGAAGGCCGCCAGGGCAATCAGCAATGCGAACAGGGAGCGCATACCAGTATTGGGCAGGTGGAGCGCCCATGATACACTAGCCGCGAGCGTGCCACTTGGCCAACAGATCTGCCTCCATCTCCGGAGACATCCCAGCGCGCAGGTCCGCCTGGCGTTCCAACGGCCGCGAGAAGTGATAGTCTAGCGTATCGCGGACGGTCACGGCCAACGGCCTGTAGGTCAATCCCGCAGCTACCTCGGGACTCATATCGAATCGAGCAAAGCCCTCGCGCCCCTCAAGCGGCGGCATCCAGACCGGAAGATCCGAATAGGGTCTAGCCCCATTCTCTAGCAGGAAATCAGTATCAACCCACGTGAATGTGGTCTCGGCGGTGGTAACGGCCCGGATTCCATAGAGCAGCTGGGCAAGAGGCCGCGGATTGGCCGGACCGACTGCGTTAAAGACTCCCGTGTTGCCGTTCTCGGCAAGACGGATCATCCACTCCGCAAAGTCGCGGGCATCGATGATCTGGATGAAATGTGCTGGCGAGCCCGGAGCTAACACCTCACCGCCACGAGCAATGCGGACGGGCCAGTAGGTGAAGCGATCCGTTTGGTCGCGCGGGCCGATGATCAGCCCGGGCCTGAGAATCACGTGATCTTCCGGGAACGCTTCCATCGCTTCCCGCTCGGCCATGGCCTTCCGCAGGCCGTAGGGCAACTCCCGGGCCGGTGTGTCCGTGGATGCGCCGGCAGTGGCGTAGGTGTGCGTCGGATGACCGGCGTGCATGGGAATGGCGCTCGTATCGGCGTAGGCCGACCGGGACGAAACGTAGAAGTATCGGCCCACCGCGCCTTTGAGAACGCCCGCACTCAGTCGCACCCAATCAGGGTTCGACGATGAGTTGTCCAGTACCACATCCCAGGTGCGTCCCTTCAGCGATTCGAGGTCATCGTTCCGGTCTCCGACAAGCCGCTCTACGCCGGGAAAGAGGTGGGTGTTGGTCCTCCCACGATTGAAGAGCGTGACCGTGTGCCCACGATCCAGCGCATACTGGACCTGAAACGGCCCAATAAAACTGGTCCCGCCGAGGATGAGGATGCGAAGCGGATGCTTGGCGAGGGCCGGCCGAGTGCCGATTGCGGCGGCGCCAAGGCCGAGAGCCGACTGCTTGAGGAAAGTTCGTCGTGAGGACATGGTAGAGCGACGTTTGTCTTTCCTACCATTATCGCCACCGCCGCGCCACGATGCCACACTAGAAGAAGATCACCTGACCTCCACCTCCTCCGCCCATTCGTGGGTTCACCACGTTGTTAAAGATGGACCCGAATCGGTAGGTGAACCCGAAGTTGAGGAAGTAGGAGTACCCCGTCGGGAGTTGAACAGCCCGGAGCAAAATCTCTTCCTTGGATGCCGAGTTCGCTCGCAGGTCCAGCTGATCCCGGATGCGGTTGTACGAGGCGAACGTGTTGAAGGAGAGGCCCTTGAAAAGCCGCACGCGCGCCGAACCGAACACGCCAAAGTTGTAGGACTCAGTGAGGCTACGGTCAAAATTGGTCAGTAGATGACTTACATCTGCTGACAGAGAGAGAGAGCCCCATTTCTGGGACAGACTGAGACTCGCGTCCAACGAGTGCCGCAGAATGGTCTCCTGCTCCAGGGCGAAAATGGTCAGTTCCTTGTAGTCCCGCTGCTGGAGGTTGACTGCGTACTGAACGGTCAGCGTGCGCCGCGTCGACTCGGAGTACGGGAAGAAGTTGTACTCAATGGCCGGTCCAACCTGAATCTGCAACTTCGTGTTCTGGAAACTGGATGCCGATACCCGCGCCGTCCCACCGACGGCCCACTGCCCGCCGACTGACTTGACAACCTGACCGAACAGACTCTCGGACCTCGTCGAGCTGACAATAGTGGCGTCTCCCGTATCGAACTCATTGCGGCTGTAGTTCAAATTTCCGCTAACGCGAATTTTCAGTTCCTCAGTCGTGCGATTGGCCGACATGTTGCCCGACCTTCTCAAGGATTTTGACGAAGCCTGGCCATTGATATTGCCACTTCCTCCGAACGAGAACACCCAGTAATCCCACGGGTCTACCTCGATCGAGTTTGCGCTCTCCTCGGTCGCAGGACGCTGGACCGCGGTAATATGTATTTGATCGGTCATGCCCGCCTTGGCCAGGTAGCGCGTCAATCCGATCGAGATGTGCTTCAAGAGCGCCCGTCTTTCTTCGTCGCTGGTGGCATCCCCGGAGGTCGCGAAGGCAAGCGTGTCGCTCATTGCTGAATAGGCGCGCCTGCCTATGAACGTGAGTGTAACGCGGTCTCCGCCTGAGCCTGTGGTCTGCCTGGCGTGCATGATGTGGACATCGGCCTGCGAGGCCTCATTCAGCCAATCGACTACGTGGAGTTCCTCTTTGAGGAAACTCGTCTCGCAGTTGAAGGAGCAGTCCAGGTAGACGCGGAGCGAGTTGGGGCCGGTCTGGGCCGCCGCCACGTTGACAAGAAAGAGTGCAGGCAGAAGAACCAGCAGGCGATTCATTGGGAAGGAGTCTGAGCCATCAGGGGGAGTCAGGCGATTTCTGGGAAGTGTGTATACCGGACACGCAGAACGTGAAAACGGTTTACGGCTTGCCGCCTGAATCTGCCGATTTCCCTCGCCGGTGTTCAGCCAGCTTGGATCGTGCACTCTCTGTTGGGGGCCGTCCCTTAAAGGACGTATGGAGACCACCCATTGTTGCTGTCAAGTCTCTGACAGCGCCCGCTCAGTCTAGCTTCCTGTAGAAGATCCGGTAGTCCAGGGAGAGCTTCCCGGAACCATACACCATCAAAACGGCCATTATCACCAGCACAAGCGCTGATAATTCAAGTGACTGATTATCGGTGGAGAAGCCGCCCGGGAGATGCACAAAAAAGACCGCCACCACTAGAATGGGCACCTGAATAAGGGCGGCAATTCTGGTGAAGAGCCCCAGGGCCAGAAGAAGACCGCCCCCAATGTGGGTCCATACGACGAGTGGCGCCACGCTCATGCCTCGCGGCCCAGCAAACTCGCGCAGCAGCTCCGGATCCGACAGGAAGGCAAGCCCCCGAATCAGCAGGGCGCCGCCGATGAAGATCCGTATCAGGTCAATCGCGATAGAATTGTGACTCCACTGCCACGTAACCAGCCTGCGGTAGGCGGGCATCCGGTTCAGAGCTTCAATCATTCGGCGTACTGCGGTTCGATGTCGGGAAGGTCGGTCCAACGCGGTGGGCCCGGAGGCTTGAAGTTACGCGTGGCCACGAAGTGCATCCCGTGGTGAAAGTTGAGTTTGAACTTGCCGCCTCCAAAGCGCGACTCGAGCCACGACTCGGGGGCGTTCAACAGGCCGAACATGTCTTCTGGGCCGAGGACCGCCAAACGCTTGAACCTGACGGACCCGCGCCAGGGTTCCTGTACCAGAATGGTGACCATAGACGCCCCAAGCAGACTAACAAAAGTCTCCTCCTGCGCCGTCTCCGACGCCTGGTCCGTGCCAAGCGTTTTGAACACGTAATCGCTGTAAAGGGGCCAGACCCAGTCCATCAGTCGGCGTCCCGGAGAGCCCAACCGAAGAACAGGAAGAAGAACGCCAAAATCATAAACAGCGCCCCGCCGATGGCTCCGATCTCGGCAATCGTGACCTCGAAAGGAAGACTCTGGATCAGGAAGATCAGGGCCACGGATGCGAGTGCGGCGATGGTGCCGTACTTGACGACCATCTTCAAGCGCCAGAGGTTGGCCTGCTCGGCGGTCTCAAACTCGCGCTTGAGACCGGGTTCTGCCACCCGAGTCATGTGTTCGGACTCCCATTGGCGAACGCGTTCACGGTAGTCGGCACTCGTGGCTCGGTGCACCGGCTCATCGTCTAGACTCGCCTTGAAGAGGAAATTGTCAAGTGACAGCTTGCCGCTGCCAAAGATGAAGAGAACACCCAGGAGGAAGAGAACCAGGACGCTCAACTCAAGGGACTGGTCTGGAAGGAAAAGGCCGCCTCCCTGCGCCGAGATGTAAACCGCTCCGAGCAGAACGGGGATCTGAAGCAGGGCTCCGAACCGTGTCAGCAAGCCGGACGCAAGCATCAGACCACCCAACAGGTGCGTCGCAGCAGCTATCTGCAGCGCAATGGCGGGAAGCAGATAACTCATTTCCTGATCGCTAATCAGCGCCAGGATTCTAGAAGCGTCGGCAATGAATAGAACACCACGCACAAACAGGGCGAACCCCAGGAATGTGCGGATAACGTCCAGCGCGGCATCGTTGTGCGTGCGTCCAAACTCGAGAAACCGGGCGGTGGCGTTCATTCGTGGGGTTACTTGTTGACTCAACGGTTGGCTTGACGCGGAATTCAAACATCAATGTAAGCGCATGCCCGTGAAGCCTCAACCCGGTCGCAAATCCCGGATTGGTTCCGGCCTTTTATCGCCTTTGACAAAATCTACTATTCACTTCCACGACTTTTTCGTATATCCACTCTGGCGATTCTCCGTCGGGCTTGGGCCCGACGGCAGGAGCAAGCCCGCTTCCCCCCCCAACAACCCAGACCCCGTCATCTATGACTTTGTTCAGGCGAGCACTGACCGCTTCCGCACTCGTTGCGACACTCTTTATCGCAGCCTGTGGAGGTGGAGATTCCGCTTCTGAATCCAGTTCGGCTGCTCCCGCTGCCCCTGCTGCTGACGCGACCCCCATGGGAAGCGCGTCCGTAACCGGGAGTGTAACCTTCACTGGAACCGCACCGGAGGCCGTGTCCATCCGCTTGGATCGCGAATGTTCTGACCTCAACACCGACACCGTGACCGCCCAGAACGTGGTTGTGAACGACAACGGGACGCTTCGTCACGTGTTTGTGTACGTCAAGGAAGGACTGGCTGAAGGCTACAACTACCCAGCACCCGCCGAGGCGGTCGAATTCGACCAGAGTGGTTGCATGTACTTCCCGCACGTCTTCGGCGTCCAGGTCGGCCAGCCAATCAATATCATCAACTCTGACCCGCTGCTGCATAACATCCACGCGATGCCAGAGACTAATCGCCCGTTCAACTTCGGAATGCCGCGTCAGGGCGACGAGCGCGAACGTGAGTTCCGCGTGGCTGAAGTCCCGGTGTTCATCAAGTGTGATGTTCATCCCTGGATGGGTGCCTACGCCGGCGTAGTTGACCACCCGTACCACGCCGTGACTGGCGAGGACGGCTCCTTCTCTCTGCAAGGCCTACCGGCCGGTACGTATGTCATCGAGGCATGGCAGGAGGAGTATGGCACGGCCACGCAGAGCGTGACTGTCACCGATGGCGCGAGCGCTTCGGTTACTTTCGAATTCTCTTCCGCCAGCTGATCTGGCCCCCGATCGGAACCCAAGCCCCGGCGATCACTCAGGTGATTGCCGGGGTTGCCGGTCCTTGAACCCGGTACATCCGCGAGACGCATGAGCGAGCATGAGCACGATGGGCACGCCCATCCCGAGGAGAGCTTCATCAGGAAGTACATCTTCTCGGTCGACCACAAGACCATTGGGATTCAATACGGCCTGACAAGCCTCCTCTTCCTCTTCATCGGCTTTAGCCTGATGATGTTGATGCGGTGGCAGCTGGCCTATCCCGGTGAGGCACTACCCCTTCTGGGCTCGCTCTTCAGCGATTCCACAATGCCGGATGGGGTCATGCAGCCCGAGTTTTACAACCAGCTCGGCGCGATGCATGGCACCATCATGGTGTTCCTCGGCATCGTCCCGCTGGCTGTCGGAGCCTTCGGCAACTACATAGTTCCTCTTCAGATCGGCGCGCCGGACATGGCGTTTCCGAAGCTGAACATGGCCAGCTACTGGGTCTTCTTCGTGGGCGGCATAATCATGTTGTCCAGCTTCTGGGTTCCTGGAGGCGCTGCCAAGGCCGGTTGGACTTCCTACCCCCCGCTCGCGGACATCGAGACGATGGGGCAGACCATTTGGCTGATCGGGATGATCTTCCTGATCACCTCCTCGCTTCTTGGAGCCGTCAACTTCCTGACGACGATCATCCAGTTGCGCGCACCGGGGATGACTCTCTGGCGAATGCCGTTCTTTGTCTGGACGCAGCTGATCACCTCATTCCTGCTCCTGCTGGCCTTTCCGCCGCTGGAAGCGGCCGGCGTGCTGCAATTGTTTGATCGCTTGGTTGGGACCAGCTTCTTCCTGCCGTCTGGTCTCGTGGTCAGCGGCGAGGTGCTGGACGTAGCCGGTGGCGGCTCCCCGCTACTCTGGCAACATCTCTTCTGGTTCCTGGCCCATCCTGAGGTATACGTCCTCATTCTACCTGCGATGGGAATTGTGGCCGAGATCGTGGCTAACAACACGCGCAAGCCGCTTTGGGGCTATCGCGTGATGGTTTACTCGCTCATCTTCCTGGGCTTCATGAGCTTCATCGTGTGGGCCCACCACATGTTTATCACGGGTATGGGCACAGCCCTGAGTAGCTTCTTCCAGATCACCACGATGATCATCTCTGTCCCGTCCGTGATCATCTTGTCCGCCTTGTTTCTGTCCCTGTGGGGGGCATCGCTGCGGTTCAACACGCCCATGCTGTTTGCGCTGGCGTTTCTCCCGATGTTTGGGATCGGCGGCCTGACGGGATTGCCGCTTGGTCTCGCCCCAACGGACATTCCGCTCCACGACACGATGTACGTGATCGGTCACTTCCACTACGTCGTAGCACCCGGGACCATCCTAGCGATGTTCGCCGGGATCTACTACTGGTATCCGAAGGCGACCGGGCGAATGCTGAACGGGCCCTTGGGTAAGATTCACTTCTGGGGATCGATGATTTCCATGAACTTCATCTTCTTCCCCATGCTGATCCAGGGTATGGCCGGTGTCTCCCGACGCCTTTACGACGGCGGGGCGAGCTACGAGTTCGCTCAGGAGGTGATTCACTACAACGAGACCATGTCCATTGCGGCGTGGGTGCTGGGGCTCTTCCAACTGCCCTTCATCTTCAACTTCTTCTGGAGCATCTGGAAGGGCAAGAAGGTCGAAAACGACAACCCGTGGGACGCCACCACCATTGAGTGGACGGCCACCACCTCCCCGCCCATGGGACACGGCAATTTCGAGACCGTACCGACGGTCTACCGCGGCCCTTACGAGTACAGCGTACCCGGCCACGACACTGATTTCTACCCTCAGGACCAGCCTTAAACCATGCAGATTCCTTACACGGTAGAGGCGCGTCCAGATACGGGCGTCAACAACGCCAAACTCGGCATCTGGCTGTTCCTCGCCTCGGAGATCATGCTCTTCGGTGGCCTCTTCTCCGCCTACATCTTCCTTCGCGTTGGTGCGCCTGCCTGGCCTGGCGACATTCTCGGGCACACGTACGGCTCGGCGTCTGAGATTCTGAACGTTCCGCTGGCCTTCCTCAACACCATCGTCCTGATCGCGTCTTCAGTGACGATTGTCCTGAGTTGGGCAGCGCTGGCGATGGGCAACTTCAAGAAGTACCGGATCTACATGGGCCTGACGGTTCTGGCGGGCTTCGGCTTCCTGGCCATCAAGACCATTGAGTACTCGGACAAGTTCTCGCACGGATATCTCCCAGCTGAGAACAACTTCCTGGCCATCTACTTCGTGATGACCGGATTGCACGCGCTCCACGTGATTGGCGGCATTATTGTCAACGGCTATTTCCTCGGCCCCGGGGCCAAAATGTGGAAGACCGATCCGAAGCGGTTCATGAGCCGAATCGAAGTGGCCGGGCTCTACTGGCACTTTGTGGATCTCGTCTGGATTTTCCTCTTCCCGACCATCTACCTGCTCTGATCCATCAGGGGACCCAACGCGCAGCAGACAAAATCGAATTGCATTATGGCTGATTCTCACAGTGTCGAAGAGATCCAGAAACACGTCCGTGTCTACATGTACGTGTTTGGCTCCCTCATGGTATTGACCGTGGTCACTGTCGCTGTGGCCTACCTCCACCTGAGCATTTGGCCGGCGCTGATTCTGGCGCTTGCGATAGCCTCGGTTAAGGCAGGACTCGTTGCGGCCTACTTCATGCACCTAATTGACGAGAAGAAGATCATCACGTCAATTCTGGCCCTGACCATGCTGTTTCTGACCATCATGATCATCCTCTTCAATTGGGCCTACCACGATCAGATGGGCCGTGCTGCCCTGGAAATGGTGTTCAATGTCGCTTAAGTCGTTCCACATTGTCTTTATCTCCCTGTCGGCGATTTTGGCCGGCGGTTCTGCCGTCTACGCCGTGACTTCCGTCGGTGGCGCCATGGGCTACGCCTGGGCTGCCGTGGCCGCAGCATCAGCCATTGGCTTGATTCTGTACGGACGTCGCTTCTTGGCCAACATGAAAAAACTTGAGGCCACTGGATGACCCGTCGCTCCATATTCTACAGCCGGACCGCCCTCAGGGCAGCCGGACTGCTTGGCGTTTTGCTCCTCATGGCCGCCGTTCCGGAACTGTCACACGCCTGTGAGCGCTGCTTTGGCGCAGGAGTGGATGCCCCGGCTGTGCGAGCCGTCTCAGCGTCCATGCTTGTCCTGTTCTGCATTATCACTGGCGTCTTTGGCGGCATCGTCTCCTTCTTCCGCAACATGAGTGTTCGGATCGCGCGTCTTGCCGATCTGGACGATAGCTCCACGACTGACTGACCCCTGAGGCCTTATGAGAGAGTTTCTGGATATCAGCCAATTCCTCGGCATGCCGGGACGCGCATCGGCGCACGCAGCAGACATCGACTTCATGATGTCTCTTGTCCATTGGTTGATGCTGTTTCTGCTTATCGGTTGGGGCTCCTATTTCATCTACGTGCTCTTCCGATTCCGGGCCTCAAAAAACCCTACCGCAAGCTATGAAGGCGCTGATGGCCGGTACTCCAAGTACCAGGAGGTCGTGGTCATTGTGGCAGAAGCCACGCTGCTGCTAGGCTTTGCCATCCCCCTATGGGGCTTCATCAAGAACGACTTTCCGGCTGCCCAGGACGCCCCCTACGTAGTGAACATTGTGGCGGAGCAGTTTGCCTGGAATGTGCATTACCCGGGTGACGACGGCGTCTTTGGGAAGCGTGCGCCGGAGCTGATTGACGTTGTCCGCAACCCGCTGGGCTTGGACATGACCGATGCCGCCGCGGCTGATGATGTCGTGTCACTGAACGAGCTCCACCTGCCCGTCGACCGGCCCGTCATTCTGAATCTCTCTTCCAAGGATGTCATCCACTCGTTTGGTGTGCCCGAATTGCGCGTCAAGCAGGATGTCATTCCAGGGCTCGTGATCCCGATTTGGTTCGTACCAACCGTGGAAGGCGAATATGAAATCGCCTGTGCCCAGCTCTGTGGCCTGAGTCACTATCGCATGAAGGGCTTCGTCACGATTGAGAGTGAGGAGGCGGTTGACGCCTTTCTGCTTGACATGTCCGGAGGCGGGCAATGAGAGGCTCGCTCCCTCAACGGCTGGGAGAGTCCCGCTACTTCTGGGGCCTTTCCCGAGAACGACTTGCCATTGCAGGGGGCCTTTTGGCTGCGGCCGCGGCGGTCCTGCTTGTGGCACCCATCGAAGCTTTTGCCTCGGCGCCCCAGGACGCGGCGAATCCCGCGTATCGTGAGTTTCCCATAGTTGGAAGCCGTGTCATCATGTGGGTGACGGCCGAGTTGCACCTGATGTTTGCGGCCTTTGTGCTGGCCGTGCCGATGTTCGCTGTGATCATCGAGATCATCGGCTACGTCTCGGGCGACAAGCGCTATGACGCGCTCGCCTACGAGTTCACCAAGTTGCTCTCGGTCTCGTTCAGCTTCACCGCCTCACTAGGCGCGATGCTGACCTTCCTGTTGGTGGTGCTCTACCCGGCACTGACCAGCTACATGATGTCCATCTTCAGCTGGACATTCTTCCCCTACGTCACGCTCTTCTTTCTGGAGGCCATCTTTCTCTACAGCTACTACTACGGCTGGGGAAAATTCAATCCGAAGACCCACATCGCGCTGGGCATCATGCTCAACGTTGTTGGTACGGGCATCATGTTCATCGCCGACGCGTGGTTGACGTTCATGAACACGCCGGCCGGCATCTCCGAAACTGGTGAACTGGTCAGCCTGTCTGCTGCCTTCATGAACCCGATGTGGATGCCTATCAACATCCACCGGATCATTGCCAACATCGCCTTCGGTGGCTCAGTTGCCGCCGCTTACGCAGCCTTTCAGTTCCTTGGTGCCAAGACCGATGAGGAACGCGCCCACTACGACTGGATGGGCTACGTCGGCAACTTCATTGCCATCGCTGCGCTGCTACCCCTGCCCTTCGCGGGCTACTGGCTCGGCAAGGAGATCTACGCATTCTCGCAGAGCCTTGGGATTACGCTCATGGGCGGCACCTTCTCGTGGCTGTTCATCATACAGGCCATCCTGATCGGCAACCTGTTTCTCGCGGCCAATTACTACCTCTGGGTCAGTATGGAGCGAATAGAAGGCGCGGAGCGATTCAGGCCGTACATCAAGTACCTGCTGATCGTCATCGCGGGCTGTTTCCTTGTCTGGGCAACGCCCCACTCTTTGGTGGCATCGGTCGAGGAAGCGCGCAAGATGGGTGGTGCCCACCATCCCGTCCTTGGGGTGCTGGGAGTCATGAGCGCCAAGAACACGGCGGTCAACATCCTGATTCTGACCACATTCCTGAGCTTCCTTTTGTATAGACGGGGCAACAAGGAGCCCACGGTCACTTGGGCGAATTGGGGCAACATTGCCCAGATCGCGATCTTCGTCTCTGTGGTGGTCTTCGTGACCTTCTTGGGCATCTACGGCTACTTCGTGGAAGCCAGCGTCCGCATCGGCCTCTCCGTTCCGCAGGTCCTCTCGGTGATTGGCTGCATGATTGCTGTCACCACGATCGACGTATTCATGTACAAGAATGCGCGGATTACCGGAAAAATCAAGTGGGGCCAGATGCCCGCTCGGAGCCAGTACGCGCTGTTCTTCATTGCCCTGACTTTTGCCTGGACAATGGGCCTGATGGGCTATGTCCGTGCTGGCATGCGCCAGCACTGGCACGTCTACGGAGTGCTTGAAGACACGTCAGTTGATGCGTTCACGCCGACGCTGGGCTTTGCCTCCAACGTGGTGTCCGTCACGGTCCTGATTTTCTTTGTATTCATCGCCATTGTCTTCTGGCTGGCTGGTCTATCGGGAAAGAAGGCCTGGGAGCCGGCCGAGAAGGTTGATTCGGGGGACACGGAATGAAAAACGCAGTCAAGATCTTTGGCTTTGCCATCCTGGTCACGGCGTTTTACAGCTACGTCGGCCAGACCGTGCCGCAGAAGATCACCTATCCGCCCGAGTCCGCGACATTTGGAGCGGACATGTCATCTGCGGAACTCGCCGAAGCCGGGGAGAGCATTATGTCCGGCAAAGGGACGTGTTTGGGATGTCATACGATTGGATCGGGGGCCGATCCGTCGTCACTCCGCTTTCCTGACCTCGGCGGCATCGGCACGGCAGCGGCCACCCGGGTCCCGGGAGAGGATGCGGTGACCTACCTGGCCAAGGCCCTCTACGAACCGAACGAATTCATCACTACTGGCTTCCTTCCTGGGATGCCAGCCATCAATCGGCCACCAATCGGCCTGAACGATGATGAGATCAAGGCCGTCATTGCCTACCTGCAATCCCTGGGCGGCGAACCCAGCGTGACGCTGGCGACCGACCTCGGGTACACTACAGCAGTCTCTGCTGCGCCGGCCCCGTCGGCCACGGCGGCGGCTGGGTCTGGCCTGGACGGCCCAGGCGTCTTCCAGGCTTACCTATGCGGCACATGCCACAATATTGACGCACCGGGCGCTCTCGCCGGCCCATCACTTTTTGATTTGGGCTCGCGATTGTCGACAGCCGAGATCTACGAGGCGAT
>JBLFXH010000075.1:0-13497 GCA_047611125.1 Rhodothermales bacterium
CGCGGCGAGATTAACGCCCAGGTGACCGGGCGGCTCAACGAAACCCTCAACGGTATTCGCATCGTCAAAGCCTACGGTGTCGAGGGGCGCGAGCAGGGGGCGTTCTCCGACGGAGTCAATGACCTCTTCCAGAACGTCCGCAAGTCCATCACGGGTGTTTCGGCCATATCCACTTTTGCCGGACTGGTCATCGGGGCTGTGGGTGTGACGCTGATTATGGTCGGCGGCCGGGCCATTCTGGAGGGCTCCATGACACTGGGAGACTTCGTCATGTACGTTTTTCTGATCGGGCTTCTCGCGGCGCCGATCGTGCAGATAGCCAATATCGGAACCCAGATCTCGGAGGCCTTCGCCGGCATCGATCGAATTCGGGAGCTACTTGGGAACGAGACCGAGGACCAGGCAGACGAGGCCAAACAGCCCTTCACCAGTTCACGCGGCGACATTGGGTTCGAGGATGTCTGGTTTTCGTACGACGAGAATGTCCCTGTCCTCAAAGGAGTCTCCCTGAAGGCCGGGGCTGGAACCACGACGGCTTTGGTCGGCTCGAGCGGATCCGGCAAGAGTACGCTGGTCAGTCTAGTTATGGCCTTCAATCGCCCCGATAAGGGACGCGTCACGGTTGATGGCGTGGACCTGACTGACATTCGCCTGAAGGACTTCAGGAGTCTCCTCGGTGTAGTGATGCAGGAGAACTTCCTGTTCGACGGGACCGTGGCCGATAACATTCGCTTTGCTCGGCCCGGTGCCTCTGACGAGGAAGTGCGCCGCGTGGCTGACTTGGCCAACTGCGACGAGTTCGTGCGTGATTTCACGGACGGCTACGACACGGTTGTAGGAGAACGGGGCGTCAAGCTGTCGGGCGGCCAGCGGCAACGGATCGCGATCGCCCGTGCGATTCTGGCGGACCCGCGCATTCTGATTCTTGACGAGGCCACGTCCAGCCTCGACAGCGAGAGCGAAGCGCTCATCCAGGAAGGATTCAATTCCCTCAGGGAGGGGCGGACCACGTTTGTGATCGCGCATCGCCTCTCAACCATCCGAAGCGCAGACCAGATCCTCGTGTTGGAGGGCGGTGAGATCCAAGAGTCCGGGACTCACTCCGAGTTGATGGCCCTGAACGGCCGCTACCGCGAGCTCCACGACAAGCAGTACCGGTGGGAAGAGAACCTCTTTGTGAATCCGGGCGAGGACTACGTAGCCAACGAAGCATGAGTGGGAACCGCCTACAGCAAGTTCGAGGACGGCCGCCTGATCAGACCCGAAGGTCTCCCCGCTTGAGCTGCTCCACCGCGTAGTTCACTGCACGCGCTGTCAAGGCCATGTAGGTAATCGAGGGGTTCTGGACGGCCGATGAGGTCATGCAGGCCCCGTCGGTGACGAACAGATTGGGCACCTCGTGCGCCTGATTCCACCCGTTCAGAACAGAAGTGCGGGGATCTCTGCCCATTCGGGCCGTGCCCATTTCGTGGATCGCAAAGCCCTGCGGGTTGGCGTCAAGGGCATTGTCTACCCGCACATCCCGGAGGCCGGAAGCCTCCAGCATTTCGCGTGCGCTTGAGACCATCTCCGGCCGCATGGCGCGCTCGTTCGGACCCCAATCCGAGTCCAGAACCAGAATCGGCAGACCCCACTCGTCTGCCTCCTCGCTCAGGTGTACCTGATTCTCGTGGTCGGGCAGGCATTCGCCATACCCCCAAAGCTGCATCTCCCAGGGCCCCGGGTCCCGCAGCCGTTCCTTCAGTTCAACGCCGACGCCCGCCTGCCGATTGGCCCGGCCCCAGCCCATCCGGTTGGAAGATCCCTGGTAGGCGTAGCCACGGACGAACTTGTCCGTGGATGAAGCCTTGTCAATATTGCGGAATCGGGGAATGTAGATCCCATTTGGCCGGACTCCGGAGTAGTAGCGATCCGCGAAGTCGTCGGAATACCCGTAGCCGTCAACACCCATGTGGTGATCCATGAGGTTGTGTCCCAGCTCACCACTTCCGTTGGCAATGCCGTTTGGAAAGCGAGGCGTCTTGGTGTTCATCATGATCTGCGTCGAGGCGAGGGTACTCGCACACAGAAACACGACTCCTGCAAACACTTCAGATACCTCCCCCGTCTCGTGATCTACCACCCTGACGCCCTTCACCCGGTTGGTTTCCTCGTCATAGATCAGGCTGTGCACCAGACTGTGTGCTCTGAGGGTCATGTTCCCCGTCGTCATGGCGGCCGGTAGTGTCACGCTCAAGCTTGAATAGTAGGACGCGGTCGAGCACCCTCTTTCGCAAGTCCCGCAATAGTGGCAAGGCGCCCGGCCATTCAGTGGCTCAGTAAGCACGGCGCTCCGACCAATGGTCATAGTCCGGCCCGGGAAGGAAGCCTTGATCGAATCCCGGACGTGCTTCTCGACGGCCGTGAGTTCCATTGGCTTCTGGAATACGCCATCCGGGAGCTGCGGCAAACCCAATGCTTCCCCGGAGATGCCGACGAAGGACTCGACATAGTCATACCAGGGCGCGATGTCTGCGTAGCGGATCGGCCAATCGACGCCGTGTCCGTCCTTCATATTGGCCTCGAAGTCCAGGTCACTCCAGCGGTAGCATTGCCGTGCCCACAAGAGCGAGCGGCCACCGACCTGATTCCCCCGAATCCACCGGAACGGCCGTTTGGTCTGGTAGGGATTGCGGCGGTCGTTGATGAAGAAGTGCTTCGTGGACTCGTCGAACAGGTAGACATCTTTGCCAACCGAGTACTCGCGCTCAGCCTCTCGGACGGGGACCTTGCCCCTATGCGGCAACTGGTGGTCCCGCTTGTGCTCGGTGGTATAGTCGGTAATGTGCTCAATGCTTCGGCCCCGCTCGAGCACGAGCGTCTTCAGGCCCTTCTCGCAAAGCTCCTTGGCGGCCCACCCCCCGGTCATGCCTGAGCCGACTACGATGGCGTCGAACTCGCTGCGTTTGTGAATGGCCGTCATGCCCAGGTCCTCCCGATATCTGAAAGCGGCGCGTCCCCGATGTACGGCCCCATGGGAGGCGGCAAAAGCTCAGTGGCCTCAGCCAACTCAGAGGTGTAGTACCCCGCGATGACCAACTCCTTGAACTGTTTGAATGCCTGCTCGATGGTGTACGGCGCTCCCGGTGCGCGATCGGGCAAGTGAGCGGCGAAGGCCGCGGCGTCCAACGCAGACACGCGCTCCAACAGGGTCTGGTCGGTCAGCTCCGCCCCATCCTCCGTTGGACGGTCAAGCAGGGAGGCGCGAAGCGCGGCAATGGCATCCCTCAGGGCCGTCACTTCAGCCTGCGGATAGTAATCCGACAACAACATGTCCACGTAACCGTGTACGCCAGCCTCCCGAGCTCCGGGCGTGTCTGTCTCGGGAAGAATCACTTCAGCCAAGCGTCCCACGGCGGAGTAGGCCTCCGGCGTCAACGTTCTGGGTCGATAGCCGTCCCCCGGCGCGCGGCACCCCGAAAGGAGTGCGGCCGCTGTTGGGGCGGAAACGGCTGCGCCGAGGAGCAATGATATTCTGTTGATTGCCGTGCGTCGATCCATGGGGGCTGACCGTGTTGGAGCCGAAAACTAGTCGGGGAAGCCTCCCCCGGCAACCGCTCGCGCTTGCCGGATTACCGTTCATGGCGCGCACCGTAGCTACTACCCTCTCCCATCCTACCTTTTCGTCCACACCCCAACACTCGGCAACTTGCGAACCTACGTCCGGCCCATCCTTCTCTTTCTGGCGTTTTCAACGTTCGCTTGTTCCGATACCACCCTCGACCCGTTCGACAACGACGAGCGGTATTTCACGGTCTACGGGTTTCTGGATGAGCTGGACCAGAACCACAGCGTCCGCGTGATCCCGGTAACAAGAACCCCGGAACTGATACTGGCGCCGACCGAAGACAACCGAATCGACGCCAAGGTCTTCTCGACTGACCTAACGACGGGGTTAGTCAGGGAATGGACTCATAGCCTCGAGCAGCTAGATGACGACACATACGGACACGTCTTTCGGTCGCGGTTCATTGTCATGCCTGGACGCCGCTACCGCCTGGAGGTGATCCGCGCAGACGACAAGATGGCCTGGGCCGAGACTCAGATCCCCACCATCCCGGATGCTGCCCTCTTCCAAAAGGGACCGATCACGTTTTCGCCAGACTCCATGCAGATCCGGCAGCAGATCACCATCCCGCGCGTGGCCTCACCTTGGGACATCAACGCCATCTATTTGTTGAACAACCAGAACGATGGCCAGGAGCCGGGCGGCGGTGCCTTGCAGGCCTTCTTCTTCGTCCCATACGGACGCTCAGGGCTACGCACTGCCGACGGAGCGTGGAGCGTGACTCTCGATCTGACTCAGGATACAGAGACAGTCCGTCAGATCATCGCCGACTTTCGGGCGGATGGCGTCTACGACCAATCCCCAGAAAGCGTGATGTCGATGGGCGTTCAGGTGCGCATCATGGACGGCGACTGGGATCCCCCGCTTGGCGTGTTCGACCCTGAGATTCTGGCGCAGCCCGATGTGATCGGCAACGTCCAGTACGGCTTTGGCCACTTCGGAGCACTGGGCGTCTTCCGAGAGGAATGGCCCGTGAACCGCGCTCTGACTCTGGCTCTGGGCTACGAGTGGTAGATCAGCCGAGTCCCAGAGCGAGTCCGCCCTGGTAGACCACCAGCGAAAAGACGTAGGCCAAGCCGAACATGTAGACCCACATGACCACAGGCCAGAACCAGGAGTTTAGCTCCCGGCGCGCGATGGCCAGTGTGCTCATGCATTGAAGGGCAAACACGAAGAACACCATCAGGCTGACAGCCACCAGCGGTGTGAAGACCGGGGTTCCGTCCGGGTAGGTGTCCGACTTGATGGCGTCGCGGAGTGCAAGGCTCTCTTCGTCCGCATCTGCGCCAGCACTGTAGATGGTGGCCAGGGCGCTTACGATCACCTCGCGGGCAGCGAAGGAGGCGACTATGCCGGCTGAGATCTTCCAGTCAAAACCCAGGGGTGCCATGACGGGCTCCAGGGCCCGGCCAAATCGGCCGATGTAGCTGTTGCGGGTTCGGAAGGACGCCACCTGATTCTGGGCCGCGGCTCGAGCATCTAGAGCCAATGTCGTCACGGCGGGATCACTTGCCTGTTCGGCCTGAGCCACCGCCTCCTGTGCAGTGGCTAGCGTGGCCTGAAGATCTGGCGTGAGTTCGGTTTTCGGATAGGCGGCCAGCAACCACAAGAGAATGCTCATTCCGAAGATGATCTTGCCAGCCCGAACCACGAATACGCGCGAACGGTCAATCATCCGTCTAAATACCAACTTCCACTGCGGTGCCCTGTAGGGTGGCAATTCCATCACGAACGATGAACCTTCCCCCTTGAAGACGAATCGGCCCAGAACCCAGGCGGCGACGAAGGCCATCCCCGTCCCGAGGAAGTAGAGGGACGTCATTGCCAGGCTCTGATAGCCTACAACGCCGAGCAGTGTACCGGCGGGAATAAAGGCGCCGATGAACAGCACATACACTGGGAGTCGGGCCGAACATCCCTGTAGCGGGACCACCATAATGGTGATAATGCGGTCACGTTCATCGGGCAGCGTCCGCGCCGCCATGATGCCCGGAATCGCACAGGCATAAGCGGAGAGCAGCGGGACCACAGAGGCACCGGACAGGCCAAACCGGCGCATGGCCCGGTCCATGATGAAGGCACTGCGAGCCATGTATCCTGTGTCCTCCATCAGTCCGAGGAAAAAGAACAGGATCAGGATCTGCGGAAGAAACACAACCACGTTGCCGACTCCCGTCAGGGCACCCTCAACCATGATGTCTTCCAAGACTCCGTCCGGCATCACGCTTCTGAGCCCGGCGCCAATGCCGTTCACGGACCACTCGATCAGATCCATGGCCGGGACCGCCCAGGTGAACACCGCCTGAAAGATCAGGACCAGAACCGCCGCAAAGATGGCGGGACCCCAAAACCTGTGGATGAGGACCGCATCCAATTTATCAGATACGGATCGAGCGTGGGCGTCGGAGTGACGCTGGACAACCCGTTGCACAAGTGGACTGACCCAGCCGTAGCGGCCCATCGTCTCTGCCATGTGATAGGGAATCGAAGCCGACTCCATTGCGGTCCGCGCCGAAAGGATCTCTTCCCGGAAACCAGGAGCCCGATCGGTCCAACTGTCAAGTAGGACATCGCTCGTCAACGCCGCGAATACCTCGAAGCGCACACGCCGTCCGTCTAGCTCGGGGTATTCCTCCGCGAGAATCTTGCCGAGGCGCTGAACCTCTGCATCCACGTCATCCCGTATTGGCCAGTCAACCGGTGGAGCGACTAGCGCCCCGGTCAGCACAGCCTCCCGAAGTTCATCGATCCCTCGCCCGTGTCTTGCTGCGAGCGGAACTACCGGGATGCCCAGCGCCGCAGACAGCGCCTCGGTGTCGATCTTGATGCCCGCGGCCTCTGCGGCGTCCATCATGTTGAGGCCCAGGACGGACGGCAGCCCCAGGTCCAGGACCTGGGTGATCAGGTATAGATTGCGTTCCAGGTTTGTAGCGTCGACCACGCAGATGACCGCATCCGGCGGCTCCTCGCTCTGCGTGTGACCAACCAGAACATCATGCGCGATCCGCTCATCGATGGAGCGCGGATTGAGGCTGTAGCAGCCAGGCAGGTCAACGACCTCAACAGCAGGCACGCCGGCCTTACCCGTTCCAGTGAGCCGTCCGGACTTGCGCTCGACCGTGACGCCCGGGTAATTCGCGACCTTCTGGTTCGCGCCGGTCAGTGCATTGAACAGCACCGTCTTTCCGACATTCGGATTGCCGGCAAGCGCAATCTTGGTGACCGCCCTCCTTTCGCTGGTACTCATGACCTCAGGACGATTATCTGCGCCGCCTCTTTCTTGCGGAGCGATAGGTGGAACCCGCGAACCTTCAGATCCATCGGGTCACCCAACGGCGCCAGGCGCACTACCTCTACCAGGGTCCCCGGCAACAGACCTAATTCCAGAAGGCGGCTAGGTGCCGAGCCGGAGAAGCCGTCTATACGACCCGACTCGCCAGGCTTCAACTGGTCCAACGAGGTGGTCACAATTCGGATTCTACCTGGCAGCAGGCGATCCCCTCCATGCAGAGTCTGTCCTCATCCTCGCAGCAAACCGCGAAAAGACCCATGGCCACCTCCTTGCGGAGGGCGATGCGCGACTGCCCAATCGCGAGGACGCACTTATCGCCGGCAGTTAGAATACGAGCCCTGCAGCCCTCGCGGACACCCAACTGCCTTAGACGACGGGCAACCGCCTCAGCAACGCCGAGAACCTCGATCTGGACCGAATCGCCAGCCGGGAACGAGGTCACAGGTGCAAGAGGAAGTGGTAGCACGGCAGTTGCGTTTGGGTTGCTTAAAGCAAGCTATTTAGAATTAGTCTAAATAACCATAGGAGTTCCTTACTTCACTCAGAATAGACCGACAACGCGGCCTTGTTGGTCTATATCAACGTTCATGTAGGCAGGTCGGGGCCCGCGAGGTCAGACGGAAGAGACATTTTCTCCCTGGTTGGTTGGTGCGGCTCGCCCGGTACTATTGAGGAATCAAGGGTACGTCGGCCCAGCCGCCAGGAAACCGGGCACGCTCCCGCGTCGGATTGACGGGGAATCCCGCACGCGCGCTGTCTTCAAAGGACCAAATATGCTCTGTCCGGCGTATTATTGTGATGCCCTGCTTACGGGCCTATTAACAAGACACGATCAAACCATCTGAATGGCTAAGCAAGAACCGATCAAACAGGAAGGGGTGGTAACTGAAGCCCTGCCGAATGCACAGTTCCGTGTGGAACTGAGCAACGGACACAGCATCCTGGGACTGCTCTCTGGAAAAATGCGGAAGTACTTTATCCGCATCCTCCCCGGAGACCGCGTCGACGTAGAGATGTCGCCGTACGACATGACCAAGGGTCGCATCGTCTACCGGTACAAGAACTAGTCTCGCCTTCAGGGCGCCTGGTACACGCCGGTTCTTTCCGGTATCCAGGGGTGGTCTGGCTCAAAGTGCGCCCATAGCAACCGGGAGACGGTTCTGATCAGAACGAAGCCGGCATTGTCGGGCACCCACCAGGTATCCGACTGCTCGTCCGTGATGACGCAGAACACGTAATCGCCCGAAGGCGCATTTACTAGCACTACTTCGGACTTCGAATTCGTGACCGCTCCCTGCTTGGAGGCCGCCTGAACCCAGGGCGGCAGCTCTGAAATGGCCTCGTCGTCCCAGAAGGTTCGAGTGAGCGCCCGGTACATTTCCTGACTGGCCGCCGGGCTGACCGCGCGGCCGCGGCGTATGGCCACCACAAGTTCGGCCATCTCCCGTGGGGACGTCTGTCCCCAGCCAAAACGCTCCCAGTCGGGCCTGCGCCCTTCGGTCCGCGTGTTCATCCGCGTTGCGGTGAAGCCTGCTTCATCCAGCCATGAGTTGATGGCCTCGCCTCCGCCGGCCAGTTGCTGTAGCCACAGACTGGCCGTGTTGTCGCTCATGGTGAGCATGAGCAGGACCAGCTTCGACAGCAGGATTTCTTCGCCGTCGGAAAAACTGCCCAACAGGTCATCGCCTGGGTCCAGCAGTGAGTCACGGTAGATTTGCACCCCGTGGTAGGGGAGCTCTCCCCGTTCTATGGCCGCAAACGTGGCTAGCATGATGGGAATCTTGACCATGCTCGCGGTCGGAAAAAGGGAGTCAGCGCTGACCCTGAACTCCTCCCCGGTCTTCAGATGACGGACGTAGATCCCCACCCGTCCGTCAAAAACCTCGGCGAGGCCGGTCATCTTGGCCGCCATGCTCTCCAATGGTTCCAGTCCTTGCGACAGAGGGCCGGGGTCTGGCAAGAGGAGCGGGCTTTTCATGACGTAGAATACAGCCATCCGCCTCCACGACAAAGGAATCAGAACCTCGTGGCCCCTCCCCTGGCGGCTTGACGGACGGTAGGCACTCGGCCTGTTCCGACGGTATTATTGGGTTGGCCGAACCGAACAGCAGACCAACCAATGGATTTCTATTTCCGCCGCAAAAACTGCCTCTGAGCCCGCTGCCTATGGAGATGGACCTAACGGCCCTTGAGTGGCTGCTCTTTGCCGTTGCCGGTGTGGTGACCGGCGTGATCAATACGCTGGCCGGGAGCGGGTCTCTGATTACGCTGCCCATTTTCATCTTTCTCTGCGGCCTTCCAGCACCCGTGGCCAACGGGACGAATCGAATCGGCGTCATGCTCCAAAGCGCCGTGGGTGTGGTTGGGATGTCGCGGGCGGGCGTTGTGGACTACAAGGGGGCAGGCTGGCTGCTTATCCCGGCGGTGGCCGGTGCCGCTCTCGGCTCCAGAATAGCGGTCACCATCAACGAGGAGGCCATGAACTACGCCATCGGCGGGTTGATGGTGTTCATGCTTGTGGTGCTGCTGATCAACCCAAAGCGGTGGATTCACGAGGGAGGCTTTGAGCTCTCAACCCGCCGGCGAGCACTGGCAGTCCCCGTCTTCTTCGCGATTGGCGTCTACGGAGGCTTTATTCAGGCGGGCGTGGGCATCTTCCTCCTTGCCGGACTGGTCCTGCTGGCGCGGTACACCCTCTCTGCCGCAAATGGAGTCAAGCTGGTCATTGTCGCCGCGTACGGAATCCCGACGCTGGCCATCTTCTTTCTGCAGGATCAGGTCCACGTGGGCTATGGACTTGCAATGGCGGTGTTTCAGTCCACCGGAGCCTGGCTGGCGGTCAAGTTTGTGGTCAAAATGCCCAATGCCGACGTGTGGATTCACCGGCTGCTTATTGCCATAGTTACGGCGTCTGCGGTGCTGTTCTTCGCCTGATCGGCGGGGGCGCGAGGACCGCCGAGTCCCGTAGCGCGTTGTTGTCTTTCATCAACTACGGTGTAGATGCGTAGCCTGTACGATTCCGACACATTTGACGAAGCCCTGAGCCGGATTGATAGTCTCAATTCCGACAGCCAGCCTGGCTGGGGCAAGATGAACGCCGCCCAGATGCTCGCCCACTGTGCCGAGGTTCAGGAGGTATCCAACGGCAAGGCGTTGTCAGGCTCGTCCTGGATATTGAAGCTGTTCAAGGGGGTGATTCGAAAAATGGTCGTCGGCCCGAAACCGTATCCGCATTCTCTGGGCACGCACCCGCAGTATGTGATCGCAGATGCAAGAGACTTTACGCGGGAGCGCGATCGGCTCTTAGCTGCCTTGAACGTACTGAGGGAAGCAGGACCCGATCGGGCCGGCGAGGTTTTTCACGCTCTGTTTGGAACCATGACTGCTGCTGAGCGCGGAGGGAGCATGTTCAAGCATCTGGAACACCACCTTATCCAGTTCGGAGCCTGACCCGCCGTGCGGCTCAGGTCCCAACTCCTCCTGCTGATTGGCGCTTCGGTACTGGTACCGTTGGCCATTCTCTTGGCGCTTGTCCGCGAGGAAATGAGCGTCCGACTCACCGAAGAGTACCGGGAGCGCGTTACCGCCCTTATTGACTCGGCGGAGGACCGGCTTGAAGTGGAACAGGCTGATCTACTGCGGGGGGTCGGCCAGCTGGAGGGCGAACTCGCCGCAGACCCTCGACTGCTAGAGTGGCTCGGCGGTGATTCGTCCTGGACCGCGGTGCTGCCCAGCATTGGCGACCTGGCGGCCGACCGTTCGGGTGTGGACTGGTTCGTGCTGGCGGACGGCGACGGGCAGGAATTTCTGGGTTCGGGGATTGGGGCGGGGGCGGCAGAGGGATTGCCGTGGCAAGGGCGATCCCTACTTCCGGCCTCCCTGGGATCCGGCGACTCGGTAGATCGGCCCATCATTCTCGCCTCTAGTCTTGTCGCGCTGCAGGCCACCCTGTTGGGCGATACGCCCGTACGCCTGCTGGCCGGTCGTCGTCTGGACGACGCGTTCTGGAGTGGGCTAACTGCCCACCCCGCCATGGCCACCGGCCTGGTGGTGGATGGCCGACTGCTGGCGGGTCGCTCCCTGTCAGGCTTGTCCAGCGACTTGGATGTCACCTGGCTTAACGACTCGTTCAGACCGGAGGAGGCCAGCATCCGAGTGGCGCACGATCTGGGGCACCTGGGCACGGTTCTCGATTCGCTGGACCGGTGGTTTCTGGGCGCCTTCATAGCTATGACCGTCATCGGACTGCTAGGTGCCTGGCTGGCCGCGAGCCGCTTCACCCGCCCCGTGGTTCAGCTCGCGGATGCCACAGCATCCGTCGATCTGGATCACGCTTCTCCCCGCTTCCTCGCCACCCGGCGCGACGAGATCGGACGCCTCAGCCGCACCATGGAGGCCATGGTGCGGCGGCTGCGTTCGTCGGCATCCCGGATCCGTGCGGCTGAGCGCAAAGCCGCCCTTGGCGACTTTGCGCGGCAGGCGAACCACGACATCAAGAACGGCCTCACGCCCATCAGCAACGTGGTCTCGCATCTCGCGGAGGTGGCGGCAGACCCGGCGGAGTTGTCTCGGGTTTTCTCCGAGCGCAGCAAGTCCCTCGACTCCGGCATTGCCTATCTGAGGGAATTGTCCGGGTCCTACGCCCGCATCTCTTCCCACTCCGATCTCCGGGAGATGGATGTGGTCCCGATCATCCGGGAAACTCTAGCCGCACTCTCTGCCGCTGATCCGCGCGTACACTTAACAGTGCCGAAGTCGGCCCGCGCTGATATCGATCCACTCGGCCTCAGAAGGATTGTCGAAAACTTGGTCACCAACGCGCTCGACAGCCTGCCTCCCGGCAGCGGCCGTGTGGATGTCATTCTGGAGCACGACGCATCCTTGGTTCGTCTTCGTGTAAAGGACAACGGCCCCGGCATTCCGCTCGATATTCAGGATCGGCTGTTCGAAGACTTCTTTACCACCCGCACCGAGGGTTCGGGACTGGGTCTTTCCATCGTCCGCCGACTCGTGCTGGATCTCAACGGAAGCGTTCGGGTTGCCAGCGAGCCCGGACACGGATCCGAGTTCATCGTCGAGATCCCCACCTCCCGCCACTGATCATGCCCTTGGTCCTGATTGTTGATGACGTTCCGGCCCTTGCAGAGCAGTATGCCTATGATCTAAGGCGCCTCGGCGACTTTGAAACGCGCGTTGCAGAAGGCGGAAAGGAAGCGCTTGAGGTGCTCCAGAGCGAACCCGTGGACTGCATGATTCTCGATCTGGAGATGCCGGGAGTGGACGGTTTTGGCGTTCTTCGGGAGATTCAGACGTGGGTGGCCACACCCCCTGTCATCGTCTACACGGGGACGGGCAACTTCGACCGATGCATGCAGGCCATCCGGCTGGGAGCCGTCAGCTTCATTGACAAAGCGGAGCCAATGCTGCGCGTTGTTCTAGAGGTTCAGAGAGCGCTAGAGCAGGACCGGGTCTCATCTGAGCTCCGGGCCTTGCGGATCGAACTCGCCAGCGGCTCACCGCTGGTTGGGTCGAGCCCGGCCATGAAGCAGCTCAAAGTTCAGATACGCCGGGTCGCTCCCATTCCTTCGACGGTTCTCGTCCTGGGAGAGAGCGGCACAGGAAAGGAACTGGTTGCCCAGGAAATTCACCGTGAGGGCGGCGCCGACCGGCCTTTCGTTGCACTCAATGCGGGCGCCATTGCCGAGACACTGGTGGAGTCTGAACTCTTCGGCCATGAAAAGGGTGCTTTCACCGGTGCCGATCGACTTCATCGCGGTGCCTTCGAACGGGCCGCAGGAGGGACCCTATTCCTGGATGAGATTGGCGAGCTCAGCGGGTCCCTGCAGGCTCGGCTCCTCCGTGTTCTGGAGTCACGAGAACTGGTCCGGGTGGGCGGCGAGCGAACGGTCAAGGTGACCGCCCGCGTCGTGGCCGCGACCCACAGAGACCTGGACGCCGCAGCTTCAGAGGGTTCGTTTCGAACTGACCTGCTCTACCGCCTGAACACGCACATACTTCGCGTTCCGCCCCTGCGAGAGCGCAGCAGTGATATTCCCGATCTCGCTCGCGCCCTGCTTCTTGGGATCTGCCGCGACTTCGGCCTGAAGGCGCGGGCGCTTTCTCCTGAGGTGATGCAGGCCTTGACGGCTCAAGAGTGGAGTCGCAACAACGTGCGTGAACTCCGCAATGTCCTGGAGAGGCTGGTCATCGCGTCGGACTCGGACATCATTGGGCCGGACGCACTCCCGAAGGACTTGGCCGGCGGTCCACACCAGGCTTCCGGAACGACCTTCGCCGCCAGAAAGGCGGAGGCCGAACGGACCATCGTGTCGCAGGCGCTGGAAGAGAACGGTGGTCACGTCACCCGGACAGCCGAGGCACTTGGGCTAGCCGACCACGCCAGCCTGCTTAAAATCATGCGGAGACTGGGGATCGAGCGGGACTAGGGCGCGGGCGCGCGCGTCCCACGGAGCGGCCGCCCAACTGGCCCCCCGCGGCCGCAGCGCTGCAGTCACGTGTCCACTCGGACACGACCAGCCCCATCGGAGCGTGTCCCGACGGACACAATTGGGCCACTTCAGGCCAGCATGCCAATCCG
>JBLFXH010000076.1:0-13332 GCA_047611125.1 Rhodothermales bacterium
CAAAAGGGTACGATACTGGCCACGCTGGGACTTTCGATTGAGCGGTCGGTCACATCCGGACCGTCAGACGGTGATGACTTCATCCCGGCGCGTTATGACGTTCCGGTGACAACCCGCGGATACATCGAGAGAAGGGGCCACACGTGGAGCTACGGGCTGGGCTTTCTGGCTCGCTCGGGATATCCAATCACCGTTCCGGAGGCCCGCTACGCGGTTGCCGGGCCCGTGGACGAGGAGCCGACCACCTATCTGTTTCGCCCCACGGCGCACAACGGGAGGCTTCCCCTCTACTGGAGACTGGACGTAAATGCCAGCCGCAGCTTTGTGCTGTTTGACGCCCAATGGCGCGTCCAGCTGCAACTGTACAACGCACTAGGCCATCGAAACGTGATTGATCGCTTCTTCGAGCCCGACGGGAATTCAGTGCGCGTTACCCAGCGGCGCGGGCTGCCCATCCTGCCGCTGTTCGAGTTGAGGGTAGACCTATGAGACTCGTACCCAGTGTTTGCCTCGGCCTTCTCGTAGCGGTTGTAGCCGCCTGCGACTCGGATCCCTTAGAGCCGGACGCACTGGTGGTGCAGGCCTACTTTCAGCCCAATAAGCCCCTGCCGACCGTTAGTCTCTCGCGCTCCGTTCCTCTGAATGAGGATGGTATCGGACGGCCGGCCCGGGGCGCCGAAATCCGGGTCACCGTTGATGGGATGGAGGTGGAGTACGGCGAATCTCCAGAGGCCGGCGTCTATTCGGCCGTTTCAACCGGACTCGTGGCGGCGGGAGCCACTTTTGAACTGGTCGCGAGCCACGGGGGTGATGTGGCAACGGCCAAGGGCACGGTGCCGCCGCCCCTAACCGTGGACAGCCTGCGGGTTTCGGCCCCAAACCAGCCCATTCGGGCCGTTCTGTTGGATTCACTTTCCCTGCCACTGGACAGTCTCGCACTTTCCAGCACCGGTTTTATTTATCCAGTGGACGTGACACTCTGGTGGACCGCGCCTCCCGAGGGGGCCCAAGGGTCCGGGGACTACTGGGTGGAAACCTCCGTGACGCCACTCGAATCGTTTTCGTCCCGACTGATCGATTTCTTCCTGCCGTCGAGTTCAGTCCTCCAGGAACCCCCGCATGGACAGGGCCCCTTGAGTTGGACGGGGATATACGCCGTGCCAGTTGAGTCAGCCACAACCCCACTTCCCCCTCATGTGCTCCGTGTGGCAGCCGTCCGGGGTGAGCTGGACTACGCGCGATTCGCTCTGTCCCGAAACGACCCGGACAGACGCGAGCCCGTCAGCAACGTGACAGGAGGGATCGGCATCGTAGCCGGGATCGCACTGGACTCGATCCGCGTCTACGTAGAGTGAATCGCCCCAAGCGCAATCGCCCCGATCCGGTCCCTGGGCCGGTCACCGCCACCTCCGTTCAGGCGCGCGACCCCAATCGGATGTCCGTGTTTGTGGACGAAGAGTTCTCCTTTGGCATGCCGCTGGATGCGGCCTTGGACTTGGGAATCCGCACAGGCGTGGAGCTTGACGAGGCGCTACTGGCAAAATGCCTGGCCGCTGAGGCTGCGTTTCGGGCACGGCAGAAGGCGCTCAACCTGCTGGCGCATCGGCCTCGAAGTGTGGGCGAGTTGACCCGCCGATTGGGAATGGCCGGGTTCTCCGGCGAGGCCATCGCCTTCGCCATGGGCCGGATGGAGGCCCTCGGCTACCTGAATGACGAGGCCTTTGCCGAGAGTTTTGTCCGCGACCGGATGATTATGCGAGGACTCGGCCGCAGACGGGTCCTCATGGAGTTGACCAAGAATGGCATCGGGCGAGAATTGGCCGAGCAAGTGGTTGCTCGTATCTCACTATCGCGGGACGAGGTCGCGGACGCCTACAATCTGGCCGTCAAGAAGCACCGAACACTGGCGCGCGTCACTGATCCCAGGAAAAGGCGGGAGCGACTCTACAGTCATCTGGTTCGGAAGGGGTTTGAGACGGACATTATCCGCGACGCCTTGGCCCGCTTGCAGGCCGAGGTAGGGACCGAAGACTGACACACGCCGTAGGACGCGGCGGACGACCAACCCAGCATGATCCAGGAAACCCGAAACCAGCCCGTACAGCAAGGCACGTTCACCGCGGACAAGATCATCCGCTCGGTGGTCTACGTGCTGTTGGCGACGGGTTTGTTGCTGCTCTTCTGGTACTTTGCGCGGCTTTTTGCCTACCTGATTGTCGGAATGGCCTTCGCATACGTTATGCGGCCGTTCAAGGATTGGATGGAGAGCTTCGGGATCTCTCACATGACCGCCTTGCTGGTGACCTTTGTCGGTTTCTTGGGTGTCATTGGGATCATGCTAACGTATCTCGTCCCTTTCGCGGCCGGACAGATTAGCGAGGTATCCCGGCAACTCTCGCCTGATGGCGTGGCACGGACTGTGGCTGAGCGAATCGCTCTCTGGGTACCGATTGACGCCGAGGCCGTGCGGCAGGGCATGTTTGATGCCCTGGAGACACTGATGCGAGAGGACCGCATCACCGCCATGGCCGGATCAGTAATAGATCTGTTCACGAACATTTTCTACGCGGTACTGGTCATCCCTTTCGTGTCGTTCTTCTTCCTCAAGGACGGTCCGAAAATCAAGACGAACCTGCTTCAGGTTATCCCGAATCGATTCTTCGAGATCTCCCTGGGGATTGTCGACAAGGTGGAAATGAGCATCGGCCGGTACTTTCGCGCGCTGCTTCTCCAAAGCCTTTCGATTGCCACCACTGCCACTATTCTCCTCAGCGTTGTCGGGCTGGACTATGCGCTTGCGGTCGGCATCTTTGCCGGGCTCGCTAATACGATTCCCTATTTCGGCCCGGTGATTGGGCTCTTGGCCGGAGCAGTTGTTGGTATCTCCCAGACCGGAGACTTCTCGCTCTTCCCCGGCGTGCTGATCGCGATGGCCGTAACACAGGTCAGCGACAATCTTCTGCTGCAGCCGCTGATCTTTTCGAAGGCCACCCGAGCGCACCCGCTGATGATTCTCTTTGTAGTGCTCATCGGCGCGCAGCTGGCCGGCATCATCGGGATGCTGATCGCCATTCCACTGGCAACCACCTTGAGCGTTGTGATTCGCGAAGTGCTTTGGAGCATGCGGACGTTTCGCAACCTGCGCGCGGCATGAAGAAGGCAGTAGAAGCCGTCCGGGCTGTAACGGATCGCGTCCCACGGCTGGCTCTTGTTCTGGGCTCGGGTCTAGGCGAGTTGGCCGACGCCGTAGACGATCCCGTGGTCATCAATGCGTCCGACATTCCGGGATACCCGGCCGCCACGGTGCAGGGCCATCAAGGACGACTCGTCTTCGGTACACTCGAGGGATGTGAAGTCCTGTTCGTTCAGGGCAGGGCCCACATGTATGAGGGACATAGCCTTGAGCGTGTGACCTTCCCGATTCGCCTGACGGCAGCCCTCGGAGCAGAGCAGGTACTGCTCACCAATGCGGCTGGCGGGATCAATCGCGACTTCCCGCCCGGTACGCTGATGTGGATCAACGGGCATATCGATTGGATTGGCCCGAGGCCTGATTTGAAGCCACCGCCGCGAATCGAACGAGATAACTACGATGGCGCCTGGCTGCTGGAAGCCGGACAACTGGCTACTGCCGCGGACATTGAGGTCAAGCAGGGTGTCTACCTCTGGACCATGGGTCCGAGCTATGAAACGAAGGCGGAGATCCGCGCCTTTCGTGCACTGGGGGCTGATGCGGTGGGCATGAGCACCGTGCCGGAAGCTCGGGCGGCTGCCCAGGCGGGCATGCGCGTGCTGGGGCTCTCCACCATTACCAATCCGGCGGCTGGCCTGAACAGTCAGCCGCTGGGCCACGATGAAGTTGTCGAGACCGGCCGGATGGTCAGGAGCACCTTGATACGCTTGGTCGGGCTTGTGGCAAAGGGTGTGGTGAGCAGGTAAGTTGATTCCAGTACTCTACAATAGACCGTATTCCGGATGATTGAGTCCCGGCACGATGTTCAACACGCTGTGAAACTGGTCCGCCCTGAAGTACGGGCGGCGCGCGAGTATGTGGTCGGGAGCTTCCCGGACATTCAGGTCAAGCTCAACCAGAACGAGAGTCCGCTGGACTTCCCCGAGGAGTTGAAGGCTGACTTGCTGACCACCCTCCAGGGCACCGAACTGAACCGGTATCCGGACGAGCTACCCCATCGATTGCGCAGTGCGCTGGCGGATCGGCTGGGCCACCCGGCTGATGGGATCATGGTCGGGAATGGATCAAACGAACTGACCTACACGCTGGGGATGTGTTTTGTGGCGCCTGGCACGCCCGTTGTGGTCCCGAGGCCCATGTTTGCCCTGTACGAGGCAATGATCCGCCTTCATGGCGGATCCGTGGTCCCGGTGGCACCCTTGACTGATCTGTCCTTCGACGTGGATGGGCTGATCGCGACAATGGAACGGACCCAAGCTCCGCTAACCATTGTGACGACACCCAACAATCCGACTGGCCTCGCGTTGGCGCGGGAAGAGTTGATACGCCTGATTGAAGCCGCACCCGGCATCATCGTCGTGGACGAGGCCTACGTGGAGTTCAATCCTGAGGGGTCGGTCCTTGATCTCATGGATCAGTTTCCCAACCTGCTCATCCTCCGCACATTGTCGAAGGCCTTTGGGCTGGCGGGGCTGCGATTGGGTTATCTGGTGGGACATCCGGTCTTGATCAAGGAGATGATGAAGTCGCGCCTCCCCTTCATGGTCGATCGTATCGCGGAAGCAGCAGCGGTCTTACTTTTGGAGCGTGACGATCTTGTGTCTGAACGGGTTCGCCAGATGCAGGCATGGACAGCAGAACTAAGCCGGAGTTTGGAGCAGATTGCTGATACTGAAGTGATTTCAGGTCGGAGCAATTTCGTACTCTTCCGGACGCCCGTGGACCCGCCGATCATGCTGAACAAACTGGCCGAAGCGGGTGTCCTGGTTCGCAACATGGGAGGTTATCCTGAGCTGGCCGGGTACCTTCGAGTCACGTCTGGAACCCCGGCAGAGAACAGGCTATTCCTGGACGCGTTGAAACGGGCTCTAAACGAGCCGCACGCAGGTTAATCAGACCTCAACTCAACTCCGGTAGATGGATTTCATACAGGTAGACATAATTGGCCTCTCCACCAGCCCCTCCAGTGGCGGCGCGTACGCGCTGGTTTTGGGGGAAGTGGACGGGAATCGACGCCTTCCCATCATCATTGGAGCCTTCGAGGCACAGGCCATTGCGCTGGAACTGGAGAAGATCCAGCCGCCGCGCCCGATGACCCATGACCTGCTGCGTGACCTGTTCGACGCGGTTTCGGGCGACGTGATCGACATCGTTATCGACGAATTGCGGGAGGGCACGTTCTTCGCCAAGATCAGGTACACGGTCTCGGGTGAAGAGGGTCAGCTGGACTGTCGGCCGAGCGATGCGGTGGCACTTGCCGTGCGCGTGGACGCCCCTATTTTTGTCGCTCCGACGGTGCTTGATGAGGCCGGAATCCCAACGGAAGACGAAGACATGGAGGGCGCTCCCGCTCCCACAACTACACCGCAGGCGCCTGAAGAGACCGAGAAGAAGCCTGAGGCGCCAAAGTCTCGCGTGGAGGAAATCACTGCCGAGCTCGAAAAGGCCATCGCCGACGAGGACTACGAGAAGGCGGCCAAGCTCAGGGACGAGCTCAACAAGATGTCCGGGGGCAGCAACTGACTCAGGAAGCAACTGAGACTGCCTGGGCCGCCACATCGAAGGCCTCCAGCGCCATCGCCGCTGCGCCGTACGCTGACATGGCCGGGTTTTCTCGTCTGTTCGTTGATTACGTCGAGGGCTCGGGGACTGCGCGGGAGTTCTACGCGCGCGGCTTCGACCAAGCGGAACTGCTGGATTTCGCCAAGGAGACTGCTCTGGCGTCTAGAGTAGACCGCGCGCTGATCACCGACATACTGGTGGATCAGCAGGCTTTATGGGGTGTCGACGCGGCGGCTGTCGCGAACGCTCGGCGTTTGAGCGATCCTTCTGCCACGGTGATTGTCACGGGCCAGCAGGTTGGCCTCTTTACCGGTCCGCTCTATACGGTTCTCAAGGCCTTGACCACCGTGTTGTTGGCCCGGGAATTGGAGGCGGCCTCCGGGACTCCTGTAATTCCCGTTTTCTGGCTGGGATCTGAGGACCACGATTTTGACGAGATGGCGACGGCATCCGTGCCAGGCGTTTCCTTTACGGTCCCCCGTCCGGAGGCGTCGAACACCGGCCCTGTTGGTGCCCTCAAGTTCGGAGCTGAGATTGCCGACTTGGTGGACCAGCTTCAGGAGTCGCTGCCGCCGACCGACTTCCGCGATGAGGTTATGGATGCGGTCCGCTCTTGCTACAAGCCCGGCGCGACGTTTAGGGATGCGTTTGCGGGCCTTCTCCGAGGCCTCCTCCCTGAGACTGGCCTGGTGCTCTTCGCCCAGGATGATCCCCGCGTCAAGCGCCTCGCGGCCCCGCTGTGGCGGCGTGAGATCGAGGATTCAGCCTCGTCCGACGCCGCACTGAGGTCCGCTACGGATCGCGTTTCCAAAGACTATCACGCTCAAGTCCATATCCGGCCGTCGAACCTGTTTTTGATTCACGAGGCGCAGCGCCTCCCGTTGGATGTGGAGGACGACCGGTTCGTGCTGAGAGGCACCGAGCATTCCTGGAGCCGCGAAGAGCTTTCTGCTCTGCTGGACAGCAGCCCTGAGATGTTCAGCCCGAACGTGGTGCTCAGGCCGCTGACCCAGGACTGGCTTTTCCCGACAGTGGCCTACGTGGGCGGCCCCGGCGAGACGGCCTACTTCGCTCAGTACAAGGGCGTGTATAAATGGGCCGGGCTGCCCATGCCTGCTATTTATCCGAGGATCAGCGCGACGCTGATCGAGCCGGGAATACGTCGCAGCCTTTCGAAGATTGGTGCGCCAACAGCTGCCTTTGGACAGGACCGCGATGCGCTTTTCTCCACGCTTGCCAAAGAACGCATGGAGTTCGACGTCGAATCTCGGTTTGGGAGGACCATCGGCGGCATCAACAATCTTATCTCCCCTCTGGTGCCTGAGGTAGTCGCAATCGACGCCTCGCTCAAGAAGTCTATTGAGGCAACACGGGCCGCGCTCCAGAACGAGATCATGCGCCTGCGGGACCGTGTATTGAAAGCCGATCGACGGAATCGGGACAACCTCCGCCAGCAGGTGGACAAGGTGGCCGACGGGCTCTTCCCGGGCGGGAAGCCTCAGGAGCGAGTCATCTCTCCCTTGTACTTTACCACGAAGTACGGGCCCGATTTCTTCCTGCGTCTAATGGAAGACCTGGATGCCGACTCCCGTTCTCACCTATTGATTGACCTGTAGGGCCTCGGCCTCACCGCCGCCCCCCGTACCGAACTCACCCAAGCACCATGTCCGACTATCCGTTCGAGGATATTGAGGCCCGCTGGCAACAGCATTGGCAAGAGAACAAGACCTTTCGCGTACCGCACGACGTGGATACCTCGAAGCCGAAGTATTACGTCCTCGACATGTTTCCCTACCCCAGTGGTGTCGGGCTGCACGTAGGCCACCCGCTTGGTTACATCGCGACGGATATTGCGGCCCGCTACAAGCGCATGCGGGGTTTCAATGTCCTGCATCCGATGGGCTTTGATGCCTTCGGCCTGCCGGCCGAGCAGTTTGCGGTTGAGCACGGCGTGCACCCCCGGGTGACCACAGAGAATAACGTCGCGAACATGCTGCGCCAGCTAAAGGCGCTGGGACTGAGCTACGATTGGGACCGGACGCTGTCCACGACCGACGTTGACTACTACAAGTGGACGCAGTGGATTTTCCTGCAGCTGTACGGCAGTTGGTACGATAAGGAGGCGAAGACCGCGCGCCCAATCTCCGAGCTGGAGGCCTGCTTCGCGACCGAGGACAACTGGACTTCGCTGACCGCGGCGCAGAAGACGGCCCGACTCGACGAACACCGTCTGGCCTACCTGGCCGAGGTCCCCGTCAATTGGTGCCCGGCGCTGGGCACCGTGCTGGCGAATGAGGAAGTCACCAACGAAGGGCGAAGCGAGCGCGGCAACCATCCGGTGTTTCAGCGACCGCTGAAACAGTGGATGCTCCGCATCACGGCCTATGGAGACCGGCTGGAGGAGGACCTGGATCTGGTGGACTGGCCCGAGCCAGTCAAGCTGATGCAGAGGAACTGGGTGGGGCGCTCGGAAGGCGCGCATGTCAAGTTCGACGTGCTCGAGACCGAGTCTTCGCTGGAGGTCTTTACAACGCGGCCGGACACGCTCTTTGGAGCGACGTACATGGTGCTCGCTCCTGAGCATTCGCTGGTTGATGAGATTACGATTCCTGCCCAGCGCGAAGCGATCGACGCCTATCGCCTGCAGGCTTCCCGGCAGACTGACCGGGACCGGATGATCGACGCCAAGACCAAATCAGGCGTCTTCACCGGTGGCTATGCCCTCAACCCGGCCAATGGCGAGCGGATTCAGATCTGGATCGCGGACTATGTGCTGATGGGCTACGGCACCGGGGCCATCATGGCCGTGCCTGCGCAGGACACCCGTGACTGGGAATTCGCCGAGATGTTTGGCCTTCCCATCGTTCGCACTGTGCAACCCACCGAGGGCTTTGAGGGCAAGGCCTTCACGGGTGACGGACCGGCCATCAACTCTGGCTTTCTGAACGGACTTCGCGTGACGGATGCGAAGGTCAAGATGATCGATTGGCTGGAGGAGACCGGCCATGGTCGGCGCGCGATCACTTACAAGCTGCGGGATTGGCTCTTCAGCCGCCAGCGCTACTGGGGCGAACCCTTCCCGATTCTGCACGGCGCAGATGGATCCATCCGGGCCGTGCCCGAGGATCAGCTGCCCGTGGAGTTACCGCCGATGGATGACTTCAGGCCATCGGCGTCTGACGATCCGAACGCACCCGCAACGCCGCCCTTGGGACGGGCGCCAGCTGAATGGCGGACCGTAGAGCTTGACGGGGTCACCTACACCCGTGAGCTAAACACCATGCCTCAGTGGGCTGGTTCATGCTGGTACTACCTGCGCTTCATCGACAACCAGAACGGCAGCCAGTTTGTCGATCCGAAGCTGGAGAAGTATTGGATGGGAGACCACGGCGTGGATCTCTACGTCGGCGGCGTCGAGCACGCCGTGCTTCACCTGCTCTATGCGCGCTTCTGGCACAAGGTGCTGTTCGATCTCGGCCACGTGTCCACGCCCGAGCCCTTCGGACGCCTGTTCAATCAGGGCTACATCCAGGCGTTCGCCTACCGGGATGAACGGGGCATTGCGGTGGACGCGGAAAGGGTTGTAGACCAGGACGGTCGTCCGGCCTCGGAAGTGCAGGACAAGCCAGACCGCGAGTTTTCGCTCGGCGGCCAGCCTGTAACCCAGGAATACGGCAAGATGGGCAAGAGCCTGAAGAATGCCGTTTCTCCGGACCAGATCAACGAACGGTATGGCTGCGACACGCTTAGGCTGTACGAGATGTATCTCGGGCCGCTTGATGCGTCCAAGCCGTGGAATACGCGTGACATCGTTGGTGTGAACCGGTTTCTGCGTCGGGTCTGGCGTGTGTTTACCGACGGCGGCCAGAGCGGGACGGATTCGGATATACGGGTGACCGATGCGGCCGCATCGGAGGAGTTGCTTCGGGCGCTGCATAAAACCATCGCCAAGGTAACCGACGATCTGGACGGGATGCGGTACAACACCGCCATCGCCGCCCTCATCGAGTTCGTTGCCCTGCTGGTGCCGCTCGATGCCGTGCCTTCGGCCATCGCCGGCCCCTTCGTGCTGCTGCTGTCTCCGCTGGCCCCGCATATGGCCGAGGAGCTCTGGCACCGTCTGGGCAACGCGCAGACGCTGGCCTACGAGCCTTGGCCCCAGGCTGATGAGGCTCTGTTGGTAGAGGACACCATGCTCATCGCCGTCCAGGTGAACGGAAAGCTCCGCGCCAACATTCAGGTGCCGACGGACGCCGTCAAGGAAGCCATCCTGGATCAGGCCCGAGCAGACGATAACGTGGTCCGCCACATTGAAGGCAAGACCATGCGCCGGGAGATCTACGTCCCGGGCCGGATTGTTAACTTCGTGGCCAACTGAGGCAGCCGGCATGACCATAGAACCGCTTGACGTACTCGCCTTCGGCGCCCATCCAGACGATGTGGAATTGTCGGCCGGCGGGACGGTGGCGCTTCTGGTCAAGCAGGGCTACCGGGTGGGGATTGTTGACCTCACGCGCGGTGAACTTGGGTCTCGTGGTAGTGTGGAGCTCCGGGCCAAAGAGGCTGCAGAAGCCGCCCGGATTCTGGGTGTGCACGCCCGGGAGAACCTTGGCTTTGCCGATGGGGACATTGCCAACACGGTGGAGAACCGGTGGCGCGTGGCGCGCACGCTTCGCAAGTATCGCCCCCACATGATTCTGATCGGTGCGCCTGAGTGTCGACACCCCGATCATCCGGCAGGCGCGGCCCTCGTGGCTGAGGCTGTCTTCCAGGCCGGCCTGGTCAAGATCACCTCCCAGGAATTCGGCCAGGATCAGGAGCCGTGGCGGCCGAGTCACGTCCTGCACTATATGCAGTCGATTGACTTCTTGCCTGACTTTGTGGTTGACGTGGGCGAGGTTTGGGAGCAACGTCAGGAAGCGCTTTTGGCCTACTCGTCACAGTTCCACGCCGCGGACTACGACGCGTCTTCCGGCGAGCCGGAGACGTACATCTCGAACCCGGCGTTCCTGAAGTGGGTGGAAGCCAGGGCCGTAGCGCTGGGGTACCGGATTGGTGCGACCCATGGTGAGGCGTTCAAATACCGGCACGGGCCGGTGGGTGTGACCGATTTGATGGCGGTGCTGGAGCGAGGGCGAGAGTACCGGTAGGCTCAGCCGTTACGAACCCGCCTGCCGCGGGACTCTATCTTCCTGTATGGACGATCGCGAAATTCTCCTCATGCAGCGGCGCGGCTTCGAGTTTGTCGAAGCCCTGCGTGTTGAGCGCCTGCGGACGATGTCGAATCCGGACTGGCTGATAAGCCTTCGCCTCGTACAAGGTGTAGGCGAGCCGAGTACCAATCTGTTCTGGGAGGCGCTCACGGTTCAGCGGGACTTGCGTGCCCTGGGATCTGAGTTCTGTGTCATTGGCCGTCTTGCGCTTCAGCGTTGGGGCGAGGTGCGGCAAACGAACGATATAGACCTTACCGTCGAGTGCGAGCTGGGTGATGAGCTGAAAGCACTCGAGAAGCTGCTCAAGATCCTGAGGCCCCGGACCGACCGTTTGGAGGAGGTGGCACGCGTCGGCCGCATGTTTGTCGGCTACTCGAAAGCCGGCACTGAAGTCGATATCTCCCTCGGATGCATCGACTACGAGCGGCGTCTCATGGCTCGCGCTGTCGATGTGGATTTCGAATCGACGAGCCCCTGCACTGCTGCTCAGCAGAAGATCTAGCGATTCTAAAGACCGTGGCTGGGCGCGGCCAGGACTGGGTAGACATCGGCCGCATCTGCCACCGGAGCGGTGCCACGATGGATTGGGATATGGTCTTCGAGGAACTGGAGCCTCTCCTCGCCAGCATCCGTAAGCCAGAGTCCCTGAGCCGGCTCACGGAGATTGTGGACCGGGAGGTACGACGTTAGCGCATGCTTGGGAAGAGCTGCTCCCATACGCACCCTAATCCAACTCAGCCGTCCTAAACACAACGGGTGCTCCGAGACTGTCGGTGGTGATACCGTACAATCGGCCTCCCCGAATACTTGGATTCAGGTAGGGAGGCATCACCTCGTCGAGCAGCACGCTCTTCAGGTAGCTGCCGTCTGATTCGAAGACGTCAAACCGCGCAGGCGCCTCTTGGTCAGATCCAACACGAACCCAGACTCGTCCTTCATGATCAAGCCAGAATCCGAGCAAGAGGGGTTTGTACTCAGGCATGAGGGCGGCGATTTCTGAGCCTATGTTGACGTACTGCTGGCCCGCTTCGGCCATCCGCTCACGGACTTCTCTGGCATCCTCGTCGGTCACCCGATCCGCCGGTTGGTCTACTTGAATCACGACCAGGGTGTCTCCGACCGGACTGACGCCCGCGAGTCTATAGGTAGATGTGTTGGCGTGCCATGTGTCTCCCGATTGTGCGACTCTGACAGTCCAGGCAGGAGAAAACGGGACTTGGTACATCGAGAAACCGCGATTCTGAATGACGGCATAGGACTGCACTTCTGAGACGGCCAGGTCCAAGGTGTCCAGGGTATCACCAAACAGATCTCGCCGGACCACGAAGTTCACGACCTCGCTCTTAAGTGGGCCACTCTCGGTGGGCGCCAGCCCCTCATGGGGATCCAGATTCCGATTTGAGGGCTGCCAAACTCGACCCGCACCGTCCACCCCACCATCCCAGACGTATCCAAAGCGTCGAATCGGCATTGGGGCAGTCGCGACCTCGCCTCCGCCGTCGAGCGCCACAGCCGTCATGGCGTACCGCCCAGGATCCTGGATCCAAAGGGTTGTGTCTCCTGCAATCTGGATACCGGTGCCGCGGGTAATCTCTCCTGGACCCATCCCCTGGCTGGCGATAGTCCTTAGGTACCGACCGGCGCCGTCAAATACGCGAACCATCATCGCCTGGGCGTCGAAAACGTAGATATTCCCATCGCCATCCACATCCACGCTCCGGATGTCGCCCAGCATGTACTCGTCCGGGCCTTCAGCCACACCCACTCGGAGGTCGGTCGGTAGCGCTTCTGGCGTGGCCGACAATCGATCGTAGATGTATACCGGCGCGCCGCTCGCCAAATATTCGAGCCGGTTGGGGCTTGTGTCTGCCCCAGCGGAGCATCCGCCGAGTATGAGAAGGGCTAGTGGCGCGGCAAAGATCTTCATTGGAATAGGGGGTTGAAGAGCGCTCATGAGCTAAGAGTTTGACTGAATCCGGAGCCTGACCACCAACGGGGAGCCATCCTCCCCGGCGCGTTCCACCCAGACGTAATCGCCCCGTGCGTCGTGCCAGTAGGAGCCGGGCGGCAAGGAAATCCGCCCCCAGAACGTCCCATCCGTACCGAGTACCTCAAAAACCGGGATCTCCTCTCGCCACTCGAGAACCAGGCCCCCCGGCGCGCTGGGTTCGCGTTCCTCGTAGACGGCCTGCGTGTACATCCACAGCCAGAGGCGTCCGTCATCGTCCACTTTCAGCTCGCGAAATGCGGGCTTGACGCCATCGGGAATCATGGATGAGTAGTCCGCTCCTGGGCGTCTCGCCTCAAATGAACGGGCATAATTCAACCACTGTCGGCGCTCCTCTCGATTGATGGCCACCGGCG
>JBLFXH010000077.1:0-13311 GCA_047611125.1 Rhodothermales bacterium
GGCGCCGAGTCTGGCGCGTGCCCGGCGGACTGATGCTGCATCCACCCAGGTGCGGGCTTGAAGCGAGGCCATCCACCCTGACACCAAGTCCTGGGCCGAGACTCCGTAGGCAGCGCTCAGATCACCGAACCGATAGGCCTCCTTGAATCGGCTCACCTCGTAAGTAGAGAGCAGCCATGAAACGAAGGAGCCTGTAACGGTATAGCTGACCCCGCCCCGTCCCGTCCAGAATCCCCACGGCGAGAGCGCGCCCGCTAGCGCGAGAGAGGGATCGATGCCTGCGGCAGTCACCGAGGCGAGCACCAGATGATCGGGGCCCGGTCGTGACGGGGCCGGTTCCAGGGCTACGGCCAAGCCTTCAACCAACCCGACCGCTGGAGACGCGCGCAGGCCGGGCAATCCGAACTCACGAGAGAAGGCGTGGACCAATTCGTGCGGAAACAAGGCCTCGAACGATCCTGACTCCACGTGCACCTGCGGCTCTGCCAACCAAACGGGGGCGACGCTCGTGTAGCGCGCTCCGGTAAGGCCGGCCCGCGTGTCGGCGTCGGGATACAGGAAGACCCGGGTGGGCTGTGGGATCTCGGTCTCTAGGGAGACCGAGATCCGGTGGTATTCGAACTCGGCGGAGGCGGCCATCCGGCGGATGGCGGCCTCGGGGTCGCGCGCTGGGTCGAAGTGAAAGCGAAAATGCGGCGTCTCTACCAGACCCGGCAGCGCACGCTCAAGGTCCTCGTAGCTGGTGTTGATGCCTAGGCGTCCCGAAAAGACGTAGACGATGACAACCAGCCCAAGGGTTACCATTGCCCGGCCATGCCGACCGCAGGCCCAGAACAGTCCCGCAAAGGCCCAAAGCAGCGTCAACGCGCGAAACACGAACAACCCCGGCCGGATGGCCAACTGCTCGTCGTAGATGGGACCTAGTACGCCCCCGAAGATGTGGTTGTAGCTATAAAACTGCGGATGCAGCCCCAGATCCCAGACCGGCCCCATCACCAGAACCAGGACGCCCAGACCCACTAGCCACCGTCCCGGGTGCCGGACGCCCAGCCGGTGTAGGACCGCAGCAGCTCCGACCCCGCCGATGCTGGACACTGCCACGAATAGAAAGAAAAACCCGACCCCGGCCGCCCAGCCACAGTTCGGGGCCCATACCATCGGGATGAGCATGAGGACTAGGGGTAGGACCAGAACTCCTAGACGACCCTTCGCCACATGCCACAGCGCACGTCCAGAGAGGACCCGAGTTCGAGCAACGGCAAGCCGCCGCACCGCAGCCAAGCCGCCCAGAAAGAACGCGGCCGTCGCAAGAACAGCCGCTGACTCGACGTGGAGCCGATTCAGCAATGGAACGGGCCACATCGCCAGACAGACGGCGACGTACCCCACAAACTCAAGACGGGACCAGCGCCTCATCGACCCACGCTCCACTCGACATGGGATGACGTACGGACGCTACAGGAAGGCGTACGAGAAGCCAACCGAGAACACTTCCTTGGCCTGGATATCACCAACGACATCCTTGTCATACAGCAGGGTCCACTCGAAGTTGACGTTGAGGAAGGAATTGATCTTCATCGCGATGGCGTTCTCCCAGATGATGTCAGGAGCGTCCTGACTTCCGAAGGCAGCAAACAGGCCCAGCGTCGACTTGTAGAGGACGTTCTCCGCCAGTTGCTTCTCCAAATCGGTGAAGGCCTCGATTCCGAGTTCGGCTCGAAACGACTTGTCCATGTCCACGCCGTAGAGCGGACGCAACTCTTCAATCAAGACCACCGTTTCCTTGGCCGCGAAACCGAGCCGCTGGGTCAGCCAGGGATTGGGATCCCAAGTCAAACCGATCGTCTGCGTGATCGTGGCTGGTGAAAAGAAGTCTGAGACCTTCACCGGGAGGTCCCTGCCCATGTCCAGCGGGTCCTGGTCAAAGTTCTTGCCTGGGGCGAACTGCGTCCGAAGTCCAGCAGCCATCGTGGGCTGAAGCGTCGCCAGCGCGCCCTCGCCGGCCGTGTACTTGAAACTGCTTCGTAGGCGAATCAGGTCTTCGGCCTTTCGGACCTCTAGCGTGTCCTGGCGAACAAGGCCGAACGAAAAGCGCAGTTCGTGCTGCTGTTGCCACGACTCTGTCACCCTGACGGCCTTGCCATCGAGGCCGACCGTGAAGGCCAGCGTGTTCACTCCACCTTCAGCCCAGTTGCTGAATCCTGCCTGTGCGCCAGAAAGGCGACCGACCATGGTCTTAGTCCACGTGGTATCCACTTCCTGCGCTTGGGCAGGGGCGGCGAATAGAACTAGGGCGCAAAATACGGCGCCAATAACATTGCTCTTCATCATCGGTCGGTCAGGTTTGAACCAAAAAAGAAAGGCCACACCAAGTGGCGCGGCCCTTCCAAGCTCGGGGGCTGTTCGGAGGACTAGGTGTTCTTCATGTCCTGAACCTGGACGCGAATGTCCTGCGAGATAGCTTTGAGATCCTGCATGGCCTTGCGGACACGCGTTCCTGCTGCCTTGTTGCCTTTGTCGAAGAACTTTGAAAAGTCATCTTCGAGGCCGTCTACAAAGCTCTTGAGCTCATTGTACTTGCTCATACCACGAATCCTCCAGTGAAATGGTTTGCTCGGAAAGTAAAAATGGACAACGATGCCCAACTGAGAAATAAACTTACGCTGAGCCTGAGCGGGCTGTCAAGCCCAAATCGGCCCTTACGGTCTGTTTTCGAAGGATTGGATCACTCGCACGGCAGGGACACCCCGGCCTCAGGGTCCATGGATCCCACGTCCGAAATCCCTGAAACTCGAACACTTACGCCCTCCATTTTCGCCATGTTCGGAAGCAGAACCTCGCCGGTGCGGTTCATCACATCTTCGGAAGAGATCGAGCTTTCCGGGGCACTTTCCGTGAGCAAGATCACGTCCGGAGGGGTGTTAGCAGCCCTAATCCAGGCCTCCAGAATAGCGGCGAGCGGCGGGAGGAAGAGCCCAGAGGGTCCAGGTGCAATCGAACCGAGAAGAGGCACCGCGCCTGTTGAGGCCGTCTGGCTGATGAGTTCGGCCCGCACGGAAGGCTCCTTTGGATGGCCCGAGATTATCCTGCGGGCTGTGCCCATGAAGCCCACAGCCGGAACCCCCTGATCGGTGAGGACCATGGAAGCCCGTCGGTTCTCGTTCTGGAAGGCAGCCAGAATGGCGGCGTCCGTGCTCTCATCCCGGCCTACGTTGTCCAATGTGAGCCCATCACCTTCCAACGTTCTCGCGGTCATTTCTCCCGGTCCGTGGAGCAGCACGATCGGTGCTTCGGCCGTGGCGGTGATCGACCGGCCCAGCCGCTCCCAGAAGAGGAGGTCTTCGGTCAGTTTCCTGCCGATCACGACGAGTCGAAGTGGTTTCATGCCCTGGGCCGTTTTCGATGGACCGGAAGATATCCACATCGGTTGTCCGCGGTGAACTCCCCGCCGTTCTTGGCCGTTTGTACACGACTCCAAGCGTCGCCGCCCACGGAGTTGTCCCGGATCCAAAACGCCCAACCGCCGCGCTCATGGCAGATTTCTGTCACCTCCATTGCCACACCCAGTATTCCCTGCTCGACGGGGCCGCCCAGATTGAGCGGCTGGTAGCCAGTGCGGCTGATCAGAAAATGCAGGCCTTGGCCATCACGGACCATGGCAATCTTTTCGGTGTCCCCGAATTCTACACCAAGGCTCGGCGGGCGGGTGTAAAGCCCATTATCGGGTGTGAGTTCTACCTCACACCGGCCGGCATGTCGGACAAGAAGGATCGAACCAGGTACCATCAGGTTTTGCTTGCCAAGAACGAGGAGGGCTACCGCAATCTGATCAAGCTGTCCTCGCTGTCCTACACCGATGGCTACTACTACAAGCCTCGAATTGACCGGGAGGCGCTTCGGCAGCATGGAGCAGGCCTGGTAGCTACCACCTGCTGCCTTCAGGGCGAAGTCCCTCAGACCATTCTGAAGCTTGGCGAGGAAGCTGCTCGCCCTATTTTCGAAGACTACCTGGAGATCTTCGGCAAGGACTACCTGATCGAAATTCAGGATCACGGCATCGAGGACCAGCACCGCGTAAACGAGGTCCTGCTGCGTTGGGCGCGGGAGTACGAGATCGGTGTCGTGGCCACGAACGACGTCCACTACGTGGAACGCGAGGATCATGCGGCACAGGACGTGCTCCTCTGTCTGCAGACCGGGAAGGATCTGACTGATCCTAACCGGATGAAATTTGAGAACGACCAATTCTTTCTCAAGACGCCCACCCAGATGGAGGCTGCGCTTGCAAGTCTCGACCCGGCCATGCGTCAGCAGGCTCTGGTGACGACGCTGGATGTGGCTGACCGTTGCAACCTGGAGTTGCAGATGGGCAAGCTCTTGATGCCCCACTATCCTTTGCCGGACGAGTTTGCCGCCGACATGGACGGCTACCTGCGCCATCTGGTCTACCAGAAGGCCCCGTCCCGATACGGAGAGGTCACGCTGGCCGTGACCGAGCGCCTAGACGTGGAGCTGGGCATCATCCGAGACATGGGCTATGCCGGCTACTTCCTGATCGTCCAGGACTTTACAACGGCCGCCCGCGACTTAGGAGTAAGCGTAGGCCCAGGCCGTGGATCAGCGGCTGGAAGCGCGGTGGCCTTCTGCTTGGGCATCACAAACATCGACCCTCTCAAGTACGATCTACTATTCGAGCGCTTTCTCAATCCCGAACGTGTGTCGATGCCCGATATCGACATCGACTTCGACGACCGGGGCCGATCGAAGGTTATCGACTACGTGGTGCAGAAGTACGGCCGGCAGAACGTGTGTCAGATCATCACCTTCGGGACGATGGGAGCACGCTCCGTAATTCGCGACGTGTCCCGCGTACTTCAGATCCCCCTCCCCGAGGCGGATCGGATTGCCAAGATGATCCCCGATGGCCCCGGCAACTCGCTTGCGTCCGCCATGGAGGACGTACCCGAGTTCCGAAAACTGCTCACGGATCAGAATGAGCAGATCCGGAATCTGATGCACTTCTCGCAGGTGCTGGAGGGCTCCGCAAGACACACCGGTGTCCATGCCGCCGGTGTGATCATCGCGCCCGGCCGAGTGAGCGAGTACGTGCCGGTAGCCGTCTCCAAAAGCAAGTCCGGCGGCGAGGACGTGATCACCACCCAGTACGATGGCAACTGGGTAGAGGAATTCGGCCTGCTCAAGATGGACTTCCTGGGTCTCAAGACCCTGACCGTCATCAACGATGCGCTCTCGGAGATCAAGCGCATCCACGGGATCGAATTGGACCTCGAGGAAATATCGTTGGACGATCCGGTCACCTTCGATCTCTTCCAGCGCGCCGATACCGTTGCCGTCTTCCAGTTTGAGTCTTCTGGGATGCGCGAGTGGCTTCGCAAGCTAAAGCCGACCTCCATCGACGACCTGATCGCGATGAACGCGCTCTACCGTCCAGGCCCGATGGACCTCATCCCGAACTACATCGATCGGAAGCACGGCCGAGAGGAAGTGTCCTACCCCCATGAAATGCTCCGGGAGGTGCTCGAACCCACGTTCGGGATCCCTGTCTATCAGGAGCAGGTCATGAAAATGGCCCAGGTAATGGGCGGGTACACCCTTGGCGGTGCCGACCTCCTTCGCCGAGCCATGGGCAAGAAGAAGGTCAAAGAGATGGACAAACAGCGCGGCGTCTTCGTGACCGGCGCGCTGGACCGAGGGGTGGACGAAAAGACCGCCCAGGAGGTCTTCGACATGATGGCGAAGTTCGCGGGTTACGGTTTCAATAAAAGTCACAGCGCCGCCTACTCTGTCGTAGCCTACCAGACCGCCTACCTCAAAGCCAACTATCCGGCCGAGTTCATGTCAGCGGCGCTGACGAACGAGATGTCGGACACGAAGAAGCTGACGATTGTGCTGGACGAGGCCCGCCACCTTGGCATCGACATTCTACCACCGTCCGTGAACCAGAGTCTGAGCCATTTCGGGGTGGATCAGGGCGCGGTCCGATTCGGTCTCGGTGCCATCAAGGGCGCGGGCCTGGGCGCTATTGACTGCATTATCGAAGCCCGGGACGAGCACGGTCCCTTCACCTCGCTTTTCCACCTAACCGAGTCCGTTGACTCGCGAGCCGTCAACAAAAAGGCCCTGGAGTCCCTGATTCGGGCTGGCGCGCTTGACGAACTGGAAGGCCACCGGGCGCAGCAGATAGAAGCCCTGGATGCAGCCATTCAACATGCCCACAAGGCACAGGCGGACAAGGCAGCCGGACAAAACTCGCTCTTTGGCGGAGCCGGTGGAGATGGCGAGGCGCTTCAGCCCCCGCAACTACCAGTCCTGGAGCCTTGGCCGAAGGGGCGTACTCTAAAGGAGGAACGGGAGGTGATCGGGTTCTATGTATCCGGCCACCCGTTGGAAGCTGTGCTCCCGGAGATTAGAGCGTTCGCCTCCACCAAGGTGACCGATATTCCTGATCTGCTTGATAAGGCTCCGCCCGTCGAAGACGAGCGCGGGTATTCGCGGGGTCCCGTCCACACCCTCTGCGGCATTGTCATCGACGTGGCACACCGCCGGACCAAGACGGGCAAGCCCATGCTTACGGCCACGATTGAGGACTTTACGGGACAGGCGGACCTAGTCTGTTTCTCAAACAACTACGACCGCGTTCAGCGCTACCTGGAGACGGACCAGATCATTTTCGCTAAGGGTGAGGTCGAAATGCGGGGCGGCAGCGTCAAAATGGTCGTGCAGGAGGCCACGCCGATCTGGAAAGTCAGGGAGTCAAAGGTGAAGTCACTGGTCCTGCACGTCAACCCCTACGACCTGACCGAACAGGCCGTGGAGGACATTCACCAGCTGTGCGAGGTCCACCGGGGCAACTGCAAACTCTATTTCGCCGTCGCACTTCCCGGATTGCACGAACCGCAGCGCATCCTGAGCCGCACCTCGGTGATAGAGCCGAATGCCGAATTCATGAAGGGACTCTCGGCCATTCTAGGTATGAATGCCATCCAAGTTGAGGGAGATAAGGCTTAACGGTTACGTTGTTGGCGCGATACTCGTGTCATGAATGTGATGAACCGACTCTGCCTTTTCCTTCTTCTGGTCTGCTGCGCCCATCTGGACGCGAGCGCTCAGGATCGCTCGCGATTCCTTCGATGGATGAAAAGCGACGTCTCGGCCCTGGGATCCTCCGTGCTCCGGCATGCTCCCGCCGCTAGCGGCGCGGCGGCGGGCCTTCTGATGGGAGCACAATTCATCGACCCCGTCATGAACGACGGCGTTCGAGCCTGGTCTTCGGGTTCTGTTGACCGCTTCTTGGACAGCACCAACCCCATGGGTGGCCCTGCGGTGACCGCCAAGGTTGCTGGAGTCTTCGGTCTGACGCTCCTCTTGGGTGACGCAAAGTCTCAAAACGCTGCGTTTACGAGTCTTGAGTCGCTGTTGCTCGCCGGTGGCCTGTCTTATGGACTCAAGTACGCGTTTGGGCGAGGCCGGCCCGATGAAGGCTATGCTCCCAACCATTTTGAACCGTTCTCCGGGCACTCATCCTTCCCCTCTGGACACACCACGACGGCCTTCGCCATTATCGTCCCATGGGCCGTGTACTATCGAACACCGGTTGCTCGTGGCCTCTTGCTGCTCCCGCTCGGGACTGCCCTCGCGCGACTAGACAGGGATAAACACTGGGCGACCGATGTGCTCGCCGGTGGCACTATTGGCTCACTCACGGCAATTTTCCTAGCCCGCCGGCACCAGGGCCGCACCCAGCGAAGCAGAGGCAACCCGGCGGTTCGCGTTGCCCCGGGACACGCTAGCATTTCCTTCCGGTTCTAGCCTGGGACGGACGGGTACGGCGTTTGCGAGGTGGTATAGGGTCCACCAAACAGCGTCCAGATGCGGAATATCCTTCCATTTGTCCTCCTACTGTCGATTGTTCTTCCGGCGAATGCCCAGTCTGACACTGCGCTAGAACGGGTGAACCGGCTCACTCCGATGGCCATGGACGAAGTCCTGTGGTTGGCTCGAGGCCTGTACTCTGAAAGTGATCGTGCCGACGAGCAGGAGTTGGTAGGCTGGGTGATTCGAAATCGTGTGGAGACGGACTTCCGTGGAGACAGCTACCGCGAGGTCATTCTCGAGCCTCGCCAGTTCAGCGCTTTCAATACCCCCTCCGAACGCCGCGACTACATCCTGGGCCTTGATCAGGAAGACGTTGTTCCAAGCTGGATGTCCGCGCTCAACGTTGCGCTGGAAGTCCATGGCTCGGGTGCTTCGGAGAGGCCATTTCCCATCGAGACTCGGCATTTCTACAGCCCGGTGTCCATGGTTGGAGGCGCCCGCCCCAACTGGGCCTCGGCTGGTACGGAACTCTCATCCACCGATCTCGGCGTAGACCCGGATAGATTTAGGTTTTTTTCGGGAATAGACCAGTCACGGGAAGAGGCATTGGCGGCTGGCGATCCGGCCACAGATCCCATTACGGCGTCAGACAAGATCGACGCGAAGCGCATAGAGCAGCAGGAGCGTGCTGCCAAGCGCGGGTCCACGGTGCGTGGGACCGTTCGCGTAAGGCGATTCAGCGGCAAGGTCTCCCGACCCCGTCGTCCGCGTCGCGGCGCTGGCTCCTGAAACCGGACGCAGCCACAGAATCCGGAACTCCGCCTCTGACCGCCGCTACAAGCGGGCGTGTCAAACCCAGTCTCCAGACTTCCCCGCCGATTCCTGATCATGCTGGTGCGCGGGTATCAGCTCATGATATCCCCGCACATGGCCTCGTCGTGCAACTTCACACCTACCTGCTCCGGGTACGCGGTCCAGGCGCTAAAGAAGTATGGCGCGCTGAAGGGATCGATACTGGCAGGACATCGCATTCTGCGGTGTCACCCTTGGGGAGGCCATGGCATCGACCCGCCGGTCTGGTATTCAGAGCAGGGATCCCGCACAGTGGAGGCTCATGAACACGGTTCCTGAGAAGCATCGTGCAGCAGCCGGACGCGCCTCGCTAGCCTGCGCCGTTCTGACGTGTAGCGATACCCGGACTCCGGAAAACGATACCAGCGGAGCACTGATGTGCGAATTGCTGGAAGCCGCCGGGCATCGAGTGGAGCTTTACGAAATAGTTCGGGAGCACCCGGGCCAGGTTCATGAGGCCATCGGGCGAGCATCAACTACTTGCGCTGTCATTCTGCTCAACGGAGGAACTGGGATATCCCGTCGTGACGGCACTATTGAGGCCGTGCGTCAGTTCATCGAACGCGAACTGCCGGGGTTTGGCGAGCTATTCCGCATGCTCTCCTATCAAGAAATCGGAGCCGCTGCGATGCTATCACGTGCGTTGGCCGGCACGCGGGAGCACGTTGCCGTGTTCGCAACGCCAGGGTCCACACCGGCAGTCCGACTAGCGGTTGAGCAACTCATTATCCCGGAGCTCCGACATCTGTCCGCGCTCCTTGTGACCTAGGCTACTCGTACCGGAGCGCCTCGATCGGATTCAACGCTGCCGCCTTACGGGCTGGATAGAACCCGAAGAAGATCCCCACGGCCGCTGAGAACACAATCGCTATCATCACGGTGTCGGTATTCACAAGCGTCTGCCAGCCCATCACGTTTCCGAGGACCGAGGCCCCCGCAAACCCGAGACCTACTCCAACGGCACCGCCCAAGATGCTCATCACAATGCTCTCGATGAGAAATTGGGTTAGCACGTCCCTTCCACGGGCGCCAATGGCCATTCTGATACCAATTTCCCGAGTCCGTTCGGTCACGGAGACCAGCATGATGTTCATGATGCCGATACCGCCTACGAGAAGCGAAATTCCGGCGATAGCCGCGAGCAGAAGCGTCATAACCTCCGTCGTGCCAGCCGCCGCTTCGGTGAGCTCCGATTGGTTCTTGATCTCAAAGTCGTCGGCCTCCCAGGCAGCCAGGCTGTGGGACTCACGCATGATAGCCTTCATCTCCTCCTGGGCAGCGGGAATGTCACCCGGCGATGAGGTCGATGCAAGAATCTGAGATACAAAATTCCACCTGCTCAAGCGAGTGCCCACTGTCGTATGCGGGGCGAGGATCGTGTCGTCCTGATCCGTGCCTTCGGCTGTCTGGCCTTTCGGCGCTAGGACACCGATAACCTGAATCGGGACATTGCGAACTCGAATGGTCTGGCCTATCGGGTCATCGTCCCCAAACAGCTCACGAGCTACGGTGGCACCCAAGACAGCAATTTTCTTTCCCTGGCGGACATCCGCGGCAACAAAGAATGAACCACTAGACACTGGCCAGTCCCGAATCAGCGGGTAGTCCACGTCCACACCGTTGATGCGTGTCCGCCAGTTGCCCCGGGGGCCTACGGCCTGCGTGAACGTGGTGACCACCGGCGATATCGCCGACAGGTACATGCTCTCGTTTCGGAGCTTCTCGGCATCATCTAGCTGGAGGCGGTTGAAACTCCCGGCTCCTCGACTCACGCCGCCCGCCGAACTCGCTCCCGGGGAAATGACCAGCATGTTGGTCCCCAGATTCTGTATCTGCCGTTCGATCTGGCTCTTAGCCCCATCGCCCACAGCGACCATCACGATCACGGCGCCAACCCCAATTATGATGCCCAGCATGGTCAGCAGGGTGCGCATCTTATTTTTGATGATGCTCTTCCCGGCGACCTTGATCAGATTTGATCCACGCATTGTTCTTTGTGCTTAGGCGAGGACGCTGTCAGGATCCAGCGCGGCAACCGCATCGGCTGCGCTGCGCGGCACCTGCTGCTCGTCCCGGATGATCTTCCCGTCCTTCAATTCGATGATTCGCTTGGCGTATTCCGCCACATCATGCTCGTGGGTCACAAGCAAAACGGTGATCCCCTGATCATTGAGCGTCTGGAAGAGATCCATGACCTCCACCGACGTCCGCGAATCCAGGTTTCCCGTAGGCTCGTCGGCTAGCAAAATGGCCGGCTTTGTCACGAGAGCGCGTGCGATGGCCACTCGCTGCTGCTGACCGCCAGACAATTCCGAGGGAACGTGATCTACACGATCGCCGAGCCCTACCAACTCGAGCGCGGCCTTGGCCAGTTCCTTGGTCTTCTTCTTACCCGGAGTCCGATCGTAGAGGAGCGGCAGCTCCACATTCTCAAGGGCCGAGGTCCGCGGAAGCAGATTGAAGCCCTGAAAGACGAAGCCAATTTTCTGGTTGCGGATGTCTGCCAACTCATTCTTGCTGAGCGTTTCCACCCGAATACCGTCCAGCGTGTAGGACCCTTCGCTGGGGTAATCCAGGCACCCGATGATGTTCATCATCGTCGATTTGCCCGATCCCGAGGCACCCATGATTGCGATTAGCTCGCCGGGTACCACGTCAAGGTCTACGCCAGCCAGCGCGTGCACCTTGTTGGATCCCATGGTGTAGGTCTTCCGAAGACCCCGAACCTGCATGACAGGCTCTTGTGTGTTTTCAGACATCGAGGTGGCCTCTTTAGAATCCGCCCAGGCGACGCCCGGTCGTAGTGGGCTGCCGGAAGGGATTCGCGGCAGGTCCGTCTTCGGAAATCGTCACGCCGGCGATGAGCTGCATACCGTCTTCCAGATTGCGGCCATCCACCTGGGTCATGGTACCATCGGAGAGGCCGGTCCGCACGCGGGCTGCGCTTAGCGCGCCCGCGTCATCCACGTACCAGAGCATTCCAGTGTCGCCTCCACCAACTCCAGCCTGGCCCCCTCCTGCCCAGCCGCCTCCAGCCGAACCTCGGGCGGCTTGTCCGGCGCTGGCTGCGCCATCCGGTGCCGCTCCGCCTGACGCTGCACCTCCGTCGGTACCTCCACGCGCTTCGCGCTCGGCCACCATGCGTTCACGGAAATCGGCCATCATCTCCTCAGTCGGGCGGAATCGAAGCGCCGCGTTCGGCACCTTGAAGACATCCGCCACGCTCTCGACCAAGAACTCAACGGTGGCCGTCATGCCTGGAAGGAGTCGTCCATCGGTGTTATCCACGTCCACAACGGCCGTGTACGTCACCACATTATCCTGCGTTGAGGACTGGAGGCGCACCTGTCGGACATTACCCACAAAGGTTACATCATCGTAGGCCTGAACCGTGAAACGCACCGTCTGACCGTCTTTGATCTGGCCGATATCGGCCTCGTCCACCGAGGCGAGGATTTCAAGCTTGGCGAGGTCGTTCGCCAGCAGGAACAGCTGTGGCGTCGACATGCTGGCTGCAACCGTCTGGCCTTCCTCAACACTGCGCTCGATCACAACGCCGCTCATAGGTGCGTAGATGCGGGAGTATCCGAGATTGCGCTCAGCACGCTCCAGCGAAATCTCAGCAGACGCGAGGTTGGCTTCTGCCAGTTCAAGGTTGTACAGCGCGGTATTCAACTCGACGTCGGTCGAGAAAGCCTGGTCGTGCAGCTTCTGGATTCGCGCTAGTTCCACCGCGGAAAACTTCCGCTGCGCCAAGTTGCGACGAAGGGCGGTCTTGGCATCCAGCTTCGCACTGACCAGGAGCGTCGTGTCGATACGGGCCATCAACTGGCCGCGGCGTACCTGGTCATTGAAGTCCACAAATATCCGGTCAATCAGGCCCGAGACCTGCGTACCCACCTGAACCATGGTGACGGCCTTCAGATTACCGGTAGACGTGACCACGGCTTCGAGATCACCGTGCTCCAGGGTGACGAAGCGGTAGCTAGTTGTGGGCTCGCCTTGTCCGCCGGCGAAGCGCCAAGCGGCGGCTGCGACGACCAGTAGGACAGCGATTACGGCGACAATACGTTTCATCAGGGTAGCCCTCTCGGGCGATAACTCCCATCGAGGGAGGATATTTTAGCGCCGCACAGAACTGCGGTTTTGAGGCCGATACGCGGACTGCTTGGGCGCGTTTCGGGCGTTGCCCAAATGCCGTAGTTCCGTGACACTTCTGTGACTGGGCACCGAGATCGGGTGAACCCTCCGAGACGCGGCGCGTTCGTACCGGCTGCCCATCCCACCCCCTTTGTTTATGGACTCCGGCTCACAAATCAGGCTTTACAATACCCTCTCCAACAGCGTCGAAGACCTGAAACTCGTGGAGGCCGGTAGCCTGGCATTCTATTCCTGTGGGCCGACTGTGTATTCGTACGCCCACATTGGAAACTTCCGGTCCTTCCTGACAGCCGATCTCATTTTCCGTTTGGGCCGGACACTTGGACTGGATGTAACCTACGTGACCAACGTCACCGATGTAGGCCATCTGACCGAGGACGACTCGGCCGATTCCGAGGGCGAAGACCGGATGGCGAAAGCCCTGCAGTCAAAAGAGGGCGAGCGGTTCTCCAATGTCTGGGA
>JBLFXH010000078.1:0-13282 GCA_047611125.1 Rhodothermales bacterium
TTCTGCGCCAGATTCCGGGTGATCTCAATGTTCTGTTTCTGATCCTGGCCGACCGGGACGCGCGTCCCTCCGTAGATCAGGATGTCCGCTGCCTGCAGCACCGGGTAGTTGAACAGACCGGCGTTTGCATTCAACCCTTGCGCCACTTTGTCCTTGTAGGACACCGCCTTCTCGAGCTGGGAGACCGGAGTCAGGGTATAGAAAATCCACGCGAGTTCGTTGACCGCCGGAACGTCAGACTGCAGGAAGAGGGCCGCCTGGTTCGGGTCGAATCCCAACGCCAGGTAGTCCAGCGCGATGTCGAACGAATACTTGCGAAGGGCCTCGGCGTCGTGAAGCGTGGTCATCGCGTGATAGTTCACGATGAAGTAATACGCTTCGTGATCCCGGTGCAGCGCAATGTGCTGCCGGATGGCGCCAAAGTAGTTGCCGATGTGCAGCGTGCCGGACGGCTGCAGGCCTGAGACTATGACGGGAGAGGGGGCAGACATGCATTACCGTCCGCTGAGTGAGCGAAGCATTTTGAGTCGAGTAGCCCCGTTGCTGCCTGCCACCGCAAGGATGGCGCGTGTGCGCATCTGATGCTCTACTTCGCCCTCTTCGACGAGGGAGGCGCAGAAGGCACGCTCACGATCGGCCAGTTCCTCGAAGAGCGAGTCGCTCAGCTTCAGGGAGCCGGGCTCGATGTCGGTACCGGAATAGGCCACGCCACCCGCACTAAAGACGGTCTCGCAAAGCTTCCCGATGTCTCCGCGCAGGGTCCTGAGTGAGACATGAATCTCGCCGGCCGCCGCGCCACCAAGACGCGTCGCTGCATCCTCGTAGAAGTGCATCAGGCCGGTCAGGTCCATGATGATTGGATTGACGCGGTCAGTGGTCTCTGGGCGACCAATGGTTCGGCCGGCCCAGCCTTTATTGAGGAGAAGGTCTTTGATTCCCATAGTGATTCCGTGCTTAGAGCAATTCTCCGGCTGCGAGGTGAATGGCCTGCTTGAGCGCCCGCGCCTTGTTCAGTGTTTCCTGGTATTCGGCCGCGGGCTCGCTGTCCGCTACGATCCCGGCACCGGCCTGTACGAAGATCGCATCGTCCCGTACAACCATAGTCCGAATCGTGATACAAGTGTCCAGATTACCGGAAAAATCAAGATATCCAACGGCCCCGGCATAAGGGCCGCGGCGTGTGGGCTCGAGGGCGTCGATAATCTCCATTGCCCGGACTTTCGGTGCACCGCTGACCGTGCCGGCGGGAAAGCAGGCTTCGAGTGCCTCGATGGGACCCTGCTTTTCTGCCAACAGGCCGCTGACAGCGGAGACGATGTGCATGACGTGCGAGTAACGCTCTACGTAGGCATAGCGGTCCACGTTTACGCTGCCAAACTCGCAGACTCGTCCCAGGTCGTTACGCCCCAGGTCAACAAGCATGAGGTGCTCGGCGCGTTCCTTTGGGTCGGTGAGCAGTTCACGCTCAAAGGCCGAGTCCGCGGCCGGAGTTTCGCCTCGGGGACGGGTGCCCGCAATCGGGAGTACTTCCGCACGGGACCCTTCCACCCGTACTAGGACCTCCGGAGAGGATCCAATCAGGGCAAAGTCCTGGAAGTCCAGATAGAACAGGTAGGGCGATGGGTTCACCTGCCGAAGGGCACGATACAAGTTGAACCGGTCACCGCGGAAGGGAAGCCTGAACCGCTGGGAGAGCACCACCTGGAAGACGTCGCCCTCGAAAATGTGCTGTTTGGCGGTCTCGACAGCCGCCTCGAACTCGTCCTGCTGAAAGTTGGACGTCATCTCCCCGATGAGAGAGACAGACTCCGCCGGGCGCCGTGGTTGGCGGGTCAGGAGGTGGGACAATCGGTCGATGCGCTCGACGGCCAGAAGGTACGCAGTCGCCAGATCGGCTCCCGGCTCCACGAACACGCCTGACATCAGGACTATCTGGTGCTTGACGTGATCGAAGGCCGCGACCGTGTCATAGAGGCACCACACAGCGTCGGGCAGGTGCAGGTCGTCCGGCGGCGCGTCCGGAAGATGTTCGATGAGGCGAACCGTGTCATAAGACGCGTAGCCTACAGCGCCCATGGTGAGTCGCGGTAGGCCGGGGATAGGCACCTCCTTGTGCGTGGCCGTCTCGGCACGGAGTGCATCAAATATGGTCTGTTTCCGATGCTCGGACCGTCCGCTGGCCGTCTCCAGCACATCTACCCCCGCCCCCTTTCCGGTGATAACCCGGTAGGGGTCGCGCCCCAGAAATGAGTAGCGGGCAAGCTTCTCGCCTCCTTCCACGCTCTCCAGGAGGAAGGCGTGGTCTGCGCCATCGCGCAGAGCCAGATACGCGGATACTGGCGTAAGCAGATCCGCGTTGACCCGCCGATGCAGCGGGACGATCAGGCGTTCGTCTCCTCCTTCGCGGTGGACGCGAACAATATCGGTCAGTTCATTCAGGGTCAGCATGGATGGGAAAGCGCGGTTCGCGCCAGACGGGTTTCAACGGTCATTCGGGTCCGTGCGTCGGATGTCTATGGACGGATGAGCGAACTGGATGCCGCCGTGCTTCTGGAAGGCATCCAGGATCGAAATTGTCAGCGCATGCTCTGTGCCGCGGCGCTTCCGGACCTCGCACAGGTACCGCAGGGTCAGCCCGACGCCGTCTGGTAAGACTCTCACGTACACAAATGGCGAGAGAATCCCGTAGTGGATCAGAAACTCGCGGGACATTTGATGGATCTCGGCGGCCGCCTGCTTCTCGACGATGGCCGCGCTCTCGTCTGCGAGATCAAGAATGATGTTCTGGGCAGCCTGCCAATCGCTCTGAAACGTCACCGTAAGGGGCAGTTCGTTCCAGATGAAGTTGAAGCCGCGGGTGTAGTTGTGGACTGTATGCAGCCAGACCCAGGCGTTCGGAACGTGTGTGATTCGCCCTGTACTCTGGTCTGCATCCACCCACGCCCGAGTTTCCATGAGCGTGGTCCGCAGGAGCCGGATGTCGATAACATCGCCGTGGACTCCGCCCACTTCGATGCGCTCGCCCACTCGGTAATCGTTCATGGTCACCAGCCTCAACCAACCGGCAATGGAGAGGAGGGCCTCTCTAAGCGAAATGGCCAGTCCAGCGCCGATAACGGTGAGGACCGTAACCAGCCCGCTGGAATCTGGCGAAAGGATGACCAGACTCACCACGAATCCCAGCGCGGCCCCGCCGCGTCGGACCGCCCGCGTGGCGAGATACGATTTCGTGGGGTCCTGGATGGTACTCTCCAGGATGCGCGTCACCACGCGAACCACGATCAACAGCAGAATGACGACGCCCACTACGAGTAGCAGGCGCATCATGAGTTCATTGCCGAGTTCTTCTGGAAGCTGCATCTAGGAGGGTGCCAGTGTGGTCAAGTTGCCTCCCACTGGAACGGTTTGCAAGCCCGGTGGGTAGGAACGGCGCGCGATTCTCGGGGCCTTGACACCGCCTGGAAAACGCCGATACACGCCCGGTACACCACCTTTTTTTGACCATGAACAAAGTCACGCTGGACCGCTCGATTTACGCCACCGCTCTGGTCGGTGTTCTGGTGGTTGTGCATCTCTGGCTCATGGTGGACCGCGGGTTCGACCGCGGCTGCTTCGGTTTCTCCGAACCGACGGCGGTGGTCGAGTGCGAAGCCGTTATCCAGTCAGATGCTGGGTCCCTCTTTGGCGTGTCCAACGCCGTCTGGGGCCTCCTCTTCTATGTTGGGCTCGCTGCGCTGTCGTTTCTCATTGGAATGGGGTCGCACTTGGCTGCCAAAGGCAGAGTCCTCAGGGCAGCCATGGTGTTTGGCGGGTTCTGCTATTCCGCCTACCTGGTCTATGTGCAGGCCGTCCAGATCGGAGCCTGGTGCAAGCTCTGCTTGATCTCGGCTGCGATTGTCGCCGTGCTGACGGCGCTGGTGAGCTACCAACTCTTCGGAAAACCAACCGACTCCTAAGTCATGAAGGGCAAGAAATTTTACATCGGACTGGCTGTGTTGGTCGTGACCATTGCGGTCGCAGACATTGCTTACTTCTCACGATTGGCTGTTGCTGAGGCAGCGCCGGCTGCTCAAACCACCGCGCCGGCTGCCGTGACTCCGGCCGTGAATGCCGCTGCTGTGCCTGCCGCCTCTGGTGGGGCTTCTGCCGCGAGCCCTGCCGCCATCTCGGCTCCCGTTATGGGCGCCTGTCAGTACGATCCGGCCGTCCCGGCCGTGGAGAACTACGAGCAGTTGGTGACCTTCTCAGATCCGTTCTCGGGCAACGCGTCGTCAGGCGTGCAGGTGCTGGAGTTCTTTGATCCGAACTGCCCGCATTGCCAGACCATGCATCCCATTATGAAGCGCGTGATGCAGACGCACGAAGAGAAGGCGCAGTTCTTCATGATTCCGTTTATCGTATTCCCCCAGTCGCTTCCGCAAATCGAGGCCCTGTACGTGGCCGCGCAGGACGGGAAGTTTGACGAGATGCTCGACGCCCAATTCGCTGCTCAGAAGGCCTCTGGTCTGTCTATTTCAGAGCTCGCAGGATTGGCTAGCGGGCTGGGAATTGACTCGACTGTGTTCGCTCAGCGGGTTAGCCGCGGGTTGAACCGGACCATGATCGCCTCCCGCCGCGAGCAGATTCGCAACCTGGGAGTGGGCGGCGTGCCGACGGTGATGATCAATGGACGGCTTATCAAGTCAGAGGCGAAGACTGTGGCTTGTTTGCAGGAGATGATCGAGGCGGCGGGTTCGACCGACTGACCGGGGCCTCAAGCCTCTTTTCCACAATCGGGCAGGTTCGCTGAACCTCCGGATCGGTCTGCGTAGTTTGGTGGGATGTCCCATCTGACCCTTCGGGTCCTCCACGCAGCCGACCTCCATGGAAACTGAAGCCGTCCACATTGACCTTGACGAACTGACCATCAACAGCCTCCGCTTCCTGGCGGTGGATGCTGTCCAGAAGGCGAATAGTGGTCATCCCGGTATGCCGATGGGCACCGCGGCCATGGCGTATACGTTGTGGAGCCGGCATCTGAAGCATAATCCTGCAGATCCGGATTGGCTTGATCGCGATCGTTTTGTGCTCTCGGCCGGCCACGGCTCGATGCTGCTCTACGGTTTGCTTCACCTGTTCGGATATGGCCTCTCGATCGAGGACATAAAACAATTCCGTCAGTGGGGAAGCCGGACTCCCGGGCACCCGGAAAACTTTGTCACCCGCGGGGTGGAGACTACCACGGGGCCGCTTGGTCAGGGCTTTGCCAATGGTGTCGGCATGGCCATCGCCGAACGCTATCTGGCGGCGCGCTTCAATCGCCCCGGGCTCGAGATTGTTGATCACCATACATACGGCATCGTCTCGGACGGGGACCTGATGGAAGGGATCAGCCACGAGGCCGCCTCGCTGGCCGGTCATCTGGGACTGGGCAAGCTGATCTTCCTCTACGATGCCAACCGCATTACCATCGACGGTAGCACGGATCTGTCATTCACCGAGGATGTCGCGGCACGATTCGAAGCCTACGGATGGCACGTGGCCGAGGTGTCTGACGGCAATAATGTAGAGGCGGTGGACGAGGCCTTGGCCGAGGCGCGGGCCGAGCACGGGAAGCCGTCGCTGCTGGTTGTGAAGACCCACATCGGGTACGGCAGCCCGAACAAACAGGACACCGCCTCATCACACGGTTCGCCACTCGGGCCAGACGAAATCGCCGCAACGCGAAAAGCGTTGGGCTGGACGGAAGGCCCGTTCGAGGTGCCTGCCGAGGTGCGCACTCATTTGGCCGATTGGGCCGGTGACGCCTCCGCCCGGCAGCATGACTGGGATGGTCGCATGGCCGAGTACACTAAGGCCCACCCGCAACTCGCCGCCGACTACCGCTCTTGGATGGCCGGAGACCTGCCCGAAGGATGGGAAGGCGATATGCCGACCTTCGAGGTTGGTGACGACATGGCTTCTCGTAAGGCCAGCGGCAAGGTGCTGGCCGCCGTGGGTCCCACTCTGGAAATGCTGCTGGGCGGCTCAGCTGACCTTACCGGTTCCAACCTCACCGACATCCCAGGGCGACTGGACAACCAGCGCGAAGAGCCCGGTGGAGGGTACTTCCGGTTTGGCGTGAGAGAGCACGGAATGGCCGGTATCTGCAATGGGATGGCCCTGCATGGCGGCATTCGTCCCTACTGCGCCACCTTCTTGGTCTTCAGTGACTACATGCGTCCGTCGATGCGGCTGAGCGCTCTGATGGGCCTACCCGTGATCTACGTGCTCACCCACGACTCGATTGGACTGGGCGAAGATGGTCCGACCCACCAGCCGGTTGAGCACCTGATGGCCCTGCGGAGTATTCCGGGCATGGATGTCTATCGTCCAGCCGATGCGGCCGAGACAGCCGCGGCCTGGGAAATGGCCTTGAATCGGACGGACGGACCGTCGGTCTTCGCACTCTCGCGGCAGACGCTTCGCCAACTTCAAGGGACAACCGGACCTTCGTCCGAGACGGCCGGCCGAGGCGGCTACGTAGTTCAGGATGGCGATGGCCAGCCCGATGTGATTCTGATGGGTACCGGTTCAGAACTGTACCTCGCGATAGACGCCGCCGCGCAGTTGGCGGAGAAAGGCATCTCGGCTCGGGTGGTGAGCATGGTGTGTCACGAACAATTTGAGCGTCAGGATCAGGCCTACCGTGATTCGGTTCTGCCGCCATCGGTGACCGCTCGCGTGTCCGTGGAGGCGGGCGTGTCGATGGGATGGGATCGGTATCTCGGGTTTGCCGGAGAAGCCATTGCCATGGATCGATTTGGCGCATCCGCCCCAGCTCCAGAGCTGTTCAAGCGCTTTGGCTTCACGGTCCAAGCGGTGGTTGACGCCGCCCAGCGGGTGATGGACTGATGACAGGCAGGCCAGTCAGTGACGGGCGATTCCGATGACCTCTTCTTCATTCCGTTTCCAGACGGCCTGCCCGTAGAACAGATAGGGCTCCGTGGATTGAGGATACGCGGACTGCCTCCGGAGCATTAGATTCGATCCAGCACACCCCAGTAGCAATGCCTGAAGATCAGCCGGTTTCGAGACGTGTTTTCCTGGGTAAGGCCGCGACGCTCGGAGTGGCAGGGGCGGTTGCGCCTCTTGCCGTCGGGGTGAGCAGGGCCGCCACGCCGGAGTCAGCCGCCGCGCTGCCCGCGGGCCCTGCAGTGCCCCGGGCCCTTTCCGTCCAGGACATCCAGGGGGCCGAGCGTGTGGCCGGAGTGACCTTCACGCCTTCGCAACGCGAAGCCATGCTCGAGCCGCTGGAAGACCGATTGGAGGTTCTCGAGGACCTGCACGCAGCCGAATCGCCAAACAGCCTGATCCCGGCCCAGCGCTTCGACCCCCAGATTGCCGGTGACCGTCCCCGACCTCCCCAGCCGCATCCTGAGTGGACACCTCAGCCAGCAACAAGGCCGTCCTCGCTGGAGGACCTGGCCTTCCAGCCGGTCCACGTGCTGGCTTCGCTGCTCCGCTCGCGTCAGGTAACCTCGACCGAACTGACGCAGCTCTACCTGGAGAGGCTCAAGCACTACGATAGCGTCCTGCACTGCGTGGTGAATCTGACCGAGGAGCGAGCTCTCGCCCAAGCCAGAGCCGCCGACGCCGAATTGGATGCCGGACTCTGGCGAGGCCCACTGCACGGCGTGCCTTGGGGTGCGAAAGATTTGCTCTCCGTGCGTGGGTACCCGACCACCTGGGGCGCAACGCCGTTCAAGGATCAGGTGATAGATGACGACGCGTCTGTAGTCGAGCGTCTCGATGCCGCCGGCGCGGTTCTGCTTGCCAAGCTGACAACCGGAGCACTGGCCTGGGGAGACGTCTGGTTTGGAGGCAAGACACTGAACCCATGGAATATCGAGCAGGGCTCTAGCGGGTCTTCGGCTGGTCCGGGTTCGGCTGTCGCAGCAGGACTGGTTGGCTTCGCGATCGGCTCCGAAACACTCGGTTCTATCGTTTCTCCCTCCACCCGCAACGCAGTATCCGGTTTTCGTCCGACATTTGGCCGCATCTCTCGCGCGGGAGCCATGACGCTGTCGTGGAGTCTGGACAAGCTCGGCCCGATGTGCAGGTCCGCTTTCGATTGCGCACTGGTATTCGACGCGGTCCACGGCCAGGACGATCGGGATCCATCGAGCCTGGATGCAGACTTCGCGTGGCCGCTCCCCGTCAAGCCTTCTCGGGTTCGGATTGGCTACGTGGCTGATGCCTTCGAAGGCGATTTTTCAGGAGCCGAATCTGATCGGGCGGTGCTTGATGTCTTGCGCTCCTTGGGATTCGACCCACAGCCCATGGCCTGGCCGGATGTCCCGACCGGCGGCCCGATGCTGGCGCTGGGCGCGGAGACAGCGGCCGCCTTCGACGAGTTGTCGCGAACCGGCGGGACGGATTCCATGGTCAGCCAGCAGCTTTGGCCTAGCAGCTTCCGCGAGGCTCGATTCATCACGGCCGTCGACTACGTGAACGGTCAGCGGCAGCGAACGCGGCTCATGCACGCTGTCTCTGAGGTGATGGCGGACTACGACGTCATCGTCACCAATCATCGGCGAAACGGCCTGAGTATCACCAATTTGACTGGCCATCCCTCGGTGACGGTGCCCAATCGACTGGATCCAATCGAGAACGCGCCGGAGTCCGGGCGTCGTCGGACCGATGCCATTAACTTCATCGGCGGACTCTATCAGGACGATGTCACCCTCGCGGTGGCCCATGCCTACCAGACCGCCACCGATTTCCATCTGCAACGACCACCCATCAAGTAGCCATGTCCCTCATATTCTACAAGCTCCTCCACATTCTCGGTCTTCTGATGCTGTTTGCCGCAATGGGCGGCGCGGTGATCAACGCTGCGACGGCTGACAGCGGCTGGAAAAAACTCCACGGAGCACTGCACGGAATCGGCGCTTTCCTGCTCCTTTTGGGCGGGTTCGGCATGCTGGCTCGCCTCGGTATTATGGGTACTTGGCCGGGCTGGGTTTGGGGCAAGCTGGCAATCTGGCTTGTGCTGGGCGCCGCACCCTTCATCCTCCGAAAGGCTCCCGAGAAGGCCAAGGGATTCCTTCTGGCCACCATCCTGCTTGGCTTCGCCGCCGCCTACCTCGCCCTCTACAAGCCTTTCTAGATCGCTATGGCAGACCCCAGATACCCGATTGGCCCGGGGACAACGGGAGAGGCGCCCGTTCGGCAGGTGGTGCATCACGTCGCGGACAGCCAGATCAACGCGTACTGCAGGTTTAGACTGGCTTTGACGGAGGACCGCCCCACTATCAGAGCGTATGACGAAGGCGAGTGGGCCAAGCTAGATGACGCCGCGAATGCCCCGGTGGGCCCGTCACTGACACTGATTCGCGCCCTCCACGACTCTTCGAGAAGCGGAGGGCTGGTAGGCTTGCCCTAGAACGTGGCCTGAACCCTAATCTGCAGATGGCGCGGCGGCGCGAGGAATGCAGGCCGCTCCAGATAGTAGTAGTCCAGCGCGTTGTTGAGGAGAAGCGTCGCCGTCAAAGGGCCTCGGCGGAACGTGGCCCGCAGGTCCAGAACACGCATGCTGACCAACAAGTCCGCGTCTTGGACGAAGAGCGCGAAATCTGAATCCACGCTCTCGGGCGCACTCATCAAACGGAGGTCCGCGCCCAACGTGGCCCATCGAAGAACTTCCGCTTCGAAACCCGTGGTCAACTGGTGCTTGGAGCGCGAGGCCAGTGGCTGGTCGATGGTCTTGTCCTGAGCATCCAACAGGGTGTAGCCCAGGCGTAGACTATGCCCGCCGCGCGATGCTTCGAGGGAGACCTCGCTGCCGGCAATGCGCGCCCGAGTAAGGTTGATGAACTGAAACGCGCGCAGCTCGGGGACTAGGCGTGCTTCGATGAGGTCGTAGTACTCGCTGACGAACACGGCTAGGTCTGTTTCCAACTGCCACCCCGCGGCCACGAGTCTGGTGTCCCGCAGGCCGGCCTCGAAGCTGATGTTGCGTTCGGGCTTCAGCGACAGATTCCGGACGATGGGGAAGAAGTCCTGATTGTCGGTGAAGCGCTCGGCCAGGCTGGGCGCGCGGAAACCATGCCCGTAGGAGACCCTGAGGGAAGTCCTTGGACCGACGATCAGGGAAGCGGCCACCTTGGGGCTGAGTCGCTGAAGCGTGGTTCCGGTGTCGATGGCATACCGGTCGAGCCTAAGGCCACTTGATGCGGAGACGGAGCCGAGCCTCTCCTCCCACTGGGCGAAGAGGGCTGTCTCGGGTTGTCCGCCTGTCGAGTCCCCATCGGCCGTAACGAAGAACGAGGACTGAGTGACCAGGGCATCGCCCGAGGCGCCGAAGGTGACGGTGCGCGATTCATTGGGGACCCAGTCAACCTGAGCCTCGCCACCGTAGCGGATTCCGAGCGTCCCGTTATCCAGCGCCTTCACGTTGCCCTCAGCGTCCAGAGGACGCAAGACGGATCCGAAGACGCGCCCCCGAAGACTATAGAATATGTGGTCGCCCACGAAGCTCGAAAAGGAGGGGAGGACCGTGAGCTGGGTAGCGAGAATGTCGTTCGTCCCGGTCGGATCGCCGGTGGAATCCTGAGAGCCGATGGCCAGCGAACCGGGGTTCAGCGCATCCCGTGCGCCGTTCCAGAAGAGGAAGTTGACCTTTTCCCGGGCCAGGAATCCAAGCAGCAGTTCGCCGCGCTTACCTGATTTGGGTGTCCAGTTCAGCTTGGTGAACGCCTGCAGGAAGGAGGCTCGGCTGAAGTTGAGATAGCCCTCGTCTCGGCGAACCGAGAGGTTAACCCAACCGCCCCAGTCATCGGATAACCTCCGTGAGTGAGAGATCGAAAACCCGCCAAACGTCCGGAATTCGCCTCCCTTGGGATAGCCGGCGCGCCAGACCTGGTAGCGAACGGGGGCGTGTGCCCCAACAAAGCCCGATGCCGTTGTTCTAGGATCCGGTCCAGCGTCCCGGGTGATGACGTTGATGACCCCTCCGAGAGCCCCGCCGCCATAGAGCGCCGATCCTGGTCCCTTGAGGACCTCGATTCGCTCTATTTGGGCAATGGGAAGCGCGTCAAACGGCATTCCGTCACTGTCGGGCGTCAACAGTGGCATGCCATCGAGCAGCAGGAGTACCCGGCTGCCCGTGTTGTACGCGAAGCCAGACGAGCCGCGGACGTTCACCTGGTTCTCCTGAACGTGAACGCCGGGCACGTAGCGCAGGGCATCGTCGAGGGCGACAATGTTTCGAACCTCCAGATCGGCCGTCGAGAGCACGGACACACTAGCCGGAGTCTCGAGCAGTGCCTGCGGACGTCGCGAGGCCGTGATCACCACCTCGCCTGTCTGTAGGACGTCCTCCACGAGGATGAAATCAACAGTCACGGCTCCCGGGAACAGAGTTAGGTCACGAACCAAAGTCTGAAAGCCAATCGCCGAAGCTGACAAGCGGACAGCACCGGGCGAGAGTCCCAGAATCTGGTAGTCTCCATCGACGTCTGTGGCGCTTCCACGGATTGTCCCGGCAACGACGACGTTGACCCCGGGAAGGGGCGCGCCGGCTTCATCTACGACGCGGCCCATCACGGAAGCAGACTGGGCCTGGACGCCAGCGGCCGAGAATCCGGCCAGGAAGACAAGGAAGAGTAGCCGCCGCATCAGAGGTCCTCCGGCGGAAAGACGGGCAGGTTCTCGAAGTCCACTGTCAGGTCGATTCTGGTTTCGCCGCCGGGCTCGACGCTAAACAGGCCGGCGTTGTCCTCGAATAGGCCAACGGGCCGCCAGGAGAGGAGTTCACTGGTTTGCTGCTGAGCAATGCCGGAGTAGAGGAAGACGCCGGGGGCAACCGCCGAAATCGTGAAGCTGTCCACTGTAACGCCATGGGCAAGCGTACTCGAAATCGCCATCCGGTTGAGCTGCAGGAAATCCAGCGTGTCCTGGGGGACGAATCGCATAGCTACGAACCGCAGGTCATGGAATTGGGACTGCGGGGGCCAGGTGCCGCGGTACGTGACTGTCCCAATGATGGAGCCGTCGGCGGCGCGCTCAGGTGGTTCTAGCCCGTGATCACACCCGGCAGCCGCGAACAGTGCCGTAAGGACAAGCGTACTGAGAAATAGTGGTGATCTCATAGGCTCTGGACAGCAGGACATAGTAATGCGTCTTTGACAGATGTTCAAGCCGTTTCTTTGGCCGAGGGGCCGAGCCATACTATCTTCTCCCCCTCAATTCAGGACTCAAGACGCTCTCTCCGAGGAAAAACTATGGCAATGAAACTGTCGAATTTCGACTTTGATTTTCCACGGGAGCTCATTGCGAAGTACCCAATCGAGCCGCGAGATCAGTCCCGCTTGATGGTACTAAACCGTGCGGCTGGTACGATTGAGCACAAGAAGTTTACCGACATCGTCGACTACTTCGGGAAAGGCGATGCACTGGTGGTCAACAACACCAAAGTGTTTCCGGCTCGGCTCTTCGGCAACAAAGAAAAGACCGGCGCTCGGATTGAAGTTTTCCTTCTCCGCGAGCTGAATGCCGAAAACAGACTTTGGGACGTGATCGTGGATCCGGCTCGCAAGATCCGGATCGGCAACAAGCTGTACTTCGAGAACGGCCTCGTGGCCGAAGTGATTGACAACACCACCTCGCGTGGTCGGACCATCCGCTTTGTGCACGAAGGAGATATCGAGGACCTCTACAGGCAGATTGACGAAATCGGTGAAACGCCGATTCCGCCGTACATCAAGCGCGACGTAGAGCCGGCAGATCGCGAGCGCTACCAGACGGTATTCGCAGAAGAACGCGGTGCGGTGGCGGCTCCAACAGCTGGCCTTCACTTCACGCCCCCGATTGTCAACAGCCTGATGGAGAAGGGGGTCAGTATCGCTCCCGTTACCCTTCATGTTGGACTCGGCACGTTTCGCCCGGTGGAAGTGGAGGATCTCACGAAGCATCGGATGGACTCCGAGTACTTCAATATCCCATTCGGCACCCAGGAGCGGGTGAACGAGGCGCTCGGTTCGAAGACCAAGACGGTCACAGCCCTGGGCACCACCGTTGTTCGGGCCATCGAATCCAGTCTCTCTGCCGCCAACATGCTCAAGGCGAATCGTGGGTGGACGGACAAGTTCATCTATCCGCCGTACGAGTTCAGGATTGCTGAGCGGCTCATCACGAACTTCCATATGCCCCGCAGTACGCTGGTCATGCTGGTTGCTGCCTTCGCCGGCTACGAGTTCACGATGGAGGCCTACCAGGTTGCCATGAAGGAAGAGTACCGCATGTTTTCGTTCGGCGACGC
>JBLFXH010000079.1:0-13258 GCA_047611125.1 Rhodothermales bacterium
GATGGCATCGCCCGGATTGAAGTGGTGGCGTTTGGCGAAGAGGCCAACGTGGACGAGGACGAGGACTTGTCTTGGGAAATCACCCGTCACGGAGGGCTAGTACTCGGCGAGTCCGATCAATTCGATTCGGAAGACACCATCTTCTTCCGCAATGGAGACCAGCTTATTGCCTACGAAATGAATGAGGACGGCAAGCCCGGAGCCCGCAAGCCTTTGAGCCTTCAGCGAGTGGAATCTTAGTGGGGACTGACACGACACTGGAGTGGTTTCCTGAATCGTACTGGGCCTGGCGGCTTTCTGCAGGGTCGATTGGACCCGACGATGCCTTTACCATCATGCGGACGCCCGACGAGACGACCGTGATTACGCAAGACTCGGAGCCGCCTCCACCCGCGGAGGTCTCTGGACCGTGGATCATGTTTCGCATCGCCGACAAACTGCCCCATGATGCCGTCGGGATCCTGGCTAGACTAAGCGCGGTGCTTGCGGAAGTCCGAATTCCGATTCTGGCCTTTGGGAGCTATGACACTGATTACGTTTTCGTCCCCCAGGACCGAGTGGGAGACGCAAGATCGGCGCTGACAACCGCCGGATACGTCAACACATGACGGTGTTCGACCTCATCGGATTGGTAGGCGTCGCGCTCATCGTTGTGGCCTACATCCTCCTGCAGGCAGACAAGCTTTCGGCAGCCAATCCGTGGTTCTCGGTCGTGAATGCAGTGGGATCCGCGCTAGTGCTGGTTTCGCTGTGGTTTGAGTTCAACCTCGCAGCGGCCGTCGTGGAGATCTTCTGGCTGATTGTCAGTCTCTACGGGTTGTGGCGATCGCGCCGCGGCCTCAGATCAACTGCGGCCCGCTGAGTACACGCGCCTGGGGACGTGTAAGGGGCGATCAGGAATCAGGTTCGGGCTCGATCCAGTTTCGGGAGCGGGCGAGAGCTCGTCGCCAGTTTCGGGTCCGCTCGGTTCGTTCGGGCACGGACATGTCGGGATCGAAGACCCTGTCCTCCTGCCACATGGCGGAGACCTCGTCCACGTTCTTCCAATACCCGACCGCGAGACCCGCCAGGTAGGCTGCCCCAAGGGCGGTGGTTTCCAGGACTTCGGGCCGCACCACCGGCACACCGAGCAGGTGGGACTGGAACTGCATCAGCAAATCGTTCGCCGATGCCCCGCCGTCTACACGCATCCCGCTCAGTGATATGCCCGAGTCGGACTCCATGGCGTGGACGAGGTCCGCACTTTGGAATGCGATACTCTCCAAAGCCGCACGCGCAATGTGGGCCGCTGTAGATCCCCGCGTCAGGCCCACGATGGTGCCGCGCGCATAGGCATCCCAATGCGGCGCACCGAGACCCGCAAAAGCCGGAATCAGGAATACGCCATCGCTCGAATCCACGCTCATGGCCAGCGCCTCTACGTCCTTGGATTCCTCTATGATTCCAAGGCCGTCCCGCAGCCACTGCACAACGGCACCGCCGATGAATACGCTGCCTTCCAATGCGTAGGTAACCTCGTCCCCAATCTTCCAGGCGACAGTAGTCAAGAGGTTGTTTTCTGACTTGACGGCCTTCGTGCCGGTGTTCATCAGCATGAAGCAACCCGTCCCGTAGGTGTTCTTCACCATGCCGGGCTTAACGCATACCTGGCCAAACAGGGCGGCCTGCTGATCGCCCGCTATCCCGGCAATGGGAATTGATTGTCCCAACAGATCGGGCAGTGTGTCGGCAATACGGCCACTGGACGCACAGACTTCAGGCAGAACACTCGCAGGCACGTCCAGCATCTCGAGCAGCTCGCTGTCCCAGTCCGCATCGTGGATATTGAAAAGCATCGTCCGGGAGGCGTTCGACACATCCGTGGCATGAACCTTTCCGCCCGTCAGATTCCAGATGAGCCAACTGTCAATGGTCCCGAACGCCAGGTGCCCGGCGTCGGCATCAGCGCGGGCGCCCGGCACGTTGTTGAGGATCCATCGGACCTTGGTGCCGGAGAAATAGGGATCTAGGACGAGGCCACTCCGCTCGCGGACCATGTCCGCATGACCCTTCTCACGAAGACTCGCGCAGAAATCGGCCGTACGGCGGTCCTGCCACACAATCGCCTGATGAATCGGCTTGCCCGTTCGGCGGTCCCAGACAACGGTCGTCTCCCGTTGGTTGGTAATACCCAGTGCCGCTATGGAGGCGGCATCGACATCTGCGGTTGCGAGCGCCTCGCGGGCTACAGCAAGCTGGGTCTCCCAGATTTCAGTCGGGTCATGCTCAACCCAACCGGGCTTTGGAAAGTGCTGGGCGAACTCCCTCTGTGCCACTGCGGCGATGCCGCCCGCATGGTCAAACAGAATGGCGCGCGAACTGGTAGTACCCTGATCCAGGGCAAGGATGTACTTCACTATGTATCCGGCTGGTTGGGCTCCAATATCCGAAATGGGCGGCGTGACGCAACAGGGCTGCCGTCAATGATCGCCGTAGATCAGGCCCGCTCGCGTAGTGCCCGCTCCAACTCTCCCAGCAACTTCCGCGCGCTCTCGTCCTGGTCGGGATTCGGGGATAGCTTCCGAAACTGCCTGAGGGCCGACGCTGAGGCAGCAAACCGGCCGACACCGGCAAGCGCCACGGCCAGGTTGAACTGGAGCTCTCCACTGGCCGGGTCCTGAGCGGCGGCGAGGGCCAAGTGCACCCTGGCCGGCAAGAACATCTCGATGTCCAGGTACAGGCAGCCCAGATTGTAGTGCGCCTCGAAGTGGTCGGGCGATGCCGCCATTGCCTTGGCAAACCATTCCACGGCATCGTCATAGGCCCCGTCAGCGGCCTCGGGGATACCCAAATTACAGAACGCGTCCGCACTGCGATCCCCGTTGCTAGCGGCCTGCCTCGGAGGCTGTAGGCGGCCACCGCCGTCTGCCCTGCGCGGTTTCGATTCAGGTCTATCAGGACACGCGTCTCGCGCGCCTTCTTGGACCAGTTGAGTGTGGTCTCATCCTTGTTGCGCTTCACAAAGGAGGCCGCCACTTCGTTCGCTGCCACCATGGCCTCATCGATGCTCCATCGCGGCTCGATTGGGACCACAACATGCAGCCCCTTTTGTCCGGACGTCTTGACGAACGGGTGGTAGCCGAAACCGCGCAGCTGCTCGCCCAAGCCAATGGCGAGTTCAATCACTCGGCGATAGCCGAAGTCCGGCGGCGGATCCAGATCAAAGACGATTTGGCCTGGGCGATCAACGTGGGGAATTCGCCCTGCGTGACGCGCAATTCCAGACAGGCCGGGTTCGCCAGCCACACCACATCGGCCACGGCATCCCTGACCATGTAGTCCTGCGACTTTTCGCCCAATCGAACCGACCCAATCCACTCCGGCGCCCAGTCTGGACGCGCCTTCTGGAAGAACTGCTCGCCCTCGATTCCGTCCGGGTAGCGCACCAGAGAAAGCGGCCGTCCGCGCGAGTGGCGCAGGAATGTCGGCGCGACGCTCAGGTAGTAATTGACCACCTCAGCCTTGACCACTGGACCCGTCGGATCCAGCGTCTTCGTGAGATTGGAAAGCGCTATCTGGCGCTTTCCAATCTGAACCCACACCGCTTCTTTAGCCAAGATCGAACGTGATGTGCCGACCCGATGATAGGGATCGGCGTACCTTTGTTTCCGCTCCAGAACGGCTGTTCGGGGCTCATCGATGACCCAATCCCTGCGAAATGCCTCCTCTCTCCCTCGTCACCTGGAACGTCAACTCCATCCGCGCCCGCCACGACCGCGTGCTTGCTTTCCTGGATCGGCACCAGCCCGACATCGTCTGTCTTCAGGAAACCAAGGTCGATGATGAGACCTTTCCGGAGGAGGCCATTCGCGCCGCGGGCTACCACGTAGCCTTCCACGGACAACGGACTTACAACGGTGTGGCCATCATCTCGAAGGAGCCTGCCGAGAACGTTCATCGAGGTCTTCCGGGCGATGACCAAGACACTCAGGCTCGGCTCATCGCGGCCGATGTGGCTGGAATTCGAGTGGTGGACATCTATGTGCCCAACGGCAAGTCGGTCGACGACGAGGAGAAGTACCCGTACAAACTCGCGTGGCTGGAACGACTCCATACCTTCCTGAAGGCAGAGATCGCCGCCGGCAAGCCCCTGGCCCTCTGCGGGGACTACAACATCGTGCCTACGGACGAGGACGCAGCCTACCCGGAGCGATGGGCCAAGAGCGTGCTCAGCCATCACAAGGTCCGGGAAGCCTACGAGGGGCTCTTGGGCCTCGGACTCCACGATGCGGTCCGCCATCACGTGCCCGCTCCGGGCCCTCTCACCTGGTGGGACTATCGCCGGCTCGCGTTCCCTAAGGGGGACGGCCTGCGCATCGATCACATTCTCGTTACCGAAGACGCCCTGAAACGTTCTGTCGGCGCATCCGTCGATAGGGACGAACGTAAAGGCAAAACACCTTCAGACCATGCGCCAGTTTTCGTGCTTTTTGATCGGTAGTCTCCTAGGGATGGGCTCAGTTTCGGCCCAGGCGCCGAAAACAGCAAATACGCTGGCTCTGTCAGATTCGACGGCTGGAATGGGCGTGCCAATTGAGGCCCTCGCTATGCTGCAGGGGACCTGGCAGGGCGAAGGGTTCGGCGGAGTGGTGGACGAGATCTGGACGGCCCCGGCTGGAGGTCAGATGCACGGCCTCTTCAGGTTGATCGACGGAGACAGCATTGGCCTCTCGGAGTTCATGGTAATCGACACAGCAGACGGGCGGCCGACCATGCGTGTGAAGCATTTTTCTGCTGATTTCGAGGGTTGGGAGCAACCCACCGAGTCGGTCAACTTCCGGCTTGTGCGGGTCACCGAAGATGCCATTTTTTTCGACGGCCTGACCATCAGGAAGGTCGACGGAGGACTGGACATTTTTTTGGCCATGAAGACGGCCGACGGCTGGGAGGAAATGACACTCAGCTACCGGGCGCACTGATGGACGACCGCATCAAGACCATGCACCCCCAGGGAAAGCAGGGCGTCAACATCCTGCGGACCAAATATGACCAGATGGTTAACGCTATCAATGATTCCGTGGCTGCAAAGCAGCCGATCGGCTTCGATGAACTGCTGGAAGAAGTCGAGCGCCGGCTCGGGGACGGGTTTAACGGATCCATTCCGTGGTACGTGACCACAGTCAAGCTCGATCTGGAGGCCCGCGGTGTGCTAGAGCGCGTGCCTGGGCGGGGACCGCAGCGACTACGGTTTGCCAGCTGCTAGTGCCTCTGGCCGTTCGGCTTGTTCCAGAGGCAAGCTCAACTGGCGTCCTTCTCCAGAGCCCTCGTCAAAGTTGGACATCGTGATACCCAGGAGCCGTACAGGCTTTTTCGGGAGCGCGGGCGCGAAGTAGAGCAGTCGCTCTGCGAATTCCATGATGCCTTCAGGTGAGGAAACCGGCTCCGGCAGCGTAGTCTGACGTGTGGTCACGGTGAAGTCGAAGTGCTTGATCTTGAGCGTGACGGTTCGGCCAGCCAGCGGCTTCTTGCCCAGACGCTCTGAAACCGCCCGTGCGATTGCGCGAAGCTTGTCCATCATCTCATTCGGATCGGAGATGTCCTCGTGAAACGTCCGCTCTGCGCCGAGCGACTTGCGCACCCAACTGGTCCTAACCGGGCGATCATCCAAGCCGTGCGCGGCGCGATAATAGTAGCGGCCTGACTTCCCGAACCGCTTGACCAGCTGTTCCTCTTCCCACGTCTTTAGGTCCTTGCCAGTGTGAATGCCGGCGTCCTTCATCTTCCGCGCAGTCACCGGGCCGACACCGAAGAACTTGCCGATCTTCAGGCTGTCGATGAACGCAGGGGCGGCTTCGGGCGTGATAACGGTCAGACCGTCCGGCTTCTCGGCGGCAGAGGCCACCTTGGCCAAGAACTTATTGTAGGAGACGCCGGCGGAGGCCGTGAGTCCCGTGGTGGCCTTGATCTCGTCCTTGATGGCTCGGGCAATCAAGGTGGCGGACGGGGGGCCCTTCTTGGGATCGGTCACATCCAGATAAGCCTCGTCCAGACTCAGCGGTTCGACCAAGTCTGAGTAGGCCTTGAATATGGCCTGGATCTGGATGGACGCCTCTCGATAGACTTCGAACCGAGGCTTGACGAAGATCAGATCCGGGCAACGCCTTGCCGCGGTCTTTGACGGAAGGGCCGAATGAACGCCGTACTTGCGGGCCTCGTAGGAGGCCGCGGCCACAACGCCACGGTGCATTCCGCCTACCGCAACAGGCTTTCCGCGCAGCTCAGGATTGTCCCGCTGCTCAACCGATGCATAGAACGCATCCATGTCCACGTGAATAATCTTCTTCAAGCGTGTCGTGTCCCGCCGGGGTTTCTCGTTCTATAGAGTAACTACTCTTATCGGTTCGATGCTCCGGCTATCTGGCTGCCTTCTGATTCTTGCGATTGGCTTTGTACCGGCCTGTGCGCCCAGCGGTCCACAGTACAGCCTCTCGGCTGAGCGCGAAATCACGCGGCTCAAGTCCAGAACGCTCAGGCTGATGGAATCCGCGGAAAGGCCCTTCAGCGACAGTGCTTCTGCAGTGGGCAAACTTGAGACAGATCTGCTCGCGGCCCGCACCAACGCGTCTACGCGGAGTCGCAACACCGCCTCCGTGGCACAATGGGAATTGCTCCTTGGCACGGACATGCTCGGCGGCTTCCTTGGGCGGTGGCGGTCTGAGAACACGCTCGGCCCCACGTTCATCGTGGAGTCCGTGGACCTGATTGGATCGGCCTTTGACGAGATGCGGGATCACGAGCAAAGAAAACCCGGAGCACCGCGATGAGTGACTTACCCGATCGATTGGCCGCGATAGCTGCGGCACACGACCACCAGGGGGACTTGGGGGAGTTCTTCCGGCGGGTACTGGCACTCGTCGCGGCCGGGATTGTGCGGAATTGGGGGGACCTCCGAGACGCTCTTCGATCTGCCACCGTGGACTTCCTGGAAGGATCGGGTGCCGATATCGCACGCTGGTCTGGCCTCATGGCGAGCGGGGCCATTGATCGGGCCGACTATGACACCCTGATTCGGGCCCGAGCTGCTCTCGGGAAGATGGAGGCGCTTACGCTGGCCGGCATGAGTCGCGGGCAGATCTCCAAGTTTCGGGCGCTGCTGGTCGAGAGCGTGGTTGCGACGGCACTGATGGTGCTGGTGGGCGGGACTGATATTCCGTCTACATGAGCCGGCATCACACTGACCCAAGAGGAACCCCCCACATAACCCCCCGGTTGAGGTAGTTGCCTCCCGTCACCGAGGCTATGTTAGCTCCTCAGCCCAAGCCTCGATGTCCGACAAGCGCTTTCTCGTCACCGCCCGTAAGTACCGTCCACAGCTCTTTGGAGAGTTGGTGGCGCAGGAGCACATCACGGCGACGCTAAAGAACGCGATTCGCCTCGATCGGTTGGCACACGCGTACCTGTTCACCGGCCCTCGCGGCGTCGGCAAAACCACGGCCGCACGGATTCTGGCGAAGGCCATCAACTGCACGACGGATCCTGACAAGCGCACGGAAGCCGCCGAGCCGTGTCGTGAGTGCGATTCCTGCCGGTCCTTCGAGGAAGGCCGCAATCTCAACATCATCGAGATTGACGCGGCGTCCAACAACAAGGTGGATGACATCCGGGAGCTACGGGAGACCGTCCGCATCCCCCCGCAGGGCAACCGCAAGAAGGTCTACATCGTGGATGAGGTCCACATGCTGACCACCCAGGCGTTCAACGCTCTGCTCAAGACCCTGGAAGAACCGCCAGCCCACGCGCTGTTCATCTTCGCCACCACGGAGCCACACAAGGTGTTGGCAACCATTCAGTCGCGCTGCCAGCGGTTCGATTTCCGCCGGATTCCGGTCCAGGAAACCGTCAGCCGACTTCAGGAAATCTGTGAATCTGAGGGTATCACGGCAGACGATGGGTCGCTGATGCTGATTGCCCGAAAGGGCGATGGCGCCTTGCGCGATGCCCTTTCCGTATTTGATCAGGCGGTCTCGCTGTGTGGGAGCGAACTCCAGCAGAGCAAACTGGTCGAGGCACTAGGTGTAGTCAGCGAGGAGTTATTCTTTGAGGTGACGGACCACGTCTCCGCGGCCAACGTGCCCGGGATGATCACCCTGGTAGACGGCGTCGTCGGTAGCGGGTACGACCTACAGGAATTCCTGGACGGTCTCGCCGAGCATCTCCGCAACCTCCTGGTCGCGAAGACCATGCCGGACACCAGCCTGATCGAAGCCTCCGACGCGACCCGGGCGCGGTACGCCGAGTCGGCCGAATCCCTGTCCCAGACACAGATCCTCAGGCTCTTGGCCTCGATTGATCGGACCGTAGACAGCCTGAGGACCGCTCGTCAGCCACGACTCCGGCTGGAGTTGGCGTTGATCAAGATGGCCACGCTACCGTCCACGTCTGATCTCCGGGCCGCCCTCTCACAAATTCAAGAATTGGCCGCTGCGGAGGCGTCGAATCCGGCACCGAAGACTCCAGTCCAGGCTCCAGTCCCAGCACCTCGGCAGGCTCAGCCTGCTGCGATGCCAAAGCCAAGCCCGGCCGTAGCGACGGCTCCGCCGCGTACTGCTCCCCCGGTCGGCACGAGCGCTCCACCGCGTAGTGCTCCTCCGGTCGTGGCCAGCGAGCCGCCGCTGACCCCACCACCGGCCGGCACCAAGCCCGCCGCCCCAGTTAAGGAAACCGCCGCCCAGGACCTTCCGGTACCCAGCCCTCCAACTCCTCCCGCGCGCCCAACGCCGTCCGTGCCCGCTCCGGCACCTCGCCTTTCCCCTCCCGCGCTCACGGCGCCGACCACCGGCTTCGGCACCTCGGACATTTTCGGCAAGCCTGCACTGGGCAAGCCAGCCCGTAAGCCCAACGCCCCGGACCAGCAGGCTTCCGCCGCATCTGATACCGAGGTGGCCGTGATGGAGCCGCCCTCCCGCGGTGACTCGATCGAAGACTGGGAGACCGTGGTCGAGGCCGTAACGGCTTCGCGAATCCACCTCGGTGCGCTGCTATCGCATGCCGATGCAGAAATCAGGGAGTTGTCCACGGTCACTCTCGTGGTGCCGGACGAATTCCACGCACGCGTCCTGCAGGAAGCACGCGACGAAATCGTCGAGGGCCTGGCTAGCATTGGTCGCCCCGAAGTCCAGCAAATAGACTTCGAGATCAACGGCACCATCCGTCAGGAAAGCGACGTCGCTTCCATGGATGTGGACCCTCAGCAAGCCCTCAACAAGATCTGTGAAGATTACCCGGCCATGCGCCTCCTGATGGAGCGCTTTGGCGGGGAAATCGTATGGTAGCCGCCCGGTCAACCTCTCAATTAGCTTGGATCGATCATGAGTGATGGAACGAATATGGCCGACATGTTCGGCAAGATGATGGACATGCAGCGCAAGATGGCTGAGGCTCAAGAGGCCCTCGCTGCGGTTACAGTCACAGCCGAAGCTGGCGGCGGCATGGTCACGGTCACCGCCAACGGCCAGCAGCGCATTACAGCAATCAAGGTCGAGCCCCAGGTAATCGACCCGGCCGATCCCGAGATGCTCGAAGACCTGCTGATCGCCGGTGTCAACAAAGCGCTTGAAGAGGCTGCTGGGCTGGCGAAGGATCAGATGTCACAGGCCGCGGGCTCTTTCCTGCCACCGGGAATGGACCTCTCCGGACTGGGGATCTAGAGCCCGGTGCAGTTCACCTCAGAATCTGTCGAGGCGCTGGTTGAACAGTTCGCCAAGCTCCCGACCATCGGGCGTAAGACAGCACGACGACTGACGGCGTACATCCTGAAGATGTCCCGCGAAGACGTCGTGGGAATTGCTGAGGCGCTCGTGGCCGTCAAGGACAACGTCACCACCTGTACCGTCTGCTACAACGTGACGGACTCCGTCCCCTGCCCCATCTGCAGGGCACCGCGACGCGACCGAAGCCTGCTGTGTGTGGTCGAGGAGCCCAATGACGTCCTGGCTATCGAACGGACCAACGAGTTTGACGGCATGTACCACGTGTTGGGAGGCGTGATCTCGCCGTTGGATGGCATCGGACCGGAAGATCTGCGGGTCCGCGAGTTGGTGCAACGCGTGCACGACGGCTACCGCGACCCGATGGAAGACGCGGAGGATGCTCCCCGCGTTTCGATTCGCGAGGTGATTCTGGCAATGAACCCCAATGTTGAGGGGGACACGACGGCCTACTACCTGGGCCAGCTTCTCGACCCGTTTGGCGTTAAGGTGTCGCGCATCGCGCGCGGCCTGCCGATTGGAGGCGATCTGGAATTCGCCGATGAGGCTACGCTAACTCGAGCCCTGGAAGGGCGGGGAAACCTGTAGCGATGGCGCGCGGCGCGATCACCGCCGGCCTCCTGGACCGCCGTCGATCGTGGATTTTGGCGATCCCGATTGCTTTGATTCTGGGCGCGTACGTGCTCTATCCCAGCATCCAGATGTTTGCCGAAGGCCTCACCGCCGATGGCCTGCCGGACATGTTCTCGCGACGGGGAAACGCGAATACCCGCGCGCTGGTCAACTCGGTCTGGATCTCGGTCCTCTCCGTTCTTGGGGCTGGAGTTCTGGGTACGGGTATGGCCTACGGCTTCTACCGGTTCGACTTCCCCTTCCGCAAAACACTGATGGCCATAGCGGCCCTGCCGCTAGCGTTGCCTCCTCTGGTCGGGGTTTTGGCGTTCCTCTTTCTCTACGGCGAATCAGGAATCATCCCGCGCGGCCTGCAGGTGATCTTCGGCTTGGAGGAGGTCCCCTTTGCGTTTGAGGGCCTCCCGGCCGTCTGGCTGGTGCACGTCTATTCGTTTTACGTCTACTTCTACCTGTTCGTCTCGGCCGCTTTCCGGGGCATCGACCGCTCGGTCATTGAAGCCTCGGGCGATCTGGGAGCGTCTGGCTGGACCACGTTCAGCCGCGTGCTGCTCCCCTTGCTACGCCCCGCCCTCGTGAGCGCCTCGCTCCTGGTCTTTATGATCTCGATGGCGTCGTTCACAGCGCCCCTTCTGTTCGCGGGTACCGAGAATTTCCTGACGCTTCAGATATACAACTACAAGACTAACGGCAACTTGGCCATGTCAGCGGCCATCGCAAGTCTGTTGACCCTCATCTGCCTGGCGTTCCTGGCGATGATCGAAATGGATCGGAAGGCCCGGACCGGTTCTTCAGCCTCCAAGGGCGCCGGAGCTCCGCCAATTCCACTCACCTCGGGCTGGGCGCGTAGCATCGTGGGCGTGGTTGGATTGACGCTCCTTGTCGTACTGCTGCTACCAATCGCCGTGATCGTTCTGATCTCGTTTGTTCAGGAGGGAAGCTGGACCTATCAGGTTCTGCCGCAGGCCTACACCCTTGCCAACTACGGGTCGCTGTTCTCGCAGGCCGATGTGTTCGAACCAATTCGAAACAGCCTCGTGATGGCCACAATGGCGACGGCGGCAAACGTGGTGTTTGGGGTTGCGGCTGCGCTCCTCATCACGCACGGTGCCATCCGTGGTCGGGCGGCTTTTCGAACGATTGCCATGCTGCCGTTTGCCATCCCCGGGACAGTCATCGCCATCAACCTGATTGTCACCTTCAACGAGCCGACGGTGGCGGGCTTCGGGCAGGTGCTGGTCGGCAGTTTCTGGCTGCTTCCGCTGGCCTATTTCATCCGAAACATCCCGCTCGTGGTTCGCGCGACGGTGTCGGCCTTGGAGTCGTACGACCCTAAGCTCTCCGAAGCATCCCTTGATCTGGGAGCTGGGGCTAGCACCACGTTCTGGCGGGTCATGTTGCCGATTCTCGCACCTTCTATTCTAGCCGGGACGCTCCTAACCTTTGTAGCGGCCCTTGGCGAGTTTGTCTCGTCCATCCTCCTGTACAACTTCGACAACCGTCCCATCTCCGTCGAGATACTGGCGCAGCTGCGCCTGTATGACTTTGGCGCAGCCGCGGCCTACTCGGTGCTTCTGATGATCCTGGTCGGATTGGCCACGCTGGCGGTTCGCCGAATGGGCGGCAGCGCGGAGAGCGGCGCGATCTAAATGTCGCTCGTCATAATGAAGACGGGGCGGCGGTTGAAGGACTTGTACTGGGGACGGAGTCGCTCGGTGCTGTAGTACTTAGCGACGTCCACCACCTTCTTGGTGCCGGTCACCACCTCGATGGGCACGTTGTCGTAGGTGCCGTTTCTGACACTCACCAGCCGACCCGCGGTATTGGACAGGATGAGGTCTAGCGCCAGATTTCCGAATGCCATGGGCACAATCGAATCCAGGGCGTCCGGATCGCCGCTGCGAACCAGGTAACCCAGGCGCTGACTGACCACGTTGATGCGCTGCCCTTTATTGAATTGGGGCGATAGCCGCTTCAACTCGCTGGCCACCTTGTCGCCGATCCCGCCGAGTTTCTTGTGGCCGTACTGGTCGGCTTCCTCGCCCTCGAACGACATCCCGTCGTGGTGCGCCAGCGTGGCCCCCTCGGAAACCAGAACGACCGCATACTTGCTCGGATGGCTATTCCGGTCGATTGTCAAGAGCTCGGCAAGCTGCTCCATGTCAACCGGGTGTTCAGGGATCACGCAACGGTCTGCCGCACCGGCCATGGTCGGGAGAAGCGCTGTGTATCCCGCATAACGCCCGAACACTTCGATCACCAAGTAACGCTCGTGGGAGCCTGCTGATGTCCGAAGGGCATGGGCGAGTTCGATGGTCCTTGTAATACAGGTGCCGAATCCGATGCAGTAATCGGTGCCGGGGACGTCGTTATCCATGGTCTTTGGAATGGCGACCACTTTCATTCCCTCCTTATGCAGGCGATGGCCGTAGCTCAGGGTGTCATCGCCACCAATCGGAATCAGGTAGTCAATGCCGAGCCAGTCCAGGTTCTTCAGGACCTCCGGCGTCAAGTCGTTGATCTCGTCGTCGTAGCCTGTGAGGTGGGCCGGCACTCGCGCCTTTGGCAGGTGGCTGGGTCTGGTCCGGGAGGAATGCAGAAACGTACCGCCCGTTCGACCAGCTCGATTCACCACATTCTCGGTGAGCTCGATGAAGTTGGCCGAGTTGTCTGCCTCCTTATCGCGGACCATATCAACAACGCCTGCCCACCCCCGACGGAGGCCAATGACTCGATATCCCTCCCGGATGGCCCGGACCGTGACCGCACGAATGGCCGGATTGAGACCCGGGACGTCTCCGCCTCCGGTAAGAATGGCAATCGTTCCTTTGGGCTTGGCCATGTTGGGTAACGCTAGGGTGCTGAAAGAGAAGGGGGCCTGT
>JBLFXH010000080.1:0-12905 GCA_047611125.1 Rhodothermales bacterium
CGAAGAGTAAACCTGGCTGTGTCGGTAGTCTCGTTAACCATCGACCCGACGGCCTTTTCATCAGAAGCGATAGTCTCGGCTTCCACCGCGGCGTTCATCGCCTCGTTGATGGTTGTCGAGATGTACTGGAGAATGTCTTCGTTGGTCGTCAGTGCTACGTCAGGATCAACCGTGACACTGATGTCCTCGCGGTTGTCTTCGTCCGCCTCTGTGGGAGCGGAAACGTTGATCGAGAACGTCTGCGATCCGTTGGTATCGAAGTAGGAACGGAGGTCACCGTCGGCACTGGTGTACTGCTTGCTGAGTCGAGTATCGGTCGAGGCCAGACGCTCCACCTTCATGGTGTGACTTCCCGAAACGGCTCCTTCGGCAGCCGTAGCTCCGAAATAGGAATCGTCGGAGACTGTCGCGGCGCGGCCGTCGAGCGGGCTGCTGATGGTGTCGTTGAACGTCTCCATCAACGAATGGAGGGACGAAACCGAGCTGTCCATGTCGCCAAGGATGTCCGACCGGCGCTGCGTCATGCTCATGCGCTGCTCTAGAGCCTGACGGGGCTGGCTTTCAATCTGTACGATCTGAGTCAGGAGCTGCTCATACGGATTGTTGGCCATCAACTGCCTGTTAATCGAACTCAGCATCTCTTCAGGCGGCTCGAGTGGCCTTTTCTGCTACTCCTCGGAAGGCCTCTCTGAGGCCGCCGAGAAGGTCGCTAATGACTTCAAGGTCTCCTGAACTGGACTGATCCATGCAGAAGACATAGAGGGAATAGAGACGGCCGGCAATCTCGCCGCCGTCTTCCAGATCCAGAGAGCCCATCAATTCCTTGACGACGGCGCGCAGTTTATGGCGGTCCTCGCGGTGGCAAGACGCGATACCGAGATCATATAGCTTGATCACGAGCTGCTCCGGCGATGCGGACATCACAGCCTGCGTCTGGTACGAGTTGAAGCGGTTTCTGGCGGCCATGGACGGTTTGGGCGTAGTAGCGGGTAATACGGTGACTCAACTGTCGTGCCGACCTGCTTTAGGCCCGCGTAGGCTCGCTGGAGAGCATCCTGCCTAATCCAGAGAGGAAAGCTCTTCCTCGTCTGTCGACAACCTGCCCGTCCTTCGAACCTCGACAACTCAAGTATCGACCCATAACTAGAACGCTTAACGCGAGGGGTGCCTCAAACTCAGTCGTAGTTTCTTCTTCCTCAGTAGCCGGCGGGCCGGTTTAGCCTGGGCCTGAGCCTGAGCCTGGGCCGGAAAGAACTTCCTGAATCGGAAGGGACTTTCGGCGAAGGGGAAATGGAACAACGGTGGGGTATCGGCCCAAAACACTTCATACTAAAGCGTTTAGGCTGTTTTCGTGTACATCGCGCCGGTCTAGGCGTTTTGGCATGTTTCCGGCAGGAGGGGGCAGTGCAGAAAAAATACACGCCCCAGTTAGATGGCCCAGACAGCTCGTATCAGCCCCCTTCCCGCCACCGGTGATGACCGCAAGGACACTACCGAGTGGATGCACGATCTCACGCCCACACTCTCCGACAAAGCTATGTTTGACGAGGATGGACATGTGCAACCGCTCCAGGTCTGGCCTACGGATGGGGAGAAGACGGAGCCAGCCTCACCACTCAAACTGGTTCGCAAGGACGGCCAGTTCACCGACCAGTAGGTCGTTCGACTCGACCAGGAGGTCACCCCATGAGCAACGCGACTCGAAAGTTGAAGCGCCGTAAAGGGACGCACACCATTTCCCTCTGCATGATCGTCAAGGACGAATCAGAGGGATTGGAGAAATGCCTGAGTTTGGCCCGGCCGCACGTTGATCAGATTGTGGTGGTCGACACCGGGTCAACGGACAACACGCTAGAGATTGCAAGTCGCTATGCCGACGTCATCAAGGAAATAGAGTGGCCGGGCTCCTTTTCAGAAGCTCGAAACTACAGTCTCCAATTCGCCACGGAGGACTTCATCATGATCCTGGATGGCGATGAGTTCCTCCCGGATCCATTGCATTGGCGGCGCATCCAGAAGGCGCTGGCAGGGAACGTAGCCTGCGTCCGAATTCCCGTGAGAAACGTGCTTCCGGAGGGGCAGCTCATCGCGGCCGATAGGATGTGGCAGGAACGCATCTACCGGAACGACCCTGAGATCCGGTATGAAGGGAAGGTCCACAACCAGCACCATCGCGGGCTGACGGCTTACGCCAAGCGCACGGGACACGGCGTGGTCACGGTAGACGCCGAAATTGTCCATACAGGCTACTCGCACTCAGCTTCAAAGATGAAGACGAAGTACAACGTCCGCCTGCATCTGCTAGAAGACGAGTATAGCAATGCCGATTCTGACCGGCATCGGGCCTACTACGGATACCAGCTGGGCGTTGTGCACTACGTCCTTGAGGACCACGCCAAGGTGCTCGATCTCTATGGTTCGCTCGAGTACGACAAACTCGAGAAAGGCAACGCGTATTACACGCATCTCCTGGCGGCTCAGTCTGCCCTCAAACTGAACATCCCAGGGCGCTCCCTCTTTCATTGCAACGCCATGCTGGATCTGGATCGAACCGAACCGGTGGGGTATCAGATAACTGGACTCGCGCTGCTGCAGGCTCACCAGTTCACGGATGGACTGCTCATGCTGCTTGAGGCGCTGTCCATGTCGGGCGGCAAACAGACTGGGCGTTTCGTCCTAAGTGGCTCTGCGCTGATGCACAACCTCGCCCGGCTTTGTACTTCGGCGGGTCTGCATCGCCACGGAGAGGCTTTCACGCGACTCCAAAACAAGGATCAGTTTTCGGCCGAGGAGGCATCGGAGGTCATCGAGTCCCTCAAGCTCGGCTTGGTCCAGAACCAGCGGGCCGTGGCATAAGGCCGGGCCGGCCGTTTTCGAGCTGCCCTCTGGCATATCAAAATTGACCTAAACGAGAAACGGCCTCCCCAATAAAGGAGAGGCCGTTTTCGTTGCGGGTGGACCGCCATCCACCCAGCAGTACCCACGGAATTCGTGCCAGAACCGTTCCGTGTGGGTATTTGGTTTGTGCTAGCCTTAGAAGAGGCTAAGCACGGACTGGGGGGCTGAGTTGGCCTGGGCCACTGCTGCCGTTCCAGTCTGCTGCAGGATCTGCAGCTTGACAATCTCCATTTGCTCCTTAGCAAAATCGGCGTCCGCGATACGACTCCGAGCTGCTTCGTTGTTGTTCATGGAGATGCCGAGTGCATCCTGCTTAAAGGTCAGTCGCTTCTGACTGTCACCGATTGATCCCATTTTATTGGAGATCGTAGTGATAGCCGCATCGATCGAGCTCAAGAGTCCTGTGGCATTTGCCGCAGAGCTAACATTGATATCGCCCGTTGCTACAGAAAGCTGTCCGACCGACATGGTGCCCACAGTTACACCGAAGCTGTCCGAAGACGATTCTCCGACCTGGAAACTGAACGCCGAAGACGTAAAGAGCGCGGTGCTGTTGAACTTCGAGTCGCCGAGAATGTCCGTGATCTCGTTAGAGAGGGCATCGAGCTGATTGTCGATTGCCGTTCGCTCTGTCGAGCCCATGGTGTCATTCGCCGCCTGGACAGTCTTCTCCTTCATGGTCTGGAGAATCTCCATGACCGAGTTGAGGCTGCCTTCCGAGATTGTAAGCAGGCTTTTGGCGTCTCCCACATTGGAGAGTGCCTGAGCCTGCCCACGAACCTTGGACTGAAGTTTGGATGCGATTGAGTAACCGGCCGAGTCATCCTCAGCGCGATTGATCTTGCTACCCGTTGCAAGTCTGAGTTGGCGCATGCCAAGTTCTGCGTTGTTGCCCTGAAGCGACTTCAGCGCATTCATGGACTGCAGATTGGTGCCGATTCGGGTGAGGTCTCCGAGAGCCATTTTGATTCCCTCCTGGGATTAGTCTAAGGAACGAGTACTCGGCCAAGGGGAGGCCGGCGGCGGCGTTAGCCTAACCTGTTCTCGTTATCTGTCTTTTGCTTGAATGAATCCAGTCCACCGAGGCGGACCTTCCTCCGGTTATCCAAGGAGCTGCAGGACACCCTGAGGTGCCGAGTTGGCCTGGGCCACTGCGGCGGTTCCCGTCTGCTGCAGGATCTGCAACTTGACGATCTCCATCTGCTCCTTAGCGAAGTCTGCGTCAGCGATTCGGCTACGTGCCGCCTCGTTGTTGTTCATGGCTATGCCTAGCGCGTCCTGTTTGAACGTCAGTCGCTTCTGGCTATCGCCAATCGTGCCCATCTTGTCCGAGATCGTCGTGATCGCTGCATCGATCGAACCGAGAAGGGCCGTTGCGAGAGCAGCAGTAGACACGGTGATATCAGCTGAGGCAATGGACATAGCCGCTACAGAGAGCGTACCAATTGACACTGAGAAGGAGTCGGCGGCTTCAGCATTCACATGGAAGCTGAACGACGTACTCGTAAACAGGGATGTCGAATTGAACTTGGTATCACCAAGTATGTCCGTTACCTCGGCGGAGAGGGCGGTAAGTTGGTTGTCAATCGCGGTGCGCTCCGTGGAGCCCATCGTGTCATTGGCCGCCTGGACGGTCTTCTCCTTCATGGTCTGAAGGATTTCCATCACGCTGGAGAGGCTGCCCTCGGAGATGGTCAAGAGGCTCTTGGCATCTCCCACATTGGCGAGGGCCTGGGCCTGTCCACGCACTTTTGCCTGGAGCTTGGTCGCGATTGAGTATCCGGCTGAATCATCTTCAGCGCGGTTTATTTTGCTACCGGTAGCAAGTCTGAGCTGGCGCATGCCGAGCTCTGCGTTGCTGCCTTGTAGCGACCGCAGAGCTTCCATACTCTGCAGGTTTGTATTGATGCGGGAGAGATCTCCGAATGCGCTCATGGTGTTTACCTGGCGGTTGGTTTTAGAACGGTCTGGCTTGACTGTTACAATGGCATTTATCGGCGTGGTTGGGGGGCACTAAAGCTCAGAGGCCAAAAAAAATGCGCGAACACCAGATGAGGTGCTCGTGCGCTGAGATCCGGCCCCAAAAGGGCTAAAAATGAAAAACCCGGCCGATTCCTCGGTCCGGGTCAAAGGCTATCAGGCCTCATGGGCCAGGCCTCGGTTGCAAAGGAGTGTCAGGCCGCTGGCCGTGAACCTGACCGCGGGGCCGGGTTGCGTTCGATAGGGACGGGCAGTCGATCGGTCTTTCGGCGCAGGAGCTGAAACACATTTCGCTCAACCACCGAGCGGCGGTTTAACACGTTCCCTAGAAGCTCGTCCCGCTCTCCGGCGCGATGGGGAAACGCGGCTACCAATCGGTCCCACACTTCAAGCGAACGGGCCGACTCCCAGTCAATGGGCTCATTGAATGAGAACCCGAATGCCCTGGCGGCCGCCTCTGAGGCGATGACGATGTCGGACACGGACGATGCGGTCTGGCCGGAAAGATGGCCAACCACCTCTGGCGGCAGGTCCAGACCTTCTGCGAGACGATGGCCAGCAGCCTGGTGACTGCATCCAAAGAGTTCACGCTCGGCGGCCGACCATTGCTCGTCGGACCTGGGCTCCGGACTGTCGTACAATTTCTTGGCGTCCTCCGGGTAGCTGAAGACGAAGGCAATCTTGCCGAAATCATGCAGCAAGCCAATCGAGAACGCACCGCGCTTCCCACCTTCAACTTCCAGCTCAGTTTCAAGCCACTGCGCCAGATAGGCGGTAGCGAGCGAGTGCCGGATTAGGCGGGTATAGAGAGGGCCAGCTGGACCTTCCATCGTGGCCTGCATCTGGACCATGCTCATCCCCAGAACAATACCAGCAACAGAAGACGGTGGACCTAGGAGGCGAACAGCCCTGTCAATGTCTCTGACTTCGCTAGCGAAGCCGTAATAGGCCGAATTGACGAGTTTGAGAAGCCTAACCGCGACGAGCGGGTCCTTCTTGGCCATTTCCGCCACCCGTGTCTGGGCGGCCAAACTGGGACTGTCTACAAGTCGCATGGCCTCGAAGAGGGTATGCGGCAGGGGAGGGCAGACGAGTCGGAGACTCGCTGCCGTCCGACGACGGCCGGACGCGTTTTAAAAGGATCCTAGACGGCTCACGATACTGTCGGTTTACACGCTTGGCGCTATGCAGCGGTGCGGAGTGCACCCGGCGCTGTAAGGCGACGGGCTTCGTCAAGTTGACCGGCCTTGATGCAGAGAGCGACAAGCCTCCGGCGGAGCAGTTCACTGGTCGGGGCGCGTCCAAACGCATCCTTGTAGAGGGGAAGGGCCTGGGAGTGCCAACCACTCTGGACAATAGTCTGGAGCATCTCGTCAGCAAGATCTACAGGGCGACGTGTGATCAGGATAGCGGCAGCGCGCGCAGCTTCGTCAGCTTCACCGCGATAGTGCGCCAGCCGGAACCAGTCTTCCTGGATCTCATCCGGCATGCTAAGCAGACCTTTGGGGTAGGCAAGTGTAACGTGGTTCGCCACCTGATCCCACTGCCCGCACAACCAGGAAAACGAAGCCAGCGAAAGCTGACGCTCCTGTTCGTTGATGGTGATGTCCCACGAAGCTGGGCGGGTGGAGGCCTTCAGGCTCTCTACTTGATTGTACGCTGTCTCGTACTGGCGCCGGGAGGCGTTGATCGTGGCCTGAATCTGTTTCGCAGCCACCTGGTCCGGGAACAGATCAAGTGATCGGCGTGCATTTTCCCATCCGTCCTCCGTGGCGCCGGCACGGATCTGCGCGGCGGCCAGTCCAACAAGCAAACCTGCTTTTTCCTCGGCTGAGAACAGGCGGTTGGCTGAAAGTGCGGTCTCGGCATTCCTCATGGCCGCATCGGTCGCGTCGGCTTGAAGGGCCGTCCAGATCGGGCGAAGGGACGACGGAAGGTCTGTCCTGTCAGTAAACTCGATCTGAGGCATGCGGTATGCGGCCAGGTAGGCCTCATAGCGCGGGGTGTTGATCTTCCTAAGCATGGCGTTTGACGTCCGGGTTTAGCGCAAGTAGTTGAGAATGGAGTTCTGGTAGAGCGAGGCTACAGCCTGCATCGCCGCCTGGAGGCCTGTTTGACTCCGCTGAATATTGCTGATGGTCTTTGCCAGATCGGCATCCTGAACACCCGAGCGATGGGCTTCATTCCGGATTTGCAATTCGGCGAATTGGCTGGACATGTCGGAGAGTCGATCGGCCTTTACACCGACTTCCGCGGTGAGGTCAATGACGAAGTCCCGCCCAGTTATGACATCGGCCAGGGCAGTTTCAATGGCAGCCGTGTCATCCGCGTTCAGCGCATCGCGAAGTGCACCGATGGATTCCGTCACGCCGGCTGTTGTAAATCGAGAGCCGGTCACACCAACGGACATGCGCATTTCCTCGCCGACGTTGCGCTGGACTTCAGTGGCGTTCCCGTAGTAGGAAACGCCAGCACCGTCTGCGCCTGTCGCATTGTCCATCAGGAAAGGCTTCGTGGTGGTGTTAGTCCCCCCAAACAGGAATCCGTCCGCGCCTTTGGTGTTCAGTTGGGCCACGATCTGTTCGAGCACGCCATCCACACGATCAGCAATCATAGAGCGACCTTCGGTCCCCACAGTGTCATTCGCGCCGCGAATAGCCTCTTCATAGGCCGTAGTCATGAGAGTGGCCACGTCATCCAACGTGTCTTGGGAACTCGAGGCCCATGCGGTGGCCGAGTCAATCGACCGCTGGTACTGGTCGTAGCGGTTGATAACCGTATCGAGCCGACGGGCGATGCCGTAGGCGGTCGGGTCGTCACTGCTCCTTCGAACCTTGAGGCCGGTCGCCAACTCCTCGTTCAGCCTGGCCTGTTCTGCATATCTGAAATGCAAGGAGCGGTTTACCAGACTTCGGGTCTGGCTAAGCTGGCGACTGGATGGAATGGGATTCGGCATCAGTGTCAGATGGAGAGAAGTGACATGAACATGTCGTCCGCGATCTTCAGCAGCCGGGCAGAAGCGGCGTAGGCTTGCTGAAGTTGGATGAGACTGACCATTTCATCGTCGATGGAGACCGACGACACACCTTTTGCCAGAGCGTCCAACCCGGCAACGGTAGACTCCGAACCGACTGCGCGGGCCCGGGCCGCGGCCACAGAAGCACCGACACCAGTGGCGATGTCCACAGCGTAGTCGGAAGCGGTCTGGGTTCCGCCTGCAAGGACCTGGGCGAAGCGGATGTCGTGTATGTCGAGGGCGACGCTGTTGTCCCCGGTTGCGGTGCCGCTGGAACCAGCTGCAACAGCCGTTGGCGAGTCTGCCACGTCGGAGGACACCGCAATCGTCCCTGCAGAAAGTCCGGTGGTGTCGAAGAAGTTGCGACCCGTGCCGCCGTCTGACCCATAGCCCGCGGAATGCACGGCATTCACTTCGGTGACGATGGACTCGGCCAGTAGGTTCAGCTGGTCCCGCGCTTCCTCAATGCCAGCCAAAGAAGGCCCGAGGAGGGCGCCAATTACGCCGCCGTCCGTACCCGAGGGAAAGCCGATTCCGGTATCGCCAATGGTAAGTGATGGATTCGCTCCGGAGGTGTCCAGGTTCAGGGGAATGCTCTGTGCAAGCTGAACGACCCGCATTCCGCCAATGTAGACGCTGGTGGATCCGTCGTCCTGAGCTTCAAATCGTGCTGGAACGAGCTCCGAAAGCCGCTCGAGGGCGAGCCCTACTGCGTCCTCGGACCCCATATCAGGATTGCCTGATCTCCGGGCATGCGCGATGGACACGTTCAGTGATGCGACCCGGTCGATGAGTAAATTTGCCTCGTCCACCCGGTCGCCGAGCGCAAGTTTGGTCTCGGTCTGCATTCGGTCAAGACCGTTATCCAGCGTATGCATACGCGCCGCCATGGATTCGGCACGGCCAAGAAGGGCGAGTCGGACACCATTGTCTGTAGGGTGGTCGGATAAGTCCGCCCATCCGTTCCAGAAGTTTTCGATGCTGTGTGATAAAGAGCCGTCGCCACTTGGAAAGAGTGACTCTACCGTCGACATGACGCGCTCCTGCTCGCTGGCATAATTGAGACCACCTCGGGCCTCCCAACGGGCATGGTCCATCATGGAGTCTCGGAGCCGCTCGTAGGACCCGATGCCGACGCCACCGGCAGACGGCCCAGTCTGGCCCGAGCCGAGAATGCCTCGCGGACTCATCTCAATCGCGTTCAATCCGAGTCGGCGCCGATGGTACCCCTCGGTTTCGGCATTGGCCACGTTCTGGCTGGCCACGTTCATCGCGGCGTCCAGAGCCCGAAACGACTGTCGGGAAATATCTAGAAGTAGGCTGATACCCATTATCCGACCCGGTCAATCATAGATCTGCGGTTGTTGGGGGCCTTTGTGCCGCCTCTGGCCGTATAGACGCGGCCGCCATCCGGTTGCATGACGCTGTGAAGCATCATGATCAGTTCGTGGTTGATTTGTCCGGCGCATCGCAGCGCGTAGTCCGTGGCCGCCACGAGACGCCCGGAATCTGCGGCGATGTCACGGATGCGCTGACGGTGTGCTTTCACAGAGGCACAAACTTCTAAGCTCTCTGGACTGCTGGCTAGGACGTCGAGAAGCTCGTCGATGGTCGCCCCGTTGGTGCCGACGACACGGAAGAAGAGTTCGATCTGCCTCGTGTGGGCGGCGCGAAACTCGGCGGCGTTGTGGGCGCGCTCCTGAAGGTTGCCGGCTTCAAACTGAAGGGCGTCCGGATCAGCTGACCGAACTGCGGCTAGCATGCCAGTCAGCGAGACGCGCACCTGCTCCAGTGCGGAAGCCTCAACATCGAGGGTCTCCGCCAGCCGAAGGGCGAGCATTATCAGTTTGGACGACGGAATCATAGGTCAATGCCTGTCTTGTGTCCGGAGGTCTGGAGCGGGAACTGCATGAATTGGTCCACGGGAATGGCCTGCTTCTGTTTGAGCTCGAAAACCCGATCCATTTCCGCTGCGCCTCCGTCCGAAGCCTCGCCCCACTTGCGCATGAGCATGTCCTTGATTCCCAGTGTCCCGGAATCCACCAAGTGCTTGGTCACCGCATCGGTCAGGGCATCAGATTGAGCGCTGCCCTGGGCCTTGACCCAGCCTGGGCTGTCTTTTCCTCCCAGGCCGCCCGTGAAGAGATCCTTGGTCATGTTTCGGACGAACTCGCGAACAAGGACTTCCTCAAACTGGCGGGCCGCCGCGGCCGGGTCCTTTGGGACTTGAGGGCCGCCGGGACCGGCAGTGCCCTCCGGCAGGGTCGGGGCTACGCTTGCGATATGTGCAGAGTCGACTCGCATCAGAGTATCTGAAGTTCACCTAGCAGGGCACCGGCACGATCTATGGCCTGGAAGATGGCTATGACGTCTCGCGCGGTCAGGCCCAGTTCATTCAGGGCTGCCGCCAATTGGGTTACGTCGGTATTTGGGGCCAGAACGACTGAGCGCGTGCCCTCCTGGTCAATCTGGGCTGCGCCAGCGGCGCCGGCTATGGTATCCCCCTGGGAAAACGGTCCGGGCTGCGAAACGAACGGGTCGTTTTGCGTAGCGATGACAATGCTGCCGTAGGTGACCATGACCTCGCTGATCACCACGTTGCCGCCGGCCACAATGGTGCCGGTACGCTCGTTGATGACCACGCGGGCTGGAATATCTACTTCGACACGAATGCCCTCGAGATTGGCGATAAGCAGAGATGGACTGGCTACGTCCGTGGGTCGGTTTACCCGGATCATCCCGGCGTGCTCTACCGAGGCGGCGTCCGGGAACTGCGCGTTGATGGCGTCCGCAATTCGGACGGCATTGGTAAAGTCAGGCCGCTTCAGCACCAGGCCGATGCCTGCGGACTCATCGACGACGAGTGGCTCGGCAAGCTGGACAATGCCGCCATTCGGGATTCGGCCGGTATTGGTATGGTTGACCTGCACGGACGACCCCAGCGAGGAGGCCAGAACCGAGCCCGTCGAGACGGCGCCCTGGGCGGTCGCGTAGCGCTCCCCGGAGTCCGGGTCGAGAAGGGGAGTCATTAGGAGGAGGCCTCCTGAGAGTGATCGCGCGTCTCCGAGGGAGGACACCGTGACATCAATGGTGCTTCCGACTCCGTTGAACGGATCCAGCGTAGCAGTGACCATCACCGCCGCCGTATTGCGGGAATTGATGATCTCTGGATCCACCGGAATACCCAATCGCTCCAGCATGTTGGCAATCGACTGCGTGGTGTAAGGCGAGCCCCTTCTTCCGCGTACCCGGTCTCCTGTCCGGTCGAGACCCGTGATGAGTCCGTAGCCGATTAGTTGACGATGGCCTGCTCCCTCGAGCATAACCAACTCCTTCAAGCGACTGGAGGCATTCTGCGCGGTAGCTGTGTCCGCGAAGGGGACAAGGATTAGGAGCGCAAGTGCGAAGAGGAAACTGCGTTTCATGGGTGTCTGCATCTCGGTGTGTCTGCTCTACTGCATGGCGAAGGCGACAGCGCCTCCGAGAAGCATCATCGCGCCAAACCGGGCAATCTTGCCGGGTTTGAAGAGTCCCTTGGTCAGGCCACCCTGCTTGCGGTACTCGATGTTGGCGTTGGCAATGTTGAAGGACAGCACAGAGTTGTTGGTGCGGACATCTACCGGCCGCACGACCCCGGTCACCTTCATCACGTGGGTCTCGCCGTTGACATTCAGGGACCGCGAACCCGCAAGCATGAGGTTTCCACTGTCATCCCGATCGGTGACCGTGGCGGTGATCGTACCGGTCAGTAGGTCACGCTGGAGGCTGGAGTTACGCGTCTGGGCGTCCTTAGAAAACTTCGCGTCCATGGCGAACCGCCCTGAAAGGGTCGCGCCGCCGTTGACTCCAGACGCAGCGTCGAGTCCGTTGGAAGCGGAGTTGGCCCATTGGGAGGCTCGGGAGGCCGAGGTCTTCTCCGCGAGCACGATGGTGATGATGTCTCCGGCTTTCCGGGCTCGGAAGTCCGAGTACAACGACTGCGCCGAGGCCGGGGCGACCATCAGGAGAAGGAGGGCAAAAGCAATGAAGCGTGTCATGGGAGCGGGTGGGGTTAGAGTGTCTCGATCCATTCGGCACGCCCGGGTGCCGTCAGTCGTGCTCGATAGGTGGTGTCCGAATCGTCGGCGTACAGTCGAATGATGTCGCCGATCTGGCCGCGATCTCGGGCACGGCAGGATAGATCCATAACGAAGGAGCCGCGGCGATAGAGCATGCGCACCGAGTCTCCCGTGTCTGCCGCGGGACGCGGTCCGACATCGGATGTGCGCAGGGCACGGTCGGCGCGAAGGCTGCGGCGAGCTATGACGTCGGCGTTGCCAAATGCACTGAGCGCTGCAGGCGTCAGCGGGTCTCCGGAAAAGCGGGTTGTCTCCATCCAGACGAAGCGAAGGTCCGTTGTGATGACGTCGGCCCCGGAAGCGACGGCCGCCGTTGCAGTTGCCACAGAGTCAAAGTGGGCCACGTTCACTTGAGCGGTGCCGAGGGACTCTCCATTACGGGAGAGCTTCACCTGTAGTCGGCCCCTGGGGATCACGGGAAGTGCCGGTAATTCGACCTGCAGAGGTTGGCCGGCTGAGAGAACATCCGCCTTGGGTTGCCGGACCACCGATACCTGGATACGACTCACCATTTCCGGTGCCCGCGCAGTAATGGCCAGCAGCGTGGCATCCGCAACCAGGTGCGAATCGGAATTCGACTGGGCTGCGGCCGGACCGGCCGCAAGGAGAAGAAGTATGAGGAGGGAGCTGCGCAAATTGTTATCGCTTCAGGCCGGTGGCGATCTGGAGCATCTCCTCGGAGGTTGTCACCATCTTCGAGTTGATCTCGTAGGCGCGCTGGGCTGTGATGAGATTGACCATCTCCTGCACGACGTCCACATTCGAAGCTTCCAGGTATCCCTGTACAATGGTGCCGAGACCGTCCTGGCCTGGGGTGCCGATGAAGGCCTCGCCGCTTGCTTCTGTCTGTTCGTAGAGGTTTCCGCCAATCGGGCTGAGACCTGCAGAGTTTG
>JBLFXH010000081.1:0-12793 GCA_047611125.1 Rhodothermales bacterium
CATTTTGAAAGACGCCCTGGAGGCTCACGTGGACATTCACGGCGCACTAGATTTACTGGGACCCGAAGATAAATCGGCGTCAGAGCCCGCGGCGCAGGTGAAGGCACTGGCATCGGCGGACGCGGAGGTGCCGGACGCAGAGGTGCCGGACGGGAACGTGCCGGACGGGAGCGCGCCGGACGGGAACGTGCCCGCCGCGATGGCGCCTGGCCCAGAGGCTACACCCGTCTCGGAGAACGCGATTTCGAGTCCGGCCCCATCCGCGTACGACCGCATTGAGGCACTCATTCCTGCGGACTCACCACTCCACGGGTTTTCCACCTTGGCAGAGGTCGAAAAGTGGGTGGCTGCCACTGAGTTGATCGAACTGGACCGCACTCGGACGAAGCCCGTGTTTGGGGTGGGCAGTCCCAACGCCGACCTCCTGGTGATTGGGGAGGCTCCCGGAAAGGACGAGGACCTCCAGGGTGAGCCCTTCGTGGGACGGGCCGGCAAGCTTCTGACCCAGATTCTTGAGGCAATTGGCTTTAAGCGCAAGGATGTTTACATCGCCAACATCCTGAAGAGCCGTCCGGACAACAACCGCGATCCTAGGCCCGACGAAATCGCAGCCCACGTGCCCATCCTGTACAAGCAGATGGTGCTCATTCGGCCGAAGTTGATTCTGTGTGTAGGCAAGACCTCTGGAAACTCACTGCTGGGCGGGAAGCACTCCCTCAAGTCCATGCGCGGCGCATTTCAGGACTTTCATGGACTGGAAGTACTCGTGACCTACCACCCTGCGGCGCTCCTGAGGAATCCGAACTGGAAGCGCCCCACCTGGGAAGATGTGCAGTTGCTCCGCAGCCGCTACGACGAACTGACCGGGGCCTGAGACCATGATGCCAAAGGATCCCATGATGTCTCACGACCCGATGCTTGCCGTCACTAGGCGGGCTCCTGAGGGCCGCATACCTCCTCAAGCGGTCGAGGTGGAGCAGGCCGTCCTGGGAGCGATGCTCATTGAGCCCGACGCCATTCCGCGGGCCATCGAAATCCTGCAGCCAGGATCGTTCTATACCGATCGCCACAACAAGATTTATGAGGCCGTTCTCAGCCTTTTTGACCGGTCCAATCCGGTAGACATCATCACGGTGACCGACGAGCTGAAGCGTCGGGAGCACCTGGAGTCTATAGGCGGCGCGTACTACATCAGCGAGCTGACGGCCAAGGTGGCCAACGCCGCCAATGTGGAGTATCACTCGCGCATCATCGCCGAGAAGAGCCTTCTCCGGCAGATGATCGAGACGATGGGCACGCTGATCGGGAAGGCCTATGATCCCGGCTCCGACGCCTTCGAGCTCCTGGACAACGCCGAGGCCGATATCTTCAAGATCTCGGAGTCTCAGCTGAAGCGGCCGGCATCCTCGATGAAGGATGTGCTCAAGGAGACCTTGACTCGGCTCGAGTCCATTCACGGTCGCGAGGGCGGCGTGACCGGTGTCCCGTCAGGGTTTACCAAGCTTGACCAGATGACCGCCGGATGGCAGAACTCGGACCTGGTGATTCTGGCCGCGCGGCCTTCGATGGGGAAGACCGCCTTCGCTCTGGCCTGTGCGAGAAACGCCGCCCTGCACCCCAAGACTCCCTGCGGTGTGGCCATCTTCTCGCTTGAGATGAGTGCGCAGCAGTTGGCCCAGCGTATGCTGACCTCAGAGGCCCGCGTGGATGCGCAGGCTGCTCGAACGGGACGTTTGCGGGACGAAGACTGGCCCCGCATGGCGCGAGCGGCAGGACGCCTCTCAGAGGCCTCCATCTTCATTGATGATACCCCGGGGCTCTCAGCTCTCGAGCTACGCGCCAAGTGCCGGCGCCTCAAGGCGGAGCATGATATCGGCCTGATCATCGTGGACTACCTGCAGCTCATGCACGGTACCAGTACCAACAAGAACTCTAATCGCGAGCAGGAAATCGCCCACATCTCGCGTTCCCTGAAGGCGCTGGCCAAGGAACTGGATGTGCCGGTCCTCGCGCTGTCTCAGCTGAGTCGGGCCGTTGAGACCCGCGGTGGAGACAAGCGGCCGCAGCTGTCCGACCTTCGTGAGTCAGGTTCTATCGAGCAGGACGCCGACCTGGTTGGGTTCATCTACCGCGCCGAGCGATATGGCATCACCGTGGACGAAAACGGGAATTCCACCGAGGGCATGGCCGAGCTACTGATCGGCAAGCAGCGTAACGGTCCCATCGGCGATGTCCGACTGGCCTTCGTCCAGCAGTTCGCCCGGTTCGAGAACCTGAACTCATACTACCAAGGCGTTCCAGGCGGCGGGCTGCCAGGCGATGAGCCTGGGCCAGGCGGAGACGGGTATGGTGCTGGTCAGGGCCAGGACGAACCCCCGCCGTTTTAAGGGGCAGCCGGCGTTTTCCTTAGTTCTACCGGCGGTCCGCCTTTGGGCTTTCGCAGCTTAAGGTTCAGCATTTCCACGAACACCGAGAAGGCCATCGCCGAGTAGATGTAGCCGCGCGGGATGTGGAATTCGAAGCCCTCCGCGATGAGGGCCACACCCACCATCAGCAGGAAGGCCAGCGCCAGCATCTTGACTGTTGGGTGCTTGTGGATGAAGTCGGAGACCGCCTTCGCGCTGACCATCATGAAGAGGATGGCAATGACGATGGCCGTGATCATGATGGATACCTGATCCACCATCCCGACTGCCGTGATCACGGAATCAAGCGAGAAGACAAGATCCAGAATCAGGATCTGAACGATGACACTCCTGAAGGTGACGCTGCCACTCGATCTATGAGTCTCCGCTTCGCCCTCCAGCTTCGAGTGAATCTCGTGGGTGCTCTTGGCTAGGAGAAATAGGCCGCCACCGATGAGAATGATGTCCCGACCCGAAATGGCCTCGCCAAGCAGTGTGAACAGTGGCGCGGTGAGCTGCATGATCCACGCCAGCGAGAGAAGCAGAGCAACTCGGCCAAAAAGGGCCAGAGCCAAGCCTATAAACCTTGCCCTGGGCTGCTCATCCTCGGGCAGCTTGCCCGCCAGGATCGAGATGAAGATGATGTTGTCCACGCCAAGTACAATCTCGAGCGAGGTCAGCGTGGCCAGAGCAATCCAGCCGTCAGGGGTCGTAATCCAGTCCACAGACAATTCGGGGTTGGCTGCCCGAACCTACAACACACGCCTGTCTTCGAGTCTATTTGCAGCGAGAATCACTGCCGGACTCGGTACAGATCACTTCCAGGTTGAACGGAAGGAGAATAGCCCTCGGATGCGGGCCTTGAGGGCGCGCTTCAATTTTTGCCACAGCATGACGAATTCGTCAGGCGGTGAGCCACGACCCGAAGCTTGCACGGCGGATCAGCAAGGCTGAAACCAGTGGAAGTGAGGCGAGGATCTTGATGAGTTTCACGGTTACGGTGGGTTGGTTGGAGGCCCGCAGCGAAGAATCGATGCGGGCTTCTCATAGGATTACGGTCCCTTTGCCGTCGAGGTTACAGATTCGGCCTCCAGCGCGTAGGTTTGTTTCACTTGGTCTCACCCATCCTCACGCTTTTCGCTCATGAACCAGTTGGATCAAAACGAGGTATTCAGACGCTCGGCGGTTCTTCTCCTCGTTGGTCTGGTCTCGATTCTGTTCATCTTTATGATCCGCAGTTTCCTGATCGCCCTCCTGCTGGCGGCGATTTTCTCCGGCATGTCCACGAAGCTGTTTCGGCAGTTGAAGACGCGGTTCAGGGGCCGGGAGGGGCTGGCGGCCATCTCGACGATCCTCATTCTGCTGGTCGGAATCGGCGTCCCGCTGGGCATCTTTCTGGGCATCGTCGTAACCCAGGCCGTCGATGTGAGCCAATCTGCGCGGCCCTGGATAGAGGCCCAGATTGAAAGGCCCGGCCTGCTTCAAGATTACCTGCAGACCGTCCCGTTCCTGGGAGAGATGCTCCCAGATGAAGCCGCTATAGCGTCTAAGTTGGGAGAGTTCGCTTCCAGCATCGGCAGTCTTCTGGCGAATAGCGTGGTGGAGTTTTCGCGTGGTACCGCCAACTTCTTCCTGATGCTGTTCGTGATGATGTACGCGATGTACTTCTTTCTTACGAACGGGCGGGCAATCCTCAACCGGATCCTCTACTACATCCCACTCAAGGCCGAGGTCGAGGAGGAATTGGTCGAGAAGTTTGTCATCGTCACGCGCGCCGTGCTCAAGGGCAGCCTGGTGATCGGACTCATCCAAGGCGCGCTGGCCGGCGCCTCCTTCTGGGTTGCCGGTGTACCTGGATGGGCCTTCTGGACCGCCGTGATGGTAGTCTTGTCGCTGGTTCCGGCGATTGGATCGGCTTTGGTCTGGATTCCGGCGGTAGCCTATCTAGCGGTTACTGGTAACGGGGGCGCTGCGCTCGGCGTGGGCCTTTGGTGCGGGATTGTTGCCGGATCGGTGGACAATTTCCTCCGCCCTGCTCTGGTTGGGAAGGACACCAAACTGCCGGACCTGCTTGTGCTGGTCGGGACGCTGGGCGGCATCTTCCTGTTTGGGGCGGTCGGGTTTATTCTGGGCCCGATCGTGGTCGCGCTGTTCCTGTCCGTTTGGGAGCTGTACGGAGAGGTGTTTTCCGAGTGGTTGCCTCCTGCGGCTGATGGCGGTAAGCCGGCGGCGGCTGGGCTGTTGGAGGATGCGGGAGAGGCTGCTGGGTAGGGCCTCCCTCAGAGCACCATCGTCCGCATCAGGTGCTCCAGCGTCTCCTCCGGATCAGTACACAACCCCGTGTGGACGGGCGATGGCTGGATGATTGTGCTCCTCGGAGCTACCAGCATCAGGAATCGCTCTCGCTTGGGCAGGAGACTGATCGGACCGGCGCCTGGGTCGGCCGCACAGATCCTCGGAATGGCCTCCAGGTGCGACCGCACCGACTCCAGGTCCACGAACGGATAGAGCGCCTTCAGCCGGGACTCGTCCAGGTGAACTCGCGCCGCGGCGAAGTCGTGGTCCAGGCAACTCAGGATCACGCCGACGTTGATGAACTCGTCGCGTTGAACCTGCGGTACCAGCCGGATTACCGCGTAATCATATGTGCTCAGCTCGGGCACGAACGGCTTCCTCCAGGAATCTCTGCGGGGTTTTGAGACGGTTCAGAAGGTAGTCGGAATAGGCAGTGCGGTGGGAATCCGGGGTTGCGTATGCGCTGGGTCCGGACAGCCAAGCGTCCGGAATTTGTGCAGTCACGGCCCGAATCAAGTCGGGTGTTGCCAGAGCTGACAGACGCTTCGCCTCTTCCGGTAGCGATTCCGCGGCTTCCATTAGGACGTGCGTCTTGATCATTGGGAAGCGATCCGCACTTCTCGGGACGAAATCGTCCGTGCCATGATGGATGTACAGTGCGGCACCGTGATCGATCATCCACAGCTTTCGGTGCCACATCAGCAGGTTGGTATTCCTTGCGGTGCGGTCAATGTTAGATACCAGCGCGTCAAACCAGACGATTGCGCTGGCCAAGTCCGGGGAGGCTGAGCAGACAGCGGGGTCAAAGGGCAGGGAGCCCGGGAGATAGTCCATGCCGAGATTCAGACCGTCACTGGCTCTGATGAGATCCTGGATTTCCGGATCGGGCTCGGTTCTGGCAAGGATTGGGTCCAGTTCTGCCAGCACAATCTCAGGTACCGGTAACCCGAGTCCACGTGCCAGCTCGCCAGCCACGAGTTCAGCTATGAGCGCCTTTGGCCCCTGCCCCGCGCCGCGGAATTTCAGGACGTACATCCCGTCATCGTTCGCCTCGACAATTGCCGGGAGCGAACCGCCCTCACGGAGGGGCGAGACATAGCGGGTTACGGTGACGGTTCTCAACTGCGAGCGCTGCTTGGCCGGTTCATTGGCTCATGATAGGCTGCGCAGCAAAGGTATTAGTAGACCGGCACGGTAGAGTCTATCTCTTCACTCCAAGCGCGGATTCCACCGGTCAGATTGACGGCCCCGCTAAATCCGTGGCGCTTCAAAATTCGGACGGCGTCGGCAGAACGAATGCCGGTGCGGCAATGAACCACGATTTCCTTGTGGCGATAGCCCGCTAGCTCGTCCAGGCGCGACTCTAGCTGTCCCAGCGGCAGTAACGTTGCCTCGATGGTCGCTATCTCGGCCTCGGCCGGCTCTCGGACATCTAAGACAAAAGGCGCGGCGCCGGCATCAATCCGGCGCTTCAATTCGGTGACCGTAATCTCAGGTACCGCATTCTGCGACGGGGGAGCATTCACTCCGCAGAACTGCTCGTAGTCCATCAGTTCTGTCACCGTTGGATTCGATCCGCAGACCGGGCAGTCCGCGTTCTTCGGGACGTCAATCGTTTGGAATTGCATCTCGAGGGCATCGTACAGCAGCAGTCGTCCAACCAGAGACGCTCCAATGCCCAGCAATTGCTTGATGGCCTCCGTTGCCTGTAGCGTTCCAATTGTCCCTGGGAGGACGCCGAGGACACCACCTTCCGCGCAGGATGGGACCAACCCTGGAGGCGGAGGCTCGGGGTAGAGGCACCGGTAGCACGGCCCACCGGGAGCCCCGAAAACGGAAACCTGCCCTTCGAATCGGAAGATGCTGGCGTAGACGTTGGGAATGCCGGATAGCACTGCCGCATCGTTCACCAGATACCGCGTCGGGAAGTTGTCTGTGCCATCAGCCACCAGGTCGAACCCATGGAATATCTCGAGGGCGTTGGAGCTTGAGAGACGGATTGGAAAGAGCTGGATCTCAATGTTCGGGTTGATCTCCTTCAGCGTGTCTGCTGCCGAGTCCAGTTTCGGCCTCCCCACATCGCTGGTCCCGTGGATTATCTGCCGATGGAGATTGGATTCATCTACTCGATCAAAGTCTACAAGACCTAGCCTACCAACTCCCGCAGCGGCCAGATAGAGCGCCAAGGGCGATCCCAGCCCACCCGCTCCGACGATCAGCACCGAGGAAGCTCGAAGCTTCTGCTGACCGGCGAGACCAATTTCCGGAAGCAGGAGGTGCCTGCTGTAGCGTCGGTGTTCGTCCGGTGAGAGGGCCCTCGCGTCCATGGTGTGTCGCGCTGTTTTCGCGGCGTCGTTTTGGCAATCTGACAATGATACGCGAAATGGGGGCATGGCTCTGCGTGGGGCCACTCTGAGCGGAACCCGATATGGGCGGCTTGGTGCGATGCAGCCCGTTGGGACGCCTAAGGACACGAACTCTGTGGTCTCGGAGTCCGTCCGCCCCCTCTTGACTCTCCCCGGCCCCGACTTTGCCAGAATCCTACTTGGACATCATCCGCCTGCTCGGCGCCGCGCAAGGACTTTTCCTGGCGGCGGTTCTTGCCAGCCGGACCCAAAACCGGGTTGCGAACCGCTTCTTGGCCGCAGGAATGGCGGCCTTTTCCCTGGATCTCCTGTCTGCCTGGGCGCACTCTGCTGGGTTTATTGCGGGTCATCCGCACCTGTTAGGATTGGATTTCCTCACCCCGTTCCTGTACGGGCCCGTCTTCTACGCCTAGGCTCTGAGCGTGACGGTTGGCGGAGATCACCTACCCCCCGCGGGTCATCAACCGCCCGATCCGGCCGTGGTGACGGACCTCGCTCTCGCGGCGGATTAGCTCTAGTCGTTTGCGACTGGGGTGACGACGGGAATCGTGGAAGGTCAGGTAGTACCAACCCTTCCGTTTTAGAATCGAGGCCATGGCGCAAGTCGAGGATGCGCGCTGCCGCCGGCGTGTAGTAGGATTGTAGGCATTCCGGACGCTCAGTCTAGTAATAAATGCTACACAGACCATTCTCCGACCCATCGGCACACACAAGAGCAGCCCTTCACATTATTCATGTAAAGGGCTGCTAGACAAGGACTTACGTCGCCCGTGTCCTTGGAGGTGACGGGCGGATTCGAACCGCCGTACAGGGTTTTGCAGACCCTTGCCTAGCCACTCGGCCACGTCACCGTAGTTCAGCCGGAACTGTGTACGCCCGGCAGGGCTCGAACCTGCAACCTGCGGATTAGAAGTCCGCTGCTCTATCCAGTTGAGCTACGGGCGCAGGATGAAAAAGAACTGTCGGGGTGGAGAGATTCGAACTCTCGGCCTCCTGCTCCCAAAGCAGGCGCGCTAACCGGACTGCGCCACACCCCGAAGACTTGCTCGCCGCGAAGCGTCAAGTCAGGAGTTCTTTAGCCTTTTGCGGCTTTCAGTTCTGCTTTGACGTCATTCACGTCAACCATCTTGCTGCGGAAACGGATGTGCCCGTTGTCCTTGCGCTCGGACAGGACAAGTTTCGCCATGCGTTTGGCATCGGCCTTCTGCCGGAGGACCTTGTCGCCGAATGACTGTTTCTTTGCCATTGTCTATCTCTGAAAACGGAGCCCAGGCTCCGGTGAATTACTTGGTCTCCCGGTGAAGGGTGTGCTTCTTGAGCTTCGAATTGTACTTCTTCAGCTCGAGACGACCCGTCGTGTTGCGGCGGTTCTTCATCGTGGAGTACCGGGACGTGCCCGGTGCTTCAGTACAGTCCAAGATGACCTGCATCCTGACGTTTTTTCCCTTGGCCATGTCTTACCTGGTCACACTTTTACTCCGTTCCTACGCGCATCGGCGAGAACGGCAGAGATTCCCTTCTTGTTGATCGTCTTGATCGTCGTGGTAGACACGCGGAGCGTGACCCAGCGATCCTCTTCGGGGATGTAAAACCGCTTTTTCTGCAGGTTTACCTCGAAGCGACGCTTCGCCTTGTTATTGGCGTGAGACACGTGGTTGCCGGCTACGGGGCCTTTGCCGGTCAGCTGATCTTTGCGTGCCATCCTAAAATTCGGTCGTTGGTGGTTCAGACGCGCCCAGTATTAATGACGCGCTTACAGAACCAAGAATGTACGGCAAGAGATCCACTCTTAAACCTTCAACCTTCGGTAGAATTGGTGAAGGTGATTCCCCAAGCACAGCCGAGAGCGCCGGACCGGATTGCGTTCACCCGTCCATCGCCACCGCTCGAGCAGGTTCAATCCTCGATGCGCGGGTGGCCGGGTAGATGGACGCCAGCACACATAGCGCAATGGCTATGAGGGCAATCGCCGCCACATCTGGCGCCTCCACTGAGACCGGGTACGCGTCAATGAGAAACGAATCCGAGCCCATCATGGGTACAATCTGAAACCGCTGCTGCATCAAAGAGAGACCCAAGCCCAGTGCCAGTCCAATCCCACCGCCAGCCAGACCGATCAACAACCCGTCCGCCAAAAAGATGCGTCGTATGTCGGCCGCAGAGACCCCCATCGCCCGAAGTACACCGATGTCGCGCTGTTTTTCGACCACAATCATGGTCAGAGATCCAACAATGTTGAATGCAGCAACCACGATGATCAGGGCCAGGACAGCCATTGCCCCCCATTTCTCCAACCGCATCACGGCGTAGAGAGATTCCTGCAAATCGTACCAAGTCAGCACCTCAAACTTGGCTGGGTCTAGTTGCGCCCTTAGCGTGGTTTGCACCTCACTGGCTCGCTCGATGTCGTCCAGCCGAACGTCGATGCCGTGGACCTTTCGGCCCATCCTGAACATCCGCTGTCCCTCCGCGAGGTCGACAAAGACAAAGCTCTCGTCGTAAACCGCCTCCAACTCGTACAGCCCTCGCACCTCGAAGGCCGCTATTCGCGGCGGCCCCAGGACTCGTGTCAGACTCCTCTCCAGGGCCGGCGCCGAGAGCAAAGAAACCCTACTTGCCTCCCGAGTACCGCCAGCAGGCGTTAGCACCAGGCGCTCTCCGAGCCGGCGGCCAAGGACCACGCCCGGGCGGCCGTTGATGCGGGAGAGGTTATTGGTCCCGAACCCTGTTGCCGCCACAGCGGAGCCAAGCGTCTGGTCGCGGTCGGAGTCCACTCCACGAACCACTACCACCTTGTTGAAACCCTCGTCGCGCTCATAGGCCAGGAGCGCCTTGCCCTCCACGAACGCGGATGCGCTGACTACCCCTTGGACGCCCTCGATGTCCACCAGCAGACTGTCGCGCGCCTCCATCCCCTCGGCCGTGGCGCTCACCACGCGAACGTGGGGGTCGAGCGAGACTAGCATGTCACGAACGAACGTAAAGAAGCCGTTCATCACGGAGAGGACCACGATGAGCGCCGCCACGCCTATGGCCACGCCAGCCACCGAAATGCCGGTGATCTTGGTAATCAGCGAGAAGGAGCGGCGGCCCGTTAGGTACCTCCGGGCGATGAGAAGCCGAAAATCCACGCGGTCAGCTCCCCATCATCATTGGGGCGGGATTGACGAAGGTCCCTTCGGGTACCTCGAGTGGAGTCTCCAGTGCATCGGTTCGCATCGTGAAGCGCGAGCACACCTTGGTGTTGGACAGCCAAATCGGGCCGGCCGGGCCTTCGAGCTCCGTGTAGTCGGTCCACTCGCATCGCTGCTCGCCGCCGGACTGGAGAACGTAATGCCAGCGGTCAGCTCTGCCGGTTTCCCTGTTGACCCAGACGTAATAGTTGTCCCCGGGCGTCAGCCCGACGTTGTCGAACGATAGCCGAATCACTTCATGCACGGCATCGCTCGAATCTGGAACCAGCGCGCGGGACACGCCCGGATCCAGCATTTTGACCGGCATCATCAACCAGTATGTGTCATTGATGTACGCGCCGTACGCGCGCTCCAACAACTCGGCCGAATTGGCGGCAGGCTCACCGTTCTTGTAGGCGGCGCCCTCGCGAGTCTGCGTGTTGAAGAGCACGACGTGGCTGGTGTCATCCCTCAGGTATTCCACCCGGTAGTCACCTGTCATTCGGTCCCAGAGGTGGCTCCGTGATGCCGGCTCGCGGGTACCGAAATCAAAACGCAAGAAAGGAAGGCTTCGTAGAGCCTCTTCTCCGCCTGAGACTTCAAGTACCCTGAATGCCAGCGAATCAGCGTGTGTCTCGAGCGCGGGCAGCCTGGATTCCATGGCCAACGGCTCCATCGAAGTCGCGGCCGGCTCGCACGCCGCTAAAACCAAAAGGGACAAGACCAGATAATGCGACTTCAACGCTTCGCTCCGTATTGACTAGTGGGGACGTTAAGAACAAAGGCCACGAGCGCCGGTTTCGACAGATATGCGCTGGAATAGATCGCAACATAGAGCAGTATGTATGGCGGTGCTGCTGGCCACCCTCGCGGTTGGGTCAAGCCAGGGCCAAACCGTGCTGGAGGAAGATCCCGGCCAGCCTCGATTTGCCCAAAGCCTCGGTGGCCAGATCATTCTTACGAACAGCGGCTTTGGCCTGGGTGGCCACGTCCGCAAGGCCGTCGGCGCATTCTCACTGCTGGGCGAGATCAGCCTCGGAGCGGGCAAAGACGCGAGAGAGGTTGCGCTGTTTGACCGCTTCGGAAGACGCGACGTTCTCAACAAGGCCAACTATCTGCTGATGGTACCTCTACATGTCGGGCTGGAGCGCCGCCTGTTCGCCGGTAACATTGAAGACGATTTCAGGCCCTTCGTGGCCATCTCCGGTGGACCGACACTCGGATGGGAGTACCCGTACTTCGACGACGACAACGAAAACGGAATCCTGGATTCTGAAGAGCAGACCTACGATGCGATCTCCTCCATCCCAAAGGGGACTCTTAGGCCGGGTATCGGCGGCATGATCTCCATCGGAGCCCACTTCGGCAAGGGCCGAGGCATGACGCAGGGCATCCGGCTGGGCTATTCGTTCACACGATTCTCTGAAGGTGTTGAACTGCTGGAGTCTGGCGTCAAGGAGCCCCAGAAGTTCTTCGGGACGCCCCAGATCATAGTCTACTTTGGACGCCTCTGGTAGTCTGGACTGGCCCTAGACGTTGAAGCGGAAGAGCATGATGTCACCGTCCTGCACGGTGTATTCCTTGCCCTCAGAGCGCATGGCACCCGCCCCACGCGCACCGGTTTCTCCGCCGTGCGTCAGGAAGTCGGCGTATTTGATGGTCTCGGCGCGAATGAACCCTCGCTCGAAGTCGGTATGGATGGTCCCGGCAGCCTGTGGCGCTTTTGTACCATGTTCGATGGTCCAGGCCCGCGCCTCCTTGGGCCCCACCGTGAAGAATGTCTCGAGCCGCAGCAGCGTGTAGGCATTCTGGATCAGGCGCTGGAGTCCCGACCCCGAAAGACCCAGGTCTTCGAGGAAGTCTGCGCGCTCATCGTCTTCGAGCTCTGCGAGTTGAGCTTCCAGTTCGGCAGACACGATTACAACCCGGGCGCCTTCTGCTGCGGCGATGCGCTCCACTTCACGGACGAACTCATTGCCGTCTGGCAGGTCAGATTCGCCGATGTTCGCCGCATACACGACGGGCTTGACTGAAAGCAAAAACAGCGATTCTAGCCACTCTTCCTCTCCATCTTTTATCGCAAAACCGCGAACTGGCTTTCCGTCTGCGACGTGGTCGCGAATTCGTCCGTAGAACTCGGCCTCCTCTTTCAGCTTCTTGTCCCCGCCGCGCGCTGCCTTCTTTGTTCGTTCTATTCGCTTTTCGATCGAGTCGAGGTCCTTCAGCAGGAGTTCGGTCTCAATGATCTCAATGTCTGAAGCCGGATCCACCCTTCCGGAAACGTGCACCACGTTCTCGTCCGTGAAGCAGCGTACCACGTGAACAATGGCGTCCACCTCCCGAATGTGGCTCAGGAACTGGTTACCCAGACCCTCTCCCTTAGACGCTCCGGCCACGAGGCCGGCAATGTCTACGAACTCGATGACAGTTGGAATAATCTTGGCCGATCCGGCCATTTCAGCTATCGTGTCCAGGCGTTCATCCGGCACCGGGACGATGCCCACGTTCGGATCGATGGTGCAGAACGGGTAGTTTGCACTCTCCGCGCCGGCAC
>JBLFXH010000082.1:0-12792 GCA_047611125.1 Rhodothermales bacterium
GCGGAGGGAAGCATGCTCGGCGGCGTGCTTGACTTCCGGCAGGACTTGGGCCGCAAGCCTGGACTCGAGGTGAAAGCGAACCGCTATGCACTGGAGTCATCTGTGGGCTATCGATGGGCTGGAGGCCCATCCGCCGGTCTGGGCGCCACCAGCGTTCGAGCCGCGGTGCGCCGGTCCATCACCGGTAGCACCGCCCCCGCCGAATTGCGGCGGACCCTCGATGCCTGGGTGGTAGTCGATCCCTTCCTGCTCTTCGGACCTACCCGAGAGTACACCGCGATTCGAGATGACCACGTGGGTGAGCTGTTTGACCTGGGGAGCGCATCGCCTGCCATTCGCTTCTCAGACCTGCATCTGAATCTGGAGCACGAGCGGCCCAGCGGCTCTACCTGGACCGCTTCCGCCTTCTTGGCCGGGCGGGGTATAGAGGGAGACCGGCGCAGGACTCTTGCCGAGCGCAACCTGGCCGAGACCAGTCCCCTGCTGTCCTCCGTGGCCAAGCATGACTGGAATACCCTGACTGCTACCCTGGGCTGGAGGCGACTCCTCGGCCAGCGGACCTTCCTTCAAGCCACCGGACGCGTGAGTCGGTATCGATACAGCCACGACTACTCGCTGGCGGACTTCACTGAAGTGGCAAACGACTTCGCGGCCGGTGCCGAAGGGCAAGGCAACGCGGCGCGCTTCGTGCCCAACACCGGAGATGGTAACGACCTCGACGAGCGCGAACTGAGCCTGCGGCTGGACCATTCCATGGGCGGCCACGCACTCTCAGGTGGGCTCGAACTAACAAACACGGAGAGCCGCTTCAATCTCCGCCTTGCTGGTATCAGTGGCGGCACCGTCTTGCGGGTCCCCGCCTTCGGCGACAGCGCCTCCGTGTTCTTGCCCAGGCATCGGGCCGTTTCCAATGCCGCGAGTTCGACCCGGCTGGCAGCGTGGGCTGCCGACCGTTGGGAAGGGGAATCGACCGCCCTTGAGGGAAGCCTTCGCCTTACGCTCCTCCCGAGTCGCAGCACGGTCTACGCAGAGCCGCGGCTTCGGGCCGCCTGGAAGCCCGTGCCTGCCCTGGTGGTGGCTGCGGCCGCTGGGGCCTACCGGCAGTTCGTCCACCAGTTTGACTACAGCACCCTCAATGCGGGCGAACTCGTGCCCTCCACTCGGTTTTGGCTACCGCTTGATGAGACCGCATCGCCAGCCAGAGCCCTGCATCTGGCGCTTGATGCCGACTGGCAGATGGGTGACGCGTGGACCCTTGCGGCGGGTGTCTTCGTCAAGCGGATCAGCGGAGCGCCGGCCTTGCGCTATACCTTACCGGCCGAGAGCCAGACGGGCGAACTTTCCCAGGCTGATCTCCTGTTGTCACAGGACGCCCGCCATCGCGGTCTGCGGCTGCAGGTGGAGCGCACGGGCCCGAGACACCGATCCCGATTCCGCTACGACGGCGCGCGGGACAGACAGCTATCGTCCGGTCTCTTTGGCGGCCGCTGGGTGCAAAGCCCCTGGAGCGTCCCCCATCGATTCATGGCGGAGCAGGAGTTGGCTTCAGGGTCATGGGCCATCCGAGGTAGCCTGACGCTGGAGCGGGGCATGCGATGGGCCCTCCGGCAGGCGTACTACGATTACTTTGGTAGTCTGCCGGAGGCGTCGTTCGGAGGCTGGGACTTGTCTGATCCTGACGCCCACCAGATTCCTGACAGACTCACCGCCGATCTGGGCATCCGGTGGGAGCCCGCGCCCGGAATTGTGGTCAACGCCGAAATCCTGAACGCGTTTGACCGCTCGAACACCCTGGACCAGCGGCTCCTGTGGACTGGAGGTCCGCCAGGCCCACAGCCGTCGCTGAGGCCGAGCGCCCGGCTGTTGCCCGGACGCATGGCCGTGCTCAGCGTTCAACTAAGGCTCTAACGAACGCGGGGCCGCGACACAATTGCCGCGACCCCGCTTACCGTTCTGCGACCCTGAACTCAGATCAGTTGGTCTCGCCCGCTTGCGGCTTTCCTTCACTATCAACCACGATGATGTTGGTAAACCCGAGCTCTTCCATCTTCGGCTGAATGGCGGCACGGTCACCGACTACAATCCAGACCAGATTCGACGGGCTCACAAGCATGGGTGCGGCGTTCTGCACGGCGTCGAGTGAGAGCTCATTGATACGATCCGCATACCCCTGGTAGTGATCGTCCGGCAATCCGTAGCGAACAATCTCGCTGACCGAGCCACCGACTGCACCAATAGTCTCCCACTGTCCGGCCAGGGTGAGTGTCTGGGTGTCCTTGGACCACGCCATCTCCTCGGCTTGGATGGGGCGGTCTCCGACCACACCCTCCAACTCCGAGATGATTTCCGCCATTGACTCGGCTGTCTTGTCGGTCTGGACGGGCGCATAAACTAGGAAGGGACGCTGACCGACGGCGTCAATGACGAGTGTTGATGCACCGTAGGCCCAGCCCTTGTCCTCTCGAAGGTTCATGTTGACGCGGCTGATGAAGGCACCGCCGAGCACGTTGTTCATGGTCTGGATGGCAAGTTCGTCCGGGTTACCCCTCGGGGGCGCGACGTGGCCCGCCAAAATCACAGACTGCATGGAACCAGGGCGATCCATCAGATAGACCTTCCCGCCATTGCGGAAGTCCACCGCGGCTACGTTTTTGGTCGGCGTGTTGCCACGAGACCAATCGTCGAACTCGCTTTCCAGAAGCGGAACGAGCTCGTCCATGCCGATGTCACCAGAAACCACCATCGTGGCATTGTTCGGCCTGAACCAACGAGCGTGGAAATCCGAGAGATCAGTTCGAGTGATCGTTTCGACAGTTTCCGTAAACCCGGATCCCGTAAAGGGCAGTCCATAAGCATGGTCATCGCCATAGAGGAGACCAGGGAAGACCCGGAGGGCCATCTGGATTGGAGTGGTCTGCTCCCGCTGGATTCCGACGAGTTGCTCCTGCTTGAGCCGCTCAAAATCAACCTCCGGGAAGGAAGGATTGAGAACAATGTCGGCGTATAGATCAAGAGAGGCGTGAAGATTCCGCCTCAGCGCCGAAAGGGACACACTGGACATGTCCAGATTGGACCCCGCTCCAATGGAGGCCCCCAGAATGGCTGCCTCTTCCGCAATTCCAAGTGCCGTTCGGGACGATGTCCCTTCGTCCAGCATCCCCATAGCCAGCTGAGCTGTACCGGGCTTGCCAAACTGATCGGCCGCAAACCCGGCGTCAACCAGCAGGTTGAAATTGACGATCGGCGCGGTGTGGCGCTCAGCCAGGACAATTTTCAGACCGTTAGAAAGCGTTGCCCTCTGCAGTTGCGGGAAGTTTGCAGCCGGGGGCGCTCCCGCTATCGGCATCTCGGAACGGTCAATCCCTTCACCCGCCGCCAGGGTCGGGAAGGGTTGGACCTCAAGCACGAACACGCCATCAGTAAGCCACTTTCGAGCCGCAGACAAGAGGTGGTCGGCAGTCGCAGCCTGCACCAAACGAAGGCGGTGTGCCCAAGCGTCTGGCGAACCACCATAAACGTGAGACTCCGCTAGGATGTCCGACTTGCCGCCGAACCCGCCAATGGTCTCCGCCCGGCGAATGAATCCGTTGACTATCTGGGCCTTGACGCGCTCCAACTCGCCTTCGGTTGGTCCTTCTTCGAGGAATCGCTGTAGCTCTTCGCGCACAGCCATTTCCACTTCGGCTAGGTCAACGCCCGGACGGGCGGAAGCCTGGATGCCGAACTGGCTTCCAATCTCAAATGGACTCAGGAAGGCCGAGGCATCCGTAGCAATCTGATCCTCGTAGACCAATCGCTTGTAGAAGCGGGAGGTTTTTCCACGCGCCAGCACATCGGAAACCATGTCCAGGTACCAGGCCTCATCGTTGCCCCACTCCGGGACATTCCATCGCATGTACACCCGTGACTGCGGAACGCGGTCCTCCAGAATCATGCGGTGCTCCCCGGTCATCTTGGCTATCCAGACATCCTGCTTGGCTACCGGTGGGCCGGGGTCTACATCACCGAAGTACCGCTCAGCCTTCTCACGAGCCGTGGCCACATCGAGGTCGCCCACCAGGACTAGCACGGCGTTTGCCGCTCCGTAGTAGGTAGAGAACCACTCCTTGACGTCATCCAGCGATGCCGCCCCGAGATCATCCATCGATCCGATCGTAGACCAGCTGTACGGATGTCCCTCGGGATAGGTGTTCTCCGAGATCATCGCGCTGACAAGTCCATAGGGCTCATTCTCGCCCTGACGCTTCTCGTTCTGAACAACGTCACGCTGCTCGTCCAGCTTCTCTTGCGTGATGGCGCCCAGGAGGTGCCCCATCCGATCCGACTCCATCCACATGCCGAGGTCGAGGGCCGAGGTAGGGACGTTCTGGAAGTAGTTGGTCCGGTCGAACCAGGTGGTGCCGTTCAGGTCGGTGGCACCCACCTTCTCCAGCACCTGGAAGTAGTCGTCATCGAAGTTTTCGCTCCCGTTGAACATCAAGTGTTCGAACACGTGGGCGAATCCCGTGATGCCGGGACGCTCATTCTTGGAGCCGACGTGGTACCAGAGATTGATGGCCACGATGGGCGCCTTCCGGTCTTCGTGGACGATGACGGTCAGGCCGTTGTCCAGCGTGAAGGTCTCAAAGGGAATGTCGATGGGGAGCGCGTCCTGGGCCAGAACGGCTGGGACGAGCAGGGTGAGAGCCAATAGGGCTCCCGTACGGCGTCGCAACATCAGATAGGCGGTTTGTTGGCGATGGGGCAAGAAGCGCGGGCATGGCACGTGCTCTCTGCTAGGCAGACTCCTGAAATACGGGGGTAGGATTCTGGGGTTTCGAAAATAGGGAACGCGCCACCGATGCGGTATGAGCTGGCAGTCTTCCGCCGGCGCATTTTCCTTTATGAAATCGTCAGATCGTGGCAGGCGACAAGATGGAGCTCAAGGAGGTAGCAATCGGCACTTCGGATTCTCAGGCGAACGCGAGCGTGCACTCCAACAATGAACTCAAAGTGGATGACGAAACCCGGGTCTACGGACTCGGGGCCCAGGCCAATTTTTTCTTGTTACGGCCGTTGCACCCTATCCTCTCGACTTAGCATCAGAACGCCTCTACATGAACGCCTCTCTAGGAACACCCCTTCGCGTTGGCCTCCTTCTGCTCATTGCTGCTGGTTGCAAGCCGGCAACCACGGAGCCGGAGCCGCGAGTGGTCCTTGTCACCATTGACGGACTCCGATGGGAAGACGTCTTCACCGGCCTAGACTCCCTCCTAGCCGTACAGGAGGAAGCGTTTGAATCTCTTGCCCCTGACTTCTGGGATGCCGACACCGCGGTCCGGCGCCACAAGCTAATGCCGTGGCTCTGGGACGAGATGGCCACCGAGGGGCTGCTGCTGGGCAACCGGGCCTTGGGCAGCGATGGCGTTATTACCAACGGGCGCAATTTCTCGTACCCCTCGTATAACGAACTGCTGAGCGGGCAGCCGGATGAACGGATCGACTCGAACGACAAGATCCCTAATCCGAATGTCACTGTGCTGGAGTGGCTTAATCAGCAGCCCGAACTGGCCGGGAGCGTGGCCGCCTTCGGCTCATGGGACGTCTTTCCATACATCCTGAATGAGGAGCGTAGCGGCCTTCCAGTGAACGCGGGCTTTCGGTCATCCACCGACGCTGACCGGACACAGCGGGAGGCCTACCTGAACGAGCTGCAATCACAGATTCCGAGTCCCTGGGGAGCAGTCCGGCTCGATGCGTTTACCCATCACTACGCCGTCGAATACATGAAGCGGAAATCGCCTAGAGTAGTGTATATCGCCTACGGCGAAACCGACGACTTTGCCCACGACCGGGACTTTGACGCGTACGTTCGCGCTGCGCACCGGACGGACGCGTTTCTGCGAAGCCTTTGGGACTGGCTCCAGGCATCGCCAGGCTATGCCGGGAATACCACACTGATCATCACGACGGATCACGGGCGTGGCTCCGGCGAAGGCTGGATTGGGCATGGCACCGGCCCCCGGTGGGCTGGGTCTGAGTTTACCTGGATGGCGGCGATGGGCCCGGGAGTCGCGCCTCTTGGGGAAATGGCCGACCAGGACTTTGAACTCCGCCAGATGGCCGCAACGGCGGCCGCGATGGTGGGCGCGGACTTCACAACCGAGGGGGCCGCCGCGCCAGTCCCGCTCGGGCGCATGCCGTAATTCCATGGGCCGGCAAGATCCGCCTACGGCTCCCGAGCGATGTTAGGAAACGCCTTGATCAGCTTCTTATCGAACGTATAGAGCGGCAGCCCAGCGTTCCGGGCCGCGACCACGTACTCGCAGTCGTAGGTCGAGCAGCCCGAGTGCAGCGCCAGAGGAAGCACTTCCTCTGGGTCGGGCTGGTTGAGGAGTGTGATGGCCGACTCGGCCTCTGCGTGGGCCGTGATCGCCGCCTCCATCTGAAGTCCGCGGCGGCGGACGTGCTTCATCAGCACACTGTTGAATTCACTTCTCCAGATCGGAGGGCAGCGCCAGTCCCTCGCGGTCCCCAATCGATGCAGAACGTGGTCGTGGCGCTGTCCGGTCTCTAAGTACCAGGCCGAGAGGACATTGGCATCAATGACCATGGTCCCTGTCGTGGCGGATCCACTCCGTGACTTCATCCCCCATTTCAAAGCCCCCATTCGGCAGGTACTTCGCCCTGAAGGCAGCGAGCCGCGCCTCGCGCTCACGAATGTATCGGTTGCTGTCAGCGGCCTCCTGCAGAAGCTGTATCAAGTGAGCGTTCAGGCTCCGCCCCTCCCGTTCAGCATCCGCCTTGAGCCAAGCGTGCAGGTCCACCGGCATCCCACGCAGTGCAATGTCCTTCATGAGATCGTTCTGATATCGTTCCGATATCATAGCAGTCCTCTTCGGGTTTGTTTCCCGATAGAGGGCTGCGACCCCAGGGACGTAACGCTGCTGATCTACCGCGACAGGTACAGGTCCTTGATCGCGTACGCCTTAGAGAAGTGCTCGTCGCTCAACTCATCGATGAAGGCAATCGCCTCACCGGTAGACTTCATCTCCGGCCCCAACTCCTTGGGCACCTCAGGGAATTTGTCCCAGCTAAACACCGGCTCCTTGATGGCGTAGCCCACCAGCGTTGACTCAAGCACACCCTTCGCCCGGAAGTCCTTCAGCTTGGCACCCAGCATGACGTGCGTGGCAATGTTGGCGACAGGTACTCCCGTAGCCTTGGCGACAAACGGGACGGTCCGCGATGCCCGGGGATTCGCCTCGATCACGTACACAAAGTTGTCCTTGATCACCATCTGGCAATTCATCAGCCCGAGGATGTTCAGCCGATCCGCGATCTCAGTGGCGTACTGCCGCACGGTGGCCAGGACCTCTTCAGACAGGCTGAACGGCGGCAGGACGGCCGTTGAGTCTCCCGAGTGAACCCCGGCAGGCTCAATGTGCTGCATGATCCCTGCAATCCAGGTCTCGTCCCCATCGCGGATCACATCAACGTCAAGCTCGATGGCGTTCTCCAGGAAGCGGTCTAGAAGCACCGGATTCTCCGGCATCAGCTTCCATATCTGGTTGACGCAGGCCTTCACCTCCTCCTTGTTAATGGCAATCCGCATGCCCTGCCCGCCCAGCACGTAATTCGGTCTAATCAGAACAGGATATCCGATGCTCTCCGCCGTCTCCACGGCCTCGTGGACGGTGTGGGCCATTCCAAACGGCGGATACGGAATCTCGATCTCCTTGAGTACCTCCGAGAAGCGTCCGCGATGCTCGGCCAGATCCATGTTGTCGTACGAGGTGCCGATGATGGGAATACCGTTCTCCTCCATCCGCCGCGCCAGTTTCAGCGCGGTTTGCCCGCCCAGCTGGACGATGATGCCCATCGGCTTCTCCAGCTCGATGATGTCCATCACCCGCTCCCAGAACACGGGCTCGAAGTAAAGCTTGTCTGCCACGTCGAAATCGGTAGAGACGGTCTCCGGGTTGCAGTTGATCATGATGGCCTCGTAGCCCGCCTCCTTGGAGGCCAAGACGCCATGCACACACGAGTAATCGAATTCGATGCCCTGCCCGATCCGATTAGGACCTGAGCCCAGAATGATCACCTTTTCTCGATCAGATACCTTGACCTCAGTCGAGGACTCATAGGTCGAATAGAAGTAGGGCGTCAGGGCCGGAAACTCGCCGGCACAGGTGTCCACCAACTGGTAGGACGGCACAACCCCGAGCGCCTTCCTGTGGGCCCGCACATCATCCTCGCTGGCGTTATCCATCAGCAGATAGGCTATCTGGACATCTGAGAACCCGAAGGATTTGATGTGTCTGAGGAAGGTCTCGTCCAACCGGTCCAGCGAGTAGGTCTCAATGACCTCCTCCATCCGAACCATGTCCTGGATCTGGTAGAGGAACCAAGGATCCACCTTGGTCACATCCGATATTTCGTCCACGGACGCGCCCGCCTTGAAGGCATTCCGTATCTGAAGCGTCCGGTCCCAGTACGGCTTGCGGAGGCGGTCCCTGATTTCGCTGCGATCGATCTCGTCGCGGTCGGCACCCAGGCCGGCATAGCCGTTCTCCAGACTCTGCCAGGCCTTCTGCAGGCTCTCAGGAAAGGTCCGACCGATGGCCATGACTTCCCCCACTGCCTTCATCTGGGTGGTGAGCTCCTCGGACACGCCCTCAAACTTGTCGAAGTTGAATCTAGGAATCTTGGTGACCACGTAGTCTATGGCCGGCTCGAAGCACGCGCTCGTCGTGCCCGTGACGTCGTTCGGCAGCTCATCCAGCGTGTAGCCAACAGCCAGTTTGGCCGCAATCTTGGCGATGGGGTACCCGGTTGCCTTTGACGCCAGTGCTGACGACCGGGAAACGCGTGGGTTGATCTCGATGACAATCATCCGGCCGGTGGCCGGGTCAGTCGCGAATTGGATGTTGCAGCCGCCGGCAAAAGTGCCAATGGAGCGCATGGCCTTAATGGCCGCGTCCCGCATCAGCTGAAACTGCTTGTCAGTCAGGGTCTGCTGCGGGGCCACCGTGACCGAGTCACCCGTGTGAACGCCCATCGGGTCCACGTTCTCGATCGAACAGATTATGATGACGTTGTCGTTGGAGTCGCGGAGGAGTTCGAGCTCGTACTCCTTCCACCCAAAGAGGCACTCCTCCATCAGTACCTGGTGCACGGGCGAAAGCTCGAGCCCTCGCATCACCATCCGGTCGAAGTCCTCCTGAGCCCAGACAATGCCTCCGCCCGAGCCGCCCATAGTAAACGACGGCCGAATGACCACGGGCAGGCCGCCCAATTCCTGCGTGACCTCCTTGGCTTCCAGCAAGCTCTTGGCCGCCCGGCTGCGCGCTTGGTCTATGCCAATGGATTCCATCAGATCGCGGAAGAGTTGCCGGTCTTCCGTGATGTGGATGGCATCGATATCCACGCCTATCACCTCAATCCCTTCTTTCTCCCAGAAGCCCTCCTGGTGCAGGCTGTCCGCGAGGTTCAGCGCCGTCTGGCCTCCCATCGTCGGGAGGACAGCGTCCGGCCTCTCCTTCGCGACAATCTCCTTGATGGACTTGGGAGTCAACTCCTGCAGGTAGATCACGTCGGCCGTCACCGGGTCCGTCATGATCGTAGCCGGGTTCGAGTTGACCAGAATCACCTCGAACCCCTCGGCACGGAGGGCACGCGATGCCTGACTACCGGAATAGTCAAACTCGCACGCCTGCCCGATGATGATCGGGCCGGAGCCGATGAGGAGGATCTTCTTTATATCTGTGCGCTTGGGCATATCGATTAGCGAGAGCGGTTCGGGCCGACCGTTTCCTTGATGAGTTTGAGAATCCGGTTGTACTCGTCGGTCCATGAACTAGGCTTCTGAAAGCCGTGACCCTCCACCGGATAGGAGGCCAACTCCCAGTCTTCCTTGCCGAGCTCAATGAACCGTTGAGCCAGGCGGATGATGTCCTGGTATTGCACGTTGGTGTCGATCACGCCGTGCGCCATCAGGAGCGGGTCTTCCAGGCCGGAAGCAAAGTTGATGGGACTGGACATGGCGAAGGCCAGTGAGTCCGTGACCGGCGTGTTGAGAATGTTCGCCGTGTAGCCGTGGTTGTAGTGCGCCCAGTCGGTGACGCTGCGCAGCGCCGCTCCACCACCGAAGTGCTCGGCCTCATTGAAGAGGGCCATCAGCGTGATGAAGCCGCCGTAGGAGCCTCCGTAGATGAAGACGCGCTCAGGGTCGATTCCGTACTCTGTGCCGACGTACTTGGAGGCATCCACGTAGTCCTGCAGGTCCCGGCCGCCCATGTGGCGATAGATGGCGGTCCGCCAGTCACGGCCGTAGCCGGAAGAGGCTCGGTAGTCCACGTTCAGGACCGTGTAGCCCATGTCCGCCAGCATGTTGTGGAACATGTACTCACGCGAGTAGCTGCTCCACCAGCGGTGGACATTCTGGAGGTAGCCCGCGCCGTGGACAAATAGCACGGCGCCCCCGTTTGGCTCTTCGGGGCGGAAGACCTGCGTGGGCACCATCACGCCGTCGGACGCCGGGATCTCAATAAATTCTCCGGTTCGCCAGGGGTAGGCCAACCACTCGTCCGTCGGAGAATTGGTAACCCGTGTCGCCGCGCCGCCGAACGGCATCATGAAGAGGTCCGGCGGCCGTGTGGTCGTAGAGAACGTGATGGCCACTCGATCCTCTTTCGGACTCAGTGTCACGCTGTTGTTTCCCTGCTCGCTGGTCAAGCGCGTGCGGGTACCGCCCGTGATGGGCACCCGATAGAAGTGACGCTCAGCCGGCGAGCCTTCGCTGGAGGTGAAGTAGAACCGCGTGGCATCACGGGACACCTCAACGCCAAAGACCTCGAAGTCTCCGTCAGTGAGTTGCGTGACATTACCTGTCATAACGTCCACGGTGTACAGATGCGAGAAGCCTGTGGCCTCGCTCTTGAACCAATAAGTCCGATTGTCCGGCAGCCATCCCGAAGATCCTCCGCCGAAGAAGGAGCGGACACCCGGGCCACCAATCCAGGCCTCGTCGTGCTGGCGATCAAGGACGGTCAGGGCTCCCGTGGCGGGGTCCAGACTCGCAATCCAGCGATCCTTGTTGTCCGACACATAGACCTGCACGATGGCGTGTTTCCCATCGCCGCTCCAGAAGGGTCCGACTGCCCTCATGCTCCGGGCCTTGCTGGAGTCAACTTCTACGCCCTCATCCACCAGGTGGGCGGGCGCAACATCGTACGCACCGTCCAGCGTGGTCAGGTCTACCTCGACCACGTCCCCGCTCTCGAGGTCTTGGACGAAAAACTTCCGGGGAGTGGATTCCACGCCCACTTTTGACCGGCCGTTGAGGTCCTCGGCGTAGCCCGATTCTGTTACGTAGTCCTGAACTATGGTCCGTGTTGGGCGGGAGGGCTCGGAGGTGAAGAACGTGGCGTAGAGCAGGTCGGGCGAGACCGCGAGGCCGCTCATCTGACCGCTGCCGTAATGATGCACTGGTGGCCTGTCTGCGCCAGCCAACTCCTGCTCACGTTCACGCGCTTCATCGCGAGCCTCACGTTCGGCCGCCTCAGCTCGAAGAACATCGAACAGCTCCAATTGCTGCTTCTCCAGCCAGCTGTCCTGGGCATTCTTGGGCCGGTCGCGATTGCGGTCTTCGCCCTCGCGAAGGTCTGTCACCTGCCGAATCGTGCCCGTATCCAAGGATCGAACGAATGCGTTTCCACCGTCCTGATAGAGGATGTACTTGCCGTCTGCAGTGAACCGGGGCGACCCTTCCCTGTCGTTCGTAATCGTGACGCGCTTCAGGCCTCCGGTGGTCCGGTCGAGCAAGTAGATATCACCAGATGACTCGAAGACCTTGTGCTGCCAATCGGCCGAGTAGCGTCCCGTGCTGTGGCCCCAGCCCGAGAACGTGGGGCGAACGGCCCGCCGCTCTTCGGGGCTAACCCGTACCGGGTCGCCGCCGGAGGCGCGGACCTTGTAGAGCGAATCCGACGGCATCTCGCCGCCCGGATTCCAGTTGAAGTACAGCCAGTCCCCATCCTCAGACCAGACGGCTCGCCCCGGACTTGAACCAATCCAGGTGGGCTGGTCCCGCATGATCTTCGAGACGGTCAACTCGGAGGTCTGGGCCTGTGCCGGCGCCAGCATCAGGAGTAAGGCAAAAAGCAGCAGCGTCCGTTTCATAGTCATTCAGCAGATTTCGGTGAGCGGACGGCAGAGCCGCTGTGCGCGCCAACTCTCTCGACGAACTGGTCAAAGAGGTAGTCCGAGTCGTGGGGTCCAGGCGACGCCTCCGGGTGGTACTGGACCGAGGAGCCGTTGACCTTCTGGTAGGCCAGGCCTTCCAGCGTTCGGTCATTCAAGTTGATGTGGGTCATGCGGGCCACCCCGTCGGTCAGCGACTCTGAGCTGACAGCGAAACCGTGATTCTGCGTGGTCACTTCCACGCGTTTCGTCTCCAGGTTCTGGACCGGATGATTGGCTCCGCGGTGCCCCACGTACATCTTGTACACGTCAAGGCCCTGAGACAGCGCCATGAGTTGATGCCCGAGGCAAATGCCAAACATGGGCAGGCCCGTCTTTGCGGCGGCCTTGACCAAGTCTATCTGATCCGGCATGGCTCGGGGATCGCCAGGACCGTTGGAAAAGAACAGCCCGTCTGGATTCCAGGAGAGGATGGTCTCCAGCGCAGTCCCGGCCGGGAAGACCCTAACCGCACAACCCCGATGCCGGAAGGAGCGGAGGATATTCTGCTTGACGCCGTAATCCACCACGGCAATCCGGTGCCCTTCGGAAGAGGCAAAGTCGTAAGCC
>JBLFXH010000083.1:0-12785 GCA_047611125.1 Rhodothermales bacterium
CCAGAGTGAGCACACCGGATTTGCACAGTTGCTGACTGAACTTTCTGGTAGCGTTGCCGTTATTTTCTGCTACGTATCACCGGAATCCTCCAGCATAAGTCGGGAATGGCAACTATCTCTCACGAGGCATCGATTGGCGAACAGCTACAGGCACTGGTTCGCCTGCAGGCCATCGATAGCAAGATTGACCAAATCACCAAACTCCGTGGCGATCTTCCGGACGAGATCCGCGACATGGAGGACGAGAAGGTGGGCTTGACCACCCGTCTGGATAAGCTGGAAGCAGAGCAGAAGGATCACGAGGACGGCATTCGCCAGGCCGGCGTGGACGTCAAGGAAGCCGAGCTGCTGATTCAGCGCTACGAGGAGCAGCAGCTTCAAGTACGCAACAACCGCGAGTACGACGCCCTGACTAAGGAGGTCGAGGCTCAGAAGCAGCGTATCACCGACAACAACGCCAAAGTCGTGCAGCTGGAAGCACTCGCTCCGGAGCACGCTCTCGTAGTTGAGGAGGCACGCCAGCGTCTGGTTGATCTGGAGGCACAGCTCGCTGAGAAGCAGAATGCGCTGTCCGAAGTGCTGGCTGATACCAAGCACGAAGTAGATGGACTGGAGAAGAAGCGCGACAAGGCCGAGACCTTGGTTGACAAGCGTTACCTCCGTGCCTACAAGCGCCTTCGCACCCGCGTGCGCGATGGCCGTGCTGTAGTGCCGCTTGAGCGGGGTGCCGCCGCTGGTTTTGCCGTGCCGCCCCAGCGTCAGCTTGAGATTCGCCAGCGCAATCGCATTATCGTCTGCGAGCATACCGGAAGAATCATCGTGGATGGCGATCTATTTCGCGACACGATGGCAGAAGTCCAGGCTCCAGCCTAATTTAAAATTGGCGTCAGTTGGACCGCCGCGTTTCACCCTTGAGGTGTAATGAGGAAAGTCCGAACACCATAGGGCACCGTGCTTCCTAACAGGAAGGGCCGGACGTCGGTCCGGAACGGCAAGTGCAACAGAAAGCAAACCGCCGATGGCCTTCGGGCACAGGCAAGGGGTGAAATGGTGGGGTAAGAGCCCACCGGCGTGTCGGGTGACCGATGCGGCCAGGTAAACCCCACGGGGTGCAAGGCCAAGCAGCGCTGACTTCCGGTTCGCCGGAAAATGAGTTGCCCACTCACGGCGCGGGTAGGCTGCTTGAGGCCGTCGGCGACGACGGTCCCAGATAGATGGCGGTCACGCAGCGGGAATCGCGACTCCGTTGTTAGACAGAATTCGGCTTACAGACTGACGCTAACGCGAAACAGAGGGGTGCTTCCGACGAGGCACTCCTCTTTCTTTGGGGGCAAACTTGGGCGGTTGCGCCCTAGTTGCCTGAGCCGGCGTCCGGGGGCGTGGTCGCACCACCATCAGTTGCGGGCGGCGGCAGGGTGACCGGCGGCAGCGTGGCTGCGGGCGCGGTCTGCTCGGCCTGCTGCTGGATAACGCTCTCGCGCGCTCCATCGTCGATGGCGAAGTTGGTCAGAATGCAGAGCACGATGAAAGCCGTGGCGAGAACCCAGGTGGCCTGCTCTAGAAAATCCGGTGCCTGGCGGTTGCCGAGGATCTGCGTTGTCGCACCGCCAGAGGCGATACCTGCGAGCCCGCCTCCCTTTCCACTCTGTAGCAATACAGAGAACGTGAGGAGAATTCCAATGATGCCGATAAGGACAATGAGCAGCGTAAACATGAGGGCGATTTTCTATGCGTTCAGCCTTAAAAGATACTATCAGGGATCGGCATCCGGAATAGATCCCCAATGCAGGCGCTGTGAATCCGGTAGACCCCAAGCTGTTTCCTAAAGAGACGTGCGATTCGCCGCCATCAGAAGACCGGAGACGGTCTTCATGTCCTGAAGCTCGCCTCGGCTCGCCTTCCTGGTCAGCTCTGCAAGGTCGTGTAATTCCACTTCCAAGAACTCGCCTTCGTCCAGAGCCTGCTTGGTTTCCACAAGATCACGGGCCAGATACATGTGGATGGCTTCATTGCTATAGCCCACTGCGTTATAAAGCACGCCAAGCGGCTCCAGAATTCCGGCGCGGTAGCCGGTCTCCTCCTCCAGTTCTCGAGCCGCAACGCCTTCAGGAGATTCCCCACCATCAAACTTCCCCGCAGGCAGTTCCAGAAATTCCATCCCCGGACCATAACGGTATTGGCGCACCATCACCACTCGCCCATCCGGAAGGAGTGGTACTACGGCAGCAGCCCCAGGGTGATCGATCCATTCGCGGACTCCCTCTGATCCGTCGGGCATCTGCACCCTATCCCGCTTGACATGCAGGAGCCTTCCCTTGAATATCTCTTCTGACTGGATCGTGGTTTCTTTCATTCCGGGCGATTGGATTCGAGGGAGGGTTGGACCTGAGCGATGGCCGCGACCGCAACAATGGACGCTGTTTCGGCTCGCAGGCGTGCGTTTCCAAGCCAGGTGGTGGCGAAGCCAGCAGCCTCTGCCTGCTCCACCTCTTCGTCGGTGAATCCACCTTCGGGTCCGATGATGACAAGGATTTCATTCTGGCCTTTTTGTCCGGGCGTCGAGGCAGCACCTAGATGACTTGACAATCGATTGGACTCGGGAGCAGTCTCATGGCAGATGAGACCCAGGTCCCCCTCTCCCCGACTCGCCAACAGATCAGTGAATCCCGTCACCGGCCCCAGCTCCGTCAGGTAGGCCGAGCCGCTTTGCTTCATTGCGCCAGCCAGAATTTTTCGGGCTCGATCCTCCCTGATTCTTCGGTTTTCTGTTCGCCGTGTGACCAGGGGGATTACTCTCACGGCCCCGAGCTCGGCGACCTTCTCCAGCATGGTCTCGTAGCGGCCACTGTTCTTGAGTAACGCCGCGGCGACCGTCACCCGCCAAGGCAGCGCTGGCGCTTCGAATACGGTACCGGTCACACGCACAATTACGCCACGTTTAGTGACCGTCTCTAGTGTCGCATGCGAGCGGCTCCCCTTGCCATCGACCACATAGACCTCATCTCCAACGCCCAACCGGAGCACCCGTATGGCGTGGGCGGCCTCTTCAGGTGGCAGCGGCACTGCACTTCCAGGAGGCGGGGATGGGGCAAAGAATGTGTGCTTGGGTATCACAATCCGAAGGCGATTCCAAAATGAATGCGTCCGTTCAGAGGTCCCTCTTCCCGGTTGACGGCGTAGCTGATGTTGAGCAGGCCGGCACCGGTTTCGATCTGAATCCCGGCACCAAACCCGGGGTGAACGGCCGCCGCCACATCAGTTCCGCCCTCTTCCCCGGAAAAGACAGCCCCGGAAAAGACAGCCCCGGAATTAACAGTCCCGGAATCGACATAGCCGAAATCCGCGAACAAGTACGCGTAGGATGGTCCTTCCAGTCGACGCCTGAGTTCAATCAGGGCGCGGCCCACCGTCGAGCCTGCAAACCTGTCCTCGTCATAGCCGCGCAGTGTTGACGCGCCGCCCAGTCTATACAAGTCTGATGCGTCCACCTCGTCCGAAACCAGGACCCAAAGATCGGCTCCGAGGGCCAACGTGAGGCCCCCGGCTGGCAAGTACCATCGAATCCTCGCCTCGAGTCGATCCTGGAGCAGACTGCGTTCGACGCGCAGGGTGTCGGTGTTCGTGACCACGCGTGCGTGCCGGAGGTTTCGACCTCGAAGCACCTCCAGGTCCAGCTCCAGGCCTCGAGACGGCGACAGAACCGCATCGGTCACGTGGTAGCTTACGCCGAACCCGGCCATTCGAGAGGCCGAACTCGCTACTGCCTGCCGGCCTGCCACTATCCGCGCTCCGGCTACCCCAGGCCTGGCTACCCGCCGGGTTGCAGTGGCCGTTAGGCGGGCCAGACCCATACCGAGGCTGGCCCTCAGTCTGTACTCCTGACGACTGAATGTGGAATCCTGCTGGTATCCCGAAAAGGAGGCCTCCGCCCCGAGATCCTGGCCCAACACAAAGGGATCCGCCAAGGACGCTTCGAACGACGAGGCCTGCCCCGGTAACCGGTCCAATTCCACGGCGAATGCCCTTCCTCCCCCGAACAGGTTTCGCAGCACAAGACTTCCCGACCCGACAACGGTCCCCGCCCGGCCGGCAACCGCAGGCAGATAGCCTAGCGCTAGATCAAACGATCCTGGAGCGCGGTCGTCCAGAACCAGCTGCACAATAGCGGTGGAATCCGAGGTGGGCAGCAGGATGGGCTCCTCCACCCTCTCGAAGAGACCCGTCGACCGAAGGGACGCTCGAAGACGAGCCGCGTCGAAGGAGGAGAGCTTGTCTCCTTCCCGCAGACCCGTGACCCGCTGCAGATACGCCAGACTCGTTCTGGTTCGCCCTCCGACCAGGAGCCCCAGCAGGACCGCCCTCTGGCCTTGAACCACCTTCAGGCCCAGCCCGACTTGGCCATCCACCAGTTGGAAGGAATCAATGGAAACCGATGACCTGATGCGCCCCTCAGCTTCAAGCTGCTCAAGGAACGCACGCATGAGACTGTCTACCTGAGCAAGTCCAAGCGAGTCCCGCTCCAGCGTCGAACCAGCTTCTTCGGAGGAAAGCCCTGAGACCACGCGCGTGGCCAGCGAATAGCGGCGGCCGCGCGTAAGACAGACGGCGCGGCTATCTGACGTGTCCACGCGCGCGTCCAGGAAGCCAAGGCGGCGCAGATGGATCTCCAGAGCGGTAGTGTCGCCGGGGGGTACCTCGGCGGGCCAGGTTTCAGGTACCGACCCCGCTTGGTCACAATCCTGGAAGGTCCAGGCCCGGGGCGCTGCGTCCTGCGTTGTGTTGTCCCGCGCTGTGTTGTCCCGCGCCTCAGCAGTTTCAACCAGCGGGAGCAGGGCCAGAATGGCGACGTATATTCCCAGCCACCTCAAGCGGACTCCTCCTTTTCTGCGCCCATGCGGTCACTAGGCCTAGCTCTTCCTCTCTGGCTGTTGATAGCCATACGCACATCCGCCTTCGGACCGGGTGCGATTCCGACCGCCGGCGCAAACCAGGCTGTCATGGACACGACCATCGTGGACTCTGTTGCCGCGGGTTCGGTGCTCATTGTGGCTCTGCCCGAACGACTGAAAGGGGAATTGATCATGGAGTACAAACCCATTCGACTGCCTGCCATGGGCTGGATGGCAGACCGGTCGTTTTTCTGGCGACTTCCCTCTGACGCTCAAGGAAACTATCGGTTTGAATTTCGGGCCGTTCGCGATGGGGCGTCCGAGATCGTCCATCTTCGGGTGTTTGTGCTACCTGCCGATGCCTGAACGCGGTCTGACCATTGCGGAGTTCCGGCGGCGGATGGCGGTGTGGTTCTCCAGCCGCGCGCGGGACCTCCCGTGGCGTCGTGGTGTGGACCCGTACCAGACCTGGATCTCCGAGGTCATGCTGCAGCAGACCCGCGTCGACCAGGCACTTCCCTACTTCGAGCGATTTGTCGATGCCTTTCCTGACGTACAAGCGCTGGCGGAAGCTGATCTGGACGAAGTCCTGCTTAACTGGGAGGGCCTGGGCTACTACAGTCGAGCGCGCAACCTGCATCAAGCCGCCAGACAGGTAGTGCGCGATCATGGCGGGCAGATCCCGAACACATACAACGGCCTGAAGGAGCTGCCGGGCATCGGTGACTACACCGCCTCCGCTGTCGGCTCACTGGCCTTCGGACTCGCCGAAGCCGTTCTGGACGGCAATGTGATCCGCGTTCTGGCGCGATACGACGCCATGCCTCAAGACGTTGGCCGTTCGCCGGTTCGGAACCAACTCCGCATCCGTGCGCAGTCCCTGCTCGATCCCGAAAGACCGGGACCTCACAACGAGGCGGTGATGGAACTGGGTGCGACAGTCTGCACGCCGCGTAACCCTAAGTGTGCCGAGTGCCCGATTCAAGCAGGATGCGTGGCCCATCTGGCGGGAGATCAGGAACTCTATCCGGTAAAGACAAAGAAGGCTCCAGTCCCAGAGATTCAGGTAGCTATCGCCGTGATAGAGCGAGAGGACGGGCGACTGCTTATCCAGCGCCGGCCTCCGACTGGCCTTCTGGGAGGATTGTGGGAGTTTCCCGGCGGGAAGATTGAGGATGGCGAAACCTCAGGCGAGGCCTGCGCCCGAGAAGTGAAGGAAGAACTGGGGGTAGAAATCCACGCGGTTCACGAAATCACGACTATTCGTCACGCCTATTCACACTTTCGCATCGTGATGTCCGCGTGGTCCTGCCGCCTAGTTTCCGGAGTGCCGGCGACCACGAATGGGGAGCCCTGCCTTTGGGTGTCGAGGAACCAGTTCGATGACTATGCCTTCCCTCGCGCGAACCGGCGATTGATCGACCTCATCACGCAAGAGACCGCCTGATGGCGCGTATCTTCTACGTAGCAGTCTACTCCAAAGCGCAGACCAACCAACCCTGACCGTCTGATGGACTCGATCCTTCCCATAGTGGCGCTCGTCGCGTTCTACATCTTCCGCGCGCTGACCGACAAGAAGCGCAAGTCCATGCCGCCGCCGCCGGACGACTCCGGAGTCCCCGTTGATGGACGGAGCAGTGACATGCAAGAGGCTTTGGCTGAGATCCGCGAGGCTCTAGGGATGGGAGAACCAACCTCGACAGACGCGCCTACCGAAGTGGTCGTCGCACCACCTGCCAGTGAGGGACTCAAGCGCACTTCGGCGCCAAGACGCGCGAATACGCCAACACGTATCGCGGACTCAGCGGCTCGGACATCAGCGCCAGCCCCTCAAACTAGCGACGAGTTCCACCGGGTAGTCACCCGCAAGCCAGAGGCCAAGAGCACATTCCAGAGCCGCCGAGAAGATTGGGACGCTCGGGAAAAGGCAAAGACAGACTGGCCAAGCAGGACAATTCTGACCAGCGCCATACCTACTGAGGAGTCCTTCGAATCCGGCGGTTCCACGTTTCGTGATCCGCTTAGGGATCACGACCACATCCCGTTGAAGGCCGTCTCGATTGCCGCCAAGCCCCGGCGGCGGCGTCTACGCACGCCGTCCGATATTCGGGAGGCCATCATTACCGCGGAGATCCTGGGACCGCCGAAGTCGCTCCGGCACAGGAAGTAGAGGTCTACTGCTCGTCTTCTTCGGGACCGTTCTTGAAGGCGGAGGCGCCGATAGCTCCACCAATGGCACCGAAGCCAGCGGACAGGGCCAAGCCGAAGGCGCCGCTACCACTTAGGATGGCAGTCTTCAGATACCAGCCCAGACTGAACGGCGTGTTGATCTGCTCTTCCATCATATCCAACTGGTCCGGGGGCATCGAATCTCCCATATTGTTGAGGAAGAACTCGGCGATGGCCAGGTCATGCCTAAGTCCAGCGGACATCAGAACGAAGTTCAGCACGACGGCCACGCCCCAGCCTAGTAGTGCCGCTTGAACGCCGAGGGTAGCGCCCTGGCGGCCTGAGAGCGTTAGTTCGTTGGTCGAGGCGTAGTGCCAGACTGCCACCATGCCGCCAGCCAGAATGCCGGCGCAACAAAGAAAATTGATGAACCCTAGGTAGGAGGTGCTAAGAAGCCCGGCTACCAGGCCACCAAGGATAATCGACTGCTGTTTGCTCGGCATGACTTGAGTCATTTGGGGATGTGACAAGACATAATAGCCCGGTGGGCGAAGTGAGTCCACCTAGGATTCAGGAATCCGGACCAGGCGATCGTTTTTTCAAAAAGGAGTCCACCATGGACCAAACAAAGAAAAGGCCCGCGACAACCCCGAACAACAGGCCGGTGACGATGCGACTACCAGCCGTGTTGGTGAAGAGTCCTATCGCGTCCCCGCCCCAGTCCAGGGCCATCGGGACGACTGAAAGTCCTAATACCAGCGGGGCCACCCGGCGGTCAAGGCGCCGCCCCTTGACGCCGAGATAGATCAAACTGGCCAGGGGCAAACCCAAATAAATCCCGTAGCATCGATGACAAACGGCCAACTGGACTCCATCCACGTGTGGAGATCTGCCGGGCAACTGGTGGCACACCATTTCGAAGGCCTGCATCAAGTAGCCCTGGGCCGTTTCTCCTACGAACGGTGGCAGTGTGGCCAGGGTGACAACCCCCAGGCCGGTCAGTAGTGCTATGAACCATCCCTTGTTCAAGGGCAGGCGGGTCTGATGAGTGGGAGCGCGGACTGAACGGCGGGGCTGGCTCAGGGATTCATCCTCTACACCACGGAGAAGACTGTGACAAGTCTATCTCCGCTCTGGAACATGCCGAGGCGACATCCGGTTTTAGCACTCTCACAAGGCGAGTGCTAGCCAAGCGTTAGCACTCTCACCTAGTGAGTGCCAGTTTTAATATCCATTCCCAAAATAGTGAGGTACTTGCAATGGCAGGCATCAAGCCCCTAGGCGACCGCGTGGTGGTCAAGCCGCAGCCGGCAGAAGAGAAGACGGCCAGCGGACTTTTCATCCCAGACACCGCCAAAGAGAAGCCCCAAAAAGGCACCATTATCGCCGTCGGCCCAGGCCGGTTCGAGAATGGCAACAAGATCGACATGACCGTTAAGGAGGGTGACACCGTCCTGTACGGAAAGTACTCCGGTACTGAGATCGAGCTCGACAGCAATGACGTGCTCATCATGCGCGAGTCAGACATCCTGGGCATCGTCGACTAGTTCGGAGCGGCCAATCGGCCAACACGAATCACGACCCCGGATGCCGGTGCCCCCGGCACCGACCCACCATCAGATTACGTAGAGAATACATAGCTATGGCTAAGCAGATTACGTTCGACGCTGAAGCCCGCAACGCGCTCAAGCGCGGTGTGGACGCTCTCGCGGACGCAGTAAAAGTGACGCTGGGTCCCAAGGGACGCAACGTCATCATTGAAAAGAAATTCGGCGCCCCGACGGTCACCAAGGACGGTGTTACCGTTGCCAAGGAGATCGAACTCGAAGACAAGATCGAGAACGTCGGCGCACAGATGGTCAAGGAAGTTGCTTCCAAGACCAGTGATGTCGCCGGAGACGGAACGACGACCGCTACCGTGTTGGCTCAGGCCATCATGACCGCCGGTCTGAAGAACGTCACCGCCGGTGCCAACCCGATGGATCTGAAGCGTGGCATCGATGCCGCGGTCCTCATGATCATCGAAGATCTGCGCAAGCAGAGCCGTGACATCCAAGGCAAGAGCGAGATCGCTCAGGTTGCCTCGATCTCGGCCAACAGCGACTTCGCCATCGGCGACCTGATCGCCGAGGCCTTCGAGAAGGTCGGCAAGGAAGGTGTCATCACCGTTGAGGAAGCAAAGGGTACCGATACGCAGCTCGACGTTGTCGAGGGTATGCAGTTCGACCGCGGTTACCTCTCTCCGTACTTCGTGACGGACCCGGACACGATGGAGGCGATCATGGAAGATCCCTACATCCTGATCCACGACAAGAAGATCTCTGCGATGAAGGACCTCCTACCGGTCCTCGAGAAGGTTGCCCAGATGGGTCGCCCGCTCGTAATCATCTCTGAGGATGTCGAAGGCGAAGCTCTCGCAACCCTGGTTGTGAACAAGCTGCGCGGCACCCTCAAGGTTGCTGCCGTCAAGGCTCCTGGCTTCGGCGATCGCCGCAAGGCCATGCTCGAAGACCTCGCCATCCTCACCGGTGGTACTGTCGTCTCCGAGGACAAGGGATACCGTCTCGAGAACACCACGTTGGACTACCTCGGCCAGGCCAAGCGCCTCGTCATGGACAAGGACAACACCACCGTCGTTGACGGTGCCGGTGACGCTGCTCAGATCAAGGCTCGCGCCAACCAGATCAAGCAGCAGATCGAGACCACCACGAGCGACTACGACCGCGAGAAGCTGCAGGAGCGCCTGGCCAAGCTGGCCGGCGGTGTTGCTGTCCTGAAGATCGGTGCCTCTACGGAGCCCGAGATGAAGGAGAAGAAGGCTCGCGTCGAAGATGCTCTCCACGCCACACGCGCTGCCATCGAAGAAGGCATCGTTGCAGGTGGTGGAGTTGCGCTCATCCGTGCAATCTCTGCTCTAGACGGCATCTCCCTGGAGAATGCAGACCAGAACATCGGTGCTGCCATCATCCGCCGGGCGCTCGAAGAGCCAATGCGTCAGATCACGGCAAACGCCGGCCTGGAAGGCTCCATCATCGTGCAGAAGGTCAAGGAAGGCAAAGGCGACTACGGCTTCAACGCCCGCACTGAGGAGTACGGCAACCTGATCGAGCAGGGTGTGATTGACCCGACCAAGGTCACGCGCACCGCGCTTGAGAATGCTGCATCTGTAGCTGGTCTGCTTCTGACCACCGAGACCGTCATCGCTGACAAGCCTGAGAAGGAATCAGCTGGCGGCGGCGGCGGCGGCGGCATGCCTCCCGGAGGCATGGGCGGAATGGACTTCTAGTTCGGCTCAGGCCGATCTGGTTGGAGGGCGCCCTGGCGACCTCCAACATCCGTTTGGGAAAGGGCGGGACCGCGTTAGCGGTCCTGCCCTTTCCTGCGTTTGGGCGTATCGGTCGAGGTGACGCTGCGGCCGCGCGCGGCTCCTGCGTCGCTCTCAGGCTGACCAGCACCGTTGCGTATACCTCGGGTGCCATGTCACCTTTTTGCGGGTATTCGATAATCCGAGTCCGCGCCTGTGTCCAGAATGGGCGATCTTGGAGGCTAACAAGGCGGCCACCACAGGGCCAACTCATCCACTCGACCAGACGCCAGAACTCGTTTGAGCGCATCCATTCTCGCATACGCCGCGCTGGGATCTAACTCCGGCGCCCGCATGGCCTTTCTGCGCGGAGCAGTCCAATCCCTGGGCGCTAGCAGCGGAATCGATGTAGTCCGGTCCTCTCCCGTCTACGAATCAGCCGCCGTGACGCTGGGCGACTCGCAGCCTCCGTACTTGAACGCGGTGATTGAACTGCGCACCACGCTCTCTGCCCGGGATCTACTGGACCGCTTTCTGGGAATCGAGGTAGCTCATGGCCGCGAACGCTCCACTGGAGTTCGGTGGCAGCAACGTTCGCTGGATGTGGATCTCTTGCTATATGGTCAGGAAGAGATGGCTCAAGTTGGCCTGAGTGTACCCCACCCTCATATCGCCGAGCGACGCTTCGTCCTGAAACCCCTGAGCGACCTGGCGCCGAACCTGATAGTGCCGGGCTGGGCGATGAGCGTGGGGGCCCTCCTGCAGGACTGCCCAGATCGGAACGCCCTAACGGCCGTGGAGGGAAATCTCGAGCCCGCTGAACCGCCCAAAACGCAGGCCGAATTGTGGCCCCGGGAGCGGCGTGGAGTGCGCGCGCGCATCGACCAACTCCCAAAGGAGCTCCGATATGTGGTTATTGAGGGCGTCATCGGAGCCGGCAAGACCACGCTGGCAAGAATGCTTTCAAAGACGTTCGACGCTAGCCTCGTATGCGAGGAGTTCGAGGAGAACCCCTTCCTCGAACGATTCTACGCTGACCGACCCCGCTGGGCTTTTCAGACCCAGCTGGCCTTCCTGGCGAGTCGATTCCGCCAACAACAGGGTCTGGGCCGCCCTGACCTGTTCCACGAAAAGATGGTGTCGGACTACATGTTCGACAAGGATCGGCTGTTTGCCCAGCAAAACTTGGCGGGCGACGAACTACAGTTGTACGACACTATGTTCGGCATCATGCAGGCTTCGGTGCCTCAGCCAGATCTGATCGTCTACCTGCAATCATCCACCGATCGGCTGATGCGCATGATTGCTCGTCGCGGTCGTAGCTATGAGCAGGACATGGACCGAGACTACATCGATGGGCTCAACCAGGCCTACGAACAATTTTTCTTTCGCTACAACACTTCGCCACTTCTCATCGTAAACACGGAGCAGATCGACTTTGTGCACTCCGAAGACGACTTCCAGGAAATCGTCGAACAGGTTGCACGGGTCGGCTACGCAGGCACCACCTACTTCAACCCGACTCGGTCCTGACCCCTCATGTTCAAGATCCTCCTACTCGTTTTCCTAGGCTGGCTGGCCTTCCGCATGATCAAGGCGGGCCGGTTCGTCCGGGGCATAATGCGAACCATGGAGCAGACAATCGCGGCTGCCCAGGGTCAGGAGATGCCCCCAACTGGACGTCCGCGCGGGTCTAGGGCTGACCGCCCGAATGAGCCCGCGGATGATGGGACACGCATCACGGTCCATCGCAAATCGGACCAGCGCGCCGAGGGCGGCACGCTGGAGGCCGAGGATGTACGGTTCGAAGACCTGTAGACACGTAGCAGCACTCCTGGCGCGCGCAGCCCGATGGAACCGCTATCCTACCAGTTCCGACATGAACCGCTGCCCCAGCTCGCGGGCCCGATCTTCCGACGCGGCTTCGGAGTAGACTCTGATGATGGGCTCGGTATTCGACCTGCGCATGTGCACCCAGCCTTCGTCAAAATCAATCTTGACGCCGTCAATGGTGGAAATACGCTCGTTCCGATAGTGATCTGCCATCCGCGCCAGTAGCGCGTCGGGGTCCAGCGAGCCGATCTTGGTCTTCTGCTTGACGATGTGATATCGGGGCAGATCGGCGCGAACGTCGGTCATGGAGACACCCTCGTTAACTAGATGCTGTAGAACCATGGCCGTGCCCACCAGCCCGTCGCGACCGTAGTGCAGCTCCGGCAGAATCACGCCGCCGTTGCCCTCGCCGCCCAGAATCGCGCCCACCTCCTGCATCTTCTTGACCACATTAATCTCGCCCACGGCCGAGCGGAACACCTCTTCGCCGTAACGGGCCGCTACGTCTTCGATAGCGCGCGATGAGGACAGGTTGGTCGCAAACGGACCAGAGCGGAAGCGCCACAGAAAGTCCGCCGCCACGACTTGGG
>JBLFXH010000084.1:0-12748 GCA_047611125.1 Rhodothermales bacterium
GATTCATTTGATAGGTCTTCTTGTCTTCCGGGACACCGCTCAGGGTGCGCGGAGCCGAGTCCAGTGCCTCGCGGAACGGACCGTAAAAGGAAGACGCGTACTTGGCCGTGTAGGACAGAATGCCAACCTCGGTGTGGCCGGCCGAATCTAGGGCGAGGCGTATTGCAGCCACCCGGCCGTCCATCATGTCTGACGGCGCTATCAGGTCCGCACCGGCCTCGGCGTGGAGCACCGCCATCTTTGCGAGGAGGGGCAGCGTGGCATCGTTGTCGATCACTCCATTGATCACCAGTCCATCATGCCCATCGGACGAATACGGATCAAGGGCGGCGTCGGTGATCACCAGCAAGTCTGGGCAGGCGGACTTGACCGCCCGGATGGCTCGCGGGTAGAGTCCCGTCGGATCCAATGCCTGGCTTGCCCGCTGATCCTTTAGGCCGTCCTCGATGGCTGGAAAGAGGGCTACTCCACGTATTCCCAGCGCCGCAAGCTCCTCGCACTCCCGAACCAGTTCGTCTACCGAGAGCCGAAACTGACCCGGCATGGCTCCAATCGCCTCCCGGATTCCCGACCCCTCCTTGATGAACAGAGGCGCCACGAAATCATCTACCGTAACGCGATTCTCCTGGACCAGGGCTCGGATGGCAGGGGACCGCCTGAGTCTGCGCGGGCGATGCGAAAGAAGGCTCATGGAGAGTCCAGATCGTTGAAGTGGCGGGCCAACCCATCTACAAGACCTTGGGTGGTGTGGGGATCGGCCACCACATCAACCCGCAGGCCGCGATTCTGTGCCGCCGCGCTTGTCACGGATCCAATACAGGCAATCACCATCTGCTTCGGTGGGGCCTGTCCGGCGAGCTCCAAGTAGCCCGTCACCGTGGAGGGGCTGGTGAACGTAATTGCGTCCGTAGCGGACGGCGGCGGCCCATCTGGGGAGGAGGTCACCGTTCTGTACGCGGCGTAGGTGACCACTTGACCACCGCGAAGTCCGAGTTCCTCTGCCAGGACCGGCCTAGCGCCCTCCGCTTGGGGGATAATCACACGGCGGCCCGAGACGTCCCCTACAACGCGTGCCAGGTGCTCTGCGTCAAAAATTTCCGGTACCACGTCCACCGGTAGTCCCGCCTCCAGCAGGGCAGCCTCTGTTGCCGTGCCGACGGCCGCGATTCGAACGCCCGGCGGGACAAGGCCGGGCTCCAGGTAGAAGCGGACGCCGTTCACACTGGAAAAAACCAGCCAGTCTCCGGGTCTCGGGACGGGGCGATCCTTGCCCTGCGTCCGGAGAACCGCGATGGTGGGATAGCTCTCGGCTTCGAACCCTGCCCGCTCTAGCAGGAGGCAAAGGGACTCCGCCTGCTCCGCCGCCCGCGTGACGAGTACCCGTCTTTTGGGTAGGCGCTCACGCATTGATCAGCCCCGCCGCGCCGCGTGCCAGAGCCTCCGCCGCCAGGGACTTTCCAAGCGCAGCCGGGTCACGCCCCTCACCCCGGACCTGAATCTCCTTTCTGCCGTCCAGGGAGAGCACGATGCCTTCGAGTCTCAACACATCTCCTGCCAGCCGTGCATAGGCTCCCACGGGCGATGAGCAGCCTGCTTGCAGTCCGGCCAGGAAGGCGCGCTCGGCGGTCGTGGTGGAACGGGCTTCATCGTCTTCGATGGCAGCTAGAACGCCCCTTAGTTCGCGATCGTCCTCGCGGCACTGCACTCCGATGGCCCCTTGACCGGGGGCCGGCAGCATGACCTCGGGCCGGAAGCGCTCCGTGATGGCCTCTCCCAGGCCGAGTCGCACCAGGCCAGCGACGGCCAGAATGCTAGCGTCGTAGAGACCGTCCATAACCTTCTGGAGGCGGGTCGGAACGTTGCCACGAATGGAGCGAATCTGGAGGTCGGGCCGGTGCTTGAGGACCTGTGCCGCGCGCCGCGTACTGCTCGTTCCCACAACCGCCCCGGGTGGGAGGTCCATCAGTCCTTGGCCATTGCGCGAAACCAGCGCGTCCAGGGGCTCGGCCCGGTTCAGCACCGAAGCCACAACGATTCCGGGTGGCGACGACGTCGGCAAGTCTTTCAATGAGTGCACGGCCATGTCGATAGCGCCGGCGCGAATCGCACTCTCCAGTTCGGCTGTGAACAGTCCCTTGCCGCCGATCTCCGGGAGGGGAGTGTCTAGAATCTGGTCTCCCTTCGTGTTGAATGGCGTGGCTTCCACCCGAAGGCTCGGCCAAGCGGCTGTTAGTCCGGCGAGTACATGGTCAGTCTGCCAGACTGCCAGTCTGGAAGTACGCGTCCCGGCTCGGACTGTACGTTCAACCATGGAGCCTCAGCTGCCTACGTCGCGAAGCTTGAACAGGGACCTGACTGTGCGGGCTAGGTCCTCGGGATCACCGGTCGAGGCCTCTCGCTTGATTCCCGTGGTCGGGTTATGGAACAGCTTCTGAACCAGAGATTGGGAGAACCGGTCGATGTGCTCGCGCAGCTCTTCAGGAAGTTCTGGAAGTCGGCCCGCCAAGCGGGCGAGTTCTTCCTTACGGATGTTCTCGGCCTGACGCCTGAGGTCGGTGATCAGCGGCTGCACTCGGGCGACCTGCAGCCAGCTCTCGAAGCGCTCTCGCTCCTCCTCCAGGATGGCTTCGACCGATGGGATCGCAGCTTCTCGTAGCCGAAGGGACCCGGAAATTTCGACTTGCATCGCGTCCACATCCATGTGCGTGACGCCTTCAACCCTAGCCACTTCTGGCTCGATATCGTGCGGTACCGCCAGGTCCACGAGTAGGAGCGGACGACCGGCGCGGCTCTTCATGGCGCGCTCTACGGTGCGCTCCTCAATGATGGGCAGGGGGCAACCGGTGCAGCTAAAGATGACGTCCGAACGCAAGAGCACCTCCCCCATCTCGGCGAATGCCAGCACCTCGGCATCAAGGCTGGTGGCCTGGACAACCGCAGTTTTCAGCGTTCGATTGACAAGAATCACTTCCACGCTGGAGCGCGATCGCAAGACCTTCAAGACCAGGCGGCCCGTTTCGCCTAAGCCTACAACCGAGACGGTCTTGCCCTCCAGCGAGCCCAGAACGGCCTCCGCCTTTCGCACGGCAACGGAGCTGACACTTACGGCATTGTGCCCGATGCGTGTCTCTGCTCTGGCCCTCCGGCCAGCCTTCAACGCGAAACGAAAGAGGCTCTCTAAGTGACCGTCAACGCCTTTGTGGCGACGCGCGTCCTCAAGGGCCACATCCAGTTGCCCGAGAATCTGAGCCTCACCCAGGACCATGGCATCCAAACCTGCGGCAACACGCGAAATGTGCTCGGCCACCTCGATCCCGGTCTTGCTGTAGAGCGCCGGCAGGACCTCCTCAGGAAGCCGCCCCAAGTCCGTCAGGATCTGTCGCAGCTCTGCGAGTCCGTCGTTCGCGATGGTCGCACTGCCGTAGAACTCGACGCGGTTGCACGTGCTTAGGATCACAAGCCCCTGCAGCGCAGCGCTGCCGGTAACAGCTGCGTAGAGTTCGGCCTCACGGGCAGACGTCAGGGCGAGCTTCTCCCGGACATGCACGGAGGCATTACGGTGGCTGATTCCCAGACAAAAAATGTCGGACTTTCGAGGCATGCAGACTGCGAGCTACGGTCGCAAAATATAGGCCCCCGAGATGATCAAGGCGCGCGTCCTCAACGGACCAGCGTCAACATCTTTGCAAACCGTGTCTCTCCTCCAATCAGACGGCCCTCGTTGGTGTTGAAGGAAGTCAGTCCTTCGTCCATCCAGGTGTCGTCCTTCTCGTCCTGCCCGACAATCATGGGGAAGTACATATGGGCGATCTCGTGCAGGGTCATCATCGGGTACTCCATTCCCCCGCCGATAATCCCCTCCATGGTTGTCATGTGCGGGTAGGGATAGGGGAAGAAGGTCCTCGACAAGAACTCGATGGAGAACTTCGCGAACTCCGCTGATCGAACCCATGCAGCGGCCTCGGGCCGCCAGAATGCGCCCCAGGCAAAGTCCCGAACGTTCTCAGCCGCAAAGCGCCAGGTGAGAGCTCCAGCTCTATTGGAGGCTGTGGCGCGGCCGGTGTCCCCCTCATCCACAACCCGGACAATGGAGTCAGGGTTTGCCCGGGCCGATTCAATGCGCGCGAGACTCTGGTCGGAGAGCACGTCGGCCGGGTTCGACAGGGGACGCGGTAGCTCCATGCAAAGTCGAGTTCGATTTCTGCACCGGGCTTCATTGGCTCCGGAAGCTGCAGCCAGAGAACGCTGCCATCGATTCGATAGCCTGGGCGACTCATCCGCCTCATTTCAAGCATCTCGCGCCCTTCCACCGCCACGCGAGATAGCGTGACACCGCCGGTGACCTCCTGCGGCCGATTCCGCACGGCACCTTCGGCCTGCAGGTTCTGTCTCAGGTGGACCGCCAGAGAAGAGAGCTCGTCCGGCGAGTTGTTTCTGTAGGTAATGGTCTCGGAGCCGCGAAGCATGTGCGTTGAGGGGGACGAACTAGCGCTGATGCGATAGGCCGCACCATCTGCCTATCCACTCTCGTGTTTCAGGCGTAGTTTCAGCCTTATTCCGCCACTTCACGACACCCGTCACTTATATGCCCAGACAACTGTTTTCCGCCGGCCTTCTGGCCTGCGCTCTACTCTTTAGCGGCTGCGATACCGTTAACACCGCTATCAACGACGCGCTTCCCGAAATCAGCGTCGGGGATGGCATACTCGGCCTCAACGGAGAGTCCGGCGTCGAAGTCACCGCCGAGTTCGCGGCCTCCAAGTCCGGGGCCATCCAGGCCACCGCGCTATTTTCGCTCAACGAGACCTTTGATGATCTCGATACAGGTGATATCCAGAAACTTACTGCTTTGAGCACGAGCCTGATTCTTGCCGCCGGCAGCTCTGGGCAACTGATCACGGTCAACCGAGGCAGCGCCGCTAGTTTGCCAGATGCCATTGTCGTCAGTGGAGGCAGCGTCACGGTGACGCTTTCTGATGGCACCTCGACCTTTTCGATGCCCAGCACCTCGTTTGGTGCACTCGGGACGCTGACACGCCAGGCGGGCTGCGCCGCTGACGCGGCTTCTTGCGGCTACATTCCGAGCGTAGGCTCCTCCTACGTCTTGGCGACCTACAGCCTTGGCGCAGCACAGGCTAGCGGCGTCCTGGACGTAGTCCGAGAGAGCACTCCAGCCACGCCCAACACTCTCGTCCTGACACTTGACCTTACCGTCAGCGGTAACGACCTGGCAGGCACCTCGGCTAGCCTTCGAGTCGGGGAGTTTGAAACCACCGTTCAGGCAGAAATCTTTTAGGACGAAAGAACCATGACAAACCAAATCAAGCGCCTCATTGGCCTCTCGTTCGCCCTCGCTTTGGTGCTGTCACCGCAGTCTGCGGCGGCTCAGGGTATATCGTTTTCCGTCGGTCCGCAGGTTTCCACTTTGGGTGTCGGCGTCTCTGCGTCCGCCCGACTGACTCCTAAGCTCGGGTTCTCGGCTGAGTACAGCCTGTTCCCATTCAGCTCCACGGAAAAATCCGCGTTCGACAATTCAGTTCTGCTTGAGCCCTCCCTGCAGGGAGGGCTCGTGATGGTGACCTTTCACCCCAGTGGCGGCAAGTTCGCAATTGGAGCCGGCTTGCAGACGGGAGGTGCTTCTGCTGACGCGTTGATCAGTCTGGATCCTGCCGGCCAGGCGACGATCGCACTCGGCAACAACGAGTACACCGCGGCCCAGATCGGTAATCTCGTCGGAACGTTCGAGTACGGGACGGCTGTTCAGCCCGCGGCTATGATCGGCTGGATCGGAGGCGGATTCAATTTCGCCGTGGGTGCCTCCATGGCCACACCAGAGCTGACCCTTGAGGCCTCCGGCCCCATCAAGAGCGATGCCGGCTTCCAGGCCGATCTTGCTCTCGAGACCGCCGACTTTGACGACTCAGTGGGCTCCGTGCCTGTTTACCCGTACCTGAGGATTGGCTGGCAGTTCTCGTTCTAGGGTTTACCCCTCGACCGACTGCTTAAGGGCGGGGTTTCCACTGGGAAGTCCCGCCCTTTTTTGTTTGACCTTACATTCGGCGATTCACCAGCCGGAGACCCCCATCAGCACACTCGAACAGGCACCAGGCCAACAGCGGTTTTCCTCACGATGGGGATTCTTCCTTAGCGTCCTGGGGATCGCCGTCGGAACGGGCAATATCTGGCGCTTCCCAAGGATCGCGGCCCAGAATGGTGGAGACGATGGGGCCGGAGCGTTCCTGGTGGCCTGGCTGATATTCCTGCTTGCCTGGAGCATTCCGCTCATCATCATTGAGTACGTCTGGGGGCGAAAACACCGCTCCGGCGTGGTCGCGACCTTTATCAAAGAGGGCGGTGAGCGCCTTGCCTGGATGGGAGGCTTCGTTGCCTTCGTTGCCACCGCCATCACCTTCTTCTACTCTGTGGTGGTTGGCTGGTGCATTTTCTATCTGATTCAATCCATCATCCACCCGCTTCCCCAGACCACCGAAGCGGCCATGGCCGTCTGGAACGACTACCAGAGCGGCGGATGGCCACTCCTTTTCCACGCAATGGCGATGGGACTGGGTGCCCTGGCCATCGGGAAAGGCGTGAAGTCCATCGAGAAGGTGAACAAGGTGCTGGTGCCGACGCTGCTCGCCATCGTGGCGATCTCGGTGGTGCGGGCCCTCATGTTGCCGGGCGCCATGGACGGCGTGGCCTATCTGTTTACGCCTGAGTGGAGCCAGCTTGCGACGCCGAAAATTTGGATTGAGGCGCTGACGCAAAACGCTTGGGACACCGGTGCAGGATGGGGCCTCTTCCTGACCTACGCGGCCTATATGAGCACCAAACAGGGTGTGGTCAAAAACGCAGTCGCAACGGCCGTGGGCAACAACGTGGTTTCGCTGATGGCAGCCCTGATGGTCTTCTCGACCGTCTTCGCCATCCTCCAGACGGAAATGGGCATGAACCAGGCGCAGATCCTGGACGTGATGAAAACGAGTGGCCCGGCTTCGACCGGCCTGACCTTCATCTGGATGCCGCAGCTCTTCGCGCGAATGGTCCTGGGTGGCCCGCTCGCGATCCTGTTCTTCCTGGGCCTGACCTTCGCTGGGTTCTCGTCTCTAATCGCACAGCTTGAGCTTCCCACCCGCGTGTTCATCGACTCCGGAATGAAGCGCGGGCGAGCCATCGCCATGGTGGTTGGTATCAGCTACCTGCTCGGGATTCCATCCGCCGTCAATCTGAACATCCTCAGCAACCAAGACTTTGTCTGGGGCGTGGCGCTGATGGTTTCCGGGGCCTTTGTGGCCTTTATCGTCATCCGAAATGGTGTCGACAAGATGCGGGACGAATATCTACTCGGGGCCGACGGCGACTGGGCCATAAGTAAGGCCTGGGTTTACGTAGTGAAGTATTTCATCCCCATCGCCGCAATTGCGCTCCTGGCCTGGTGGCTGTCCGATTCCGTAACAGAGAACTGGTACGATCCGCTTCAGCCAGCCAGCCTGATGACGCTGCTTGGTCAGTGGGCCGTGATCATTGGACTGCTCTTCGCCAGCAACAAGTGGATTGTCCGGAAGATGAAGGGGTGAGGTACAGAACCAGCGGTCACTTTCCATCAGAACGTGAAGCCCGCTCCCACGACCAGGTGATTCTGCTCGTGGGAGAAGCCTAGCGTAGCCGACATCACAAAGGCGTCGAACATCGTGGCCCATCCGCCAAAACCGTAGCCCTGATGCCAGATCCTGGATGACTCACCGTCAGTCCAAACCCGGCCGTTATCCAGAAATGCGAGAGCCCCGTACGATCCGCTACCAACCACAGATGCAAAGTGGCCGAGGCGCCTCCTGACTTCCACGTTCTGATAGACGTTGCTTCTTCCGGCGAATCGGGTGCTGGTCCAGCCGCGCAGATTCTCGATTCCGCCGAGGCTGCTGGCGTCAAAAAACGGGAAGTCTCCGAGGCGATGTTCGGCGCCCAGCCTGAAGGCGATGGTAGACTTGGACTCGGAGGTCCTTGTGGCAAAGAACGAGAAGGAGGACACGAGGCGGGTATAGTCCGCCGACGAATCGTTCAACCCAATATGTGTGGTCACGCTGCCCTGAAAGTGGAAGCCGTGGCGGGGCAGGACAGCGCTGTCTCTTCTATCGAAATCCAGGACGGCCTCTACCCCGGCGAACAACTGGTCCTCGAAGGTTGAGGCAGAGATTCCGGGCTGTGGGACAGCCACGAAACCAGCCTCATCCTCGCGCACTTCCAACTGGGCGAGGAATGGCGCCACTGTGATGCTCGAGCCTAGCGCCATGCGGCGGCGCAAGCCGGTCTTCAGCGTCAGCCTCGATAGCTGCGCCTCGTAGAAGTCTTCGTTCTCGTTGGTGTTGGCGGACTCGTTTCCGAGCCCAAAGAATTGCCGGATGCTGTTGGGTGAGCGGGCTTCTGCGTCCAGGAGCACGTCCCACCTGCCAATCATTTCAGTAAAGACGCCGCCGTACAGGACATTGTAGGCGTCTGTCGAGAAGGAGTAGTTGCCTACGAGTGTGTGACTCGCGGCGTAGGGCAGCTTGCGAAAGCGGTGGCTGTAGATAGTGGCTCCCCCACCCAGGAAGAGGCCATCTTCGCTGTTGTTACCCAGGAATACGCGCGGGACGGCTCTGATGATGGCGTAGTCGTGCTCGTCGTACCGATTCACGAGCGCATCGTCGGAGAGCTTCAATCGCGTCGACGGCCCTGCCTGAGCCTCAATGCCGTTCGGGACGTCCATCACGTAAACGCGGCCCCGCCCGCTTGTCGAATGGTCTTCGAAGGCGTCATCTCCGGTCCCCCCGATCACGTAGACATCCTGGCCACGGCCCACCCCGTGGATGAAGAACCGGTCCTCGCCGCCGAGCCCATAGAGTCGGATTTCTTTCGAACGCTGACTCTGGAAGGTCCGTCGATAGATCTCCCTCCGCCGCTCCCCTTGCTTGTTGGTCTTGTAGACCACGACCCGCGTCTCTCCCGGGCTTGGGCTGTCCACCACGAACTCCTCGTGCTTGTCTGAGCCGACAACATCCACGAACCGATCCAGAACCCGGGAAAAGTCTTGGGCGGCTTTAGGGAGGGCATCGGCCCGCGACCGCATCGAAGCCTGCAGCTCAGACTCATACAACTCCCTCATGGACGCGGGCCAATCGTCGAAGGCCGACGCTAACACTTTATCCGTCAGCGCCTGGCGCATCGAGTCTGCGATCTCGATCCAATCCTCCGGAGTGATCGTGGCAAGGATCCGTCTGTCCCAGGGAAGCCCATTCTCTACTAAGCCCCGGACGACCTCATAGTCTGCTTTGAAGCTCTGAAACTTGGGCGCCACGAATCGGGACTGCATAACCGTGGGAAACAGACCGTCGATCTTGCTGAACGCCCAATCACGGTCTCGCGGAATGGGACGATAGATCTTGCCCTGGCCATCTTCGGGCTCGAAGGTGGCCCAGCGCCATTGATCAATGTGCCGGTCCCAATCGGCCACATAGATGTCGAAAAGCCTCGCCTTGGCGTAGGCGCGCTGATCCACTCGGTGATCGTTGTCCGCCGTGACCTCTCTGAACATGTCCGGGGCGCCGATGACATCGTTTGAATATCCGAAGCTCTCCGCGTGCGACATATCGTCATTGGGCCGCTCCTCGAACAGCATTAGCCGGCCCCCTACGATGTCAGTATAGGCTCCGAATCGCGGGTCTACCGGCACGAACACCACCTTGGGATTCGTGTGATAGACCCCAACGGCGTCCGCTAGTGCCGGGACAAGCAGCGCTGCGTAGGGATGCTGGATGGCCACCTGATCGATCAGGATGTCCTTCGCCACCGTTTCCTTCAGCTCGTCGGGCAACGACTGAACGGGGTTCTTGGCGAGGGATCGCAATACGAACTGCCTTCCGTCCTTCGCTTCCAGCCTTAGCGAAACCGTCTGCATGCCGCCGCCGCGTTTGATTGGCGTGAGTCCTCCCTGCTCAGTGCCGACATCGAAGACCGGCACGGTCACCGGGGTAGTCCACGCATCGCGATAATGGCTGCCGGCAAAAGCGCGCCAGACCGGGCCGGCGGCAAGCTCCTGGCCTGCGGCCCCGGTGTACATGTCATTCGGTCCGATCTCAGGCGCTTCGTCCAGGCCAAGAGGCAGATCGACTGCCTGCGAAGGGGCATGGATGATGCTTTCGTACTGAATGCCCTCCGGTGTCCAGGCAATCAGCGAGATGGTACCGTCCTTCAGGTAGCGGACCTCCATGAAGCCCGACTCAGACGATGCAAACGCCGCGCCGCGTCCCTTGGCCACAAAGTCGGAAATCGAGGCTGACCCGCTTATGACCTGATGGACGTGCCCTACCGGAAAGTGCTGGAGCGATTGCTCGTGCCCACTGGCAACGACCACGTTCTCGCCGTGCCCTTCCAGCAGGCCCATCAAGGTGGTCCGGAGAGAGCGGTACTTCCAGTGACTGAGATCTTGAGGGCCGCCTGACCAGGCTCTGGCGAGCGGATACAGGCTCCCCACGATGGGTAGCGGGATGTACGCGTTGTCCCAGAGGGCCGTGAGGGGGAAGAGGTGCTCGCGAACCGGGAAGCGGCCCCCGTGGCGGCCGTTGGACAGGAGCGGATGGTGCGCGATGACGAGCAGGTTCCTGTCGTCCCGGCGGCGGAGGACATCTGCAACGTGGACTAGAAGGTCACCCTCTTCCTCGATGTCGTAGCGGCCGGACGCGTCGCCGAATGATTTCTCTCCTTCGCGCAGCCACCACTCGGTGTCCAGGACGACCATGCTGAGATCGTCGGTGAGGTCGATGAGCTCTGGGCCCGGAAAGCCGTCATCCGGGAGGAATGTATTCCCACGGTCCAGGACGCTCTCGACGAAGGCCTCCTGCCGATGGACGGCGGCGAGACCGTCCTCCCCGGGGTTGCCCCAGTCTCGATTTCCGGGGACAACAACCACCCTTCCGGCAAAACCTTCAGCCAGTTCGAGCTGGCTTCGGAGTCGAGCCTCGGCCTGGCCGCGGCCGGCGTCCGAAGAGTCGGGGAGGCCGCAGCATTCCAGGTTGTCGCCGAGAAAAACCAGAACGGAGTTCTGGCCAGACTCGGCCAGCCTTGACCTGAGGGTCTGAAAGACGGGGCCGCTGAGGGTGCCATCCAAACCACCAATCAGGAAGGCGCGGTAGGCAACTTCCTGATCGGTGGTGGAGGCGTCTTGCGCCGATACAACGATCGGGAGGCAAAACAAGAGAAGAGCGAGTCGGAGCATTCGGATCGGGTCAGAGCGATTGGCTCAGAATACCGAATACCTGACAGAGCCTAAAGGCTACTGGCCACTGCTTAGCGATACTGCTTAGCGGCTGCTCGTTGAGCCTGCCTCAACCGGAGGCTGCTCCTTCCTCGGCAGCTTCTCGTCACGCATGGCCGTGTGGTAGACGAAGGAGGCGATGATGGTTGCTGACTGCTTCAGGTCCTCAATCACGGCGTGGTCATAGACGTCCATGTTTGAGTGGTGCGTCTTGGTGCCATACGCAATCGGCTCCTGAATAAACTGGAAGCCGGGCAGGCCGACACCGTCGAACGACAGGTGATCCGTGCCCCCGGTGTTCTGCAGCGAGAGCGTCCCTGCGCCAAGATCCTGGAAGGGTCGCATCCAAGCGCGGAAGATCGGACTGACCTCAGAGTTACCCTGGAGATACACTCCCCGGATCTTGCCGGTGCCGTTGTCCAGGTTGTAGTACCCGGAGAGTTTGTCGTGATCCGGCTTGATCTCAGTGATCGGGCCGCCTCTGCCTGTGGAGGCCGCAAAGTGATCGGACACATAGGCCCGCGAACCGTTCAGACCCTGCTCTTCGCCGGTCCACAGTGCCACACGGATGGTGCGGCGCGGGGCGTTGCCCATTTCTGCGAAGGTCTCCTTCAGGATGCGCATGGCCTCGACCATGACCGAAGAGCCCGAGGCGTTGTCTGTCGATCCTGTGCCGGCGTGCCATCCGTCGTAGTGGGCACCAAGCATGACGATCTCATCGCCGATTGCGGCGTCTGTACCGGGGATTTCGCCGATGACGTTGTACTCCATCGGGTCGTCAGTCTTGAACGTCACCTCAAGCGACAGATCGATGGAGACCGGGAAGCCCGAGTTGATCAGGCGAACAATACGGTTGTAGTGCTCGGGCGCCATCGTGATCTGAGGGGGCGTGGACGGGGCGTCCATCGCATAGGCCGAACGGCGTCCGCCATCAGGATCCGGAAGGGCCGCAGCGCCTGAGACGAAGATGGTGCCATAGTCGCCGAGTCTTGAGACGTCGACAATTGCGAGGGCGTCAGTGGCCAACGGGGAAGCGCCTCCTGCGCCGCCTCGACGGAATCGCCTGCGGCCTCCACCTTCGCTGCCAGCCCAGTTCGCCATGTCAAGAAGGGCATCATCGTCGTGCCGACGGGCGATTGGGGCAAACGACTCCTCCAACTCTCGGGGAGCACTCACGAAGGCAATCTTGCCGGCGACCAGCGCAGACAGTTCTTCCTGTGTGTATTCCGCGTCGCGATCAATTACCACCACCTCACCGGACACCATGCCGTTGGTGCCATAAGACCAGGCCTTCGGGAAGGCATAGACGGGGAACGATGTTGCGTCGCTGTGGGCGTTCATGGAGAAGTTATTCAAGGACCAGCCTTTGCCGAACGGGCCCCAGGCTTCCTGATTCACATTCTGCAGGCCCATGGCCTCCATGGTCTCGGCGGCCCAGGCTGTAGCCTTGTCGAGTTC
>JBLFXH010000085.1:0-12596 GCA_047611125.1 Rhodothermales bacterium
CTCAGTTTCAGGCCGCCAAAGGCTGCGGCTATGCACACGGCATTCGAGAGGAGAAGGTTGAGCAAAGCGGCAAAGTGACGCCCCTCCCGATACAGGTCCACGGTCTCCAGCGAGAACGTGGAGAAGGTGGTAAACGCCCCAAGCACCCCGATAAACAGGAACGCGGCGGCGCCGGCCGAAAGTGGCGTCCGCTCGGCAATGCCCCAGACCAGGCCAATGGCGAGGGAGCCCACCACGTTGACCCCGAAGGTCCCCCACGGGTACTGGGCACCGGCAAACCGATGAATCCCGGCCACCAAGAGATACCTCAGAACGGCCCCAATGGCGCCACCGGAGGCAATCCAAAGCAGCTTGGCCACCATCAGGCTCGTTCGAAGGTTACCGCGGTCCCGCCGCCGGTACCGTGGCAGATGGCCGCCAGCCCCTGCTGCTTGTCGTGGGTATGAAGGGCGTGGATCAGCGTCACCAGAATCCTGGCACCGGAGCACCCGATTGGGTGGCCAAGCGCAACTGCGCCACCGTGGACGTTCAAGTTGGCGTGGTCTACACCCAATTCGTCACAGAAGAGAACGCTGTTGAGGGCAAAGGCCTCGTTGTTCTCGAATAGATCGTAATCGGAAATGGCCTCACCGGAGCGGTCAAGCAGTCGCCTCACCGCAGGAATCGGAGCCTCTGGGAAACGCCACGGCTCTCCGGCTGCCCACGACCCGGCCTTGTAACGGGCGATGGGCTTGAGTCCGTGCGCTTTGACCGCATCTCCGCTAGCGAGCAGGAGTGCGGCGGCACCGTCTGAAATCTGGCTAGCGTTTCCGGCAGTCAACACACCCTGCTTGTCGAAGGCCGGACGAAGGGCGCCCAGGGAATCCATCGTGGTCTCCGTACGAATGCCCTCATCAGTCTCCAGCATCACCGTCGCGCGACGCTTACGGTACTCGATCGGAACTACTTCATTTGCGAAGTGGCCGTTTTCCCAAGCCGCCGCGGCTCTCGCGTGGGATGCCAGCGCCATAGCGTCTACCTGCTCGCGAGTGACGCCCTTCTCCGTGGCCAGGCGCTCGGCCTGACTGCCCATGGCATCGCCGCTCATGGGATCGGTCAACCCGTCATGCAGCAGCATGTCGGTCAGTCCTTCGGGATTGCCCATCAGGAATTTGTAGCCCCAGCGTGCCCTAGATGACAGCGAAAAGCCGGTCCCTGACATGGACTCGGTGCCACCAGCCAACACCAGATCAGCCTCGCCAGCCTTGATCATGGTCGACGCTTGCATCACACTCATCATCCCGGAGGAGCACACCATGTCGATGGCAACGCCATCGACCGAATCAGGAATGCCTGCCTTGAGGGCGGCCTGTCTTGGGATCAACTGCCCGTGCCCACCTCGCAATACATTGCCAAAGAGGTAGATATCGAGGGCGCCACCATCGACGCCAGTCTGGTCCAGCAGGCCTTTCATAGCGTGCGCCGCCAGATCGACAGGCGAATGGTCCTTGAGTGCACCGCCGAAGCGACCGATGGGGGTGCGAACCGCACCCACTACAAATACGTCCCGCATTGAAGCTAGAGCTGTGTGAATGGCAACAGCTCGCTAAACGGAATCGGTGCGAACGGGTTCGGCAGGCGGGCGTGGATTCCCGGCCAAGAGGTTTCTGGGGTGCCGGCGCGTTATCTGCGCGGGCCTCTACCCTACCACTCCCACTGCGCGAGAGAAAGATCGTCGCGCTTCTGGTTGTAGAAGTAGCCCAAAAGCAGGCCCTTCAGCATCACGGCAGCCTCAGCCACCGACACATCGACGGGCTCGTTAAGCACCTCCATCTGCAGGCGGGACCCATCTCGGTGGAGCTTACTCACCATCCCAAAATCAGCCGCAAGGCCAATCATTTCCTCTATAGAGGGGTCTGGATAAGTCGATCGCTTCTGCGTAGTGAGTCCGAGCACGGGACATGGGGGTTTGGTCTCCTTGTTATCGGCAGGCAGCCCGACACTCTTAACAACCCCTACTCAGCTACCCGCAAGTAGCGCTTGCGGATCTCCAGCAGCGCAGCCGGTTCGCCCAGTACCGTCAGCCGGTCTCCCTCCCGAATCACGGAAGAGCCGTCCGGAACGTGCACATCTCCTTCCCGCTGGATCAGCGCTACAAGGGCACCCTTGTGCAGATGGACGTCCTTGAGCTCCTTGCCGATGAGATCGCGCGATCCGGACGTGGTGCGGACCGGGATGGTCACGAACCGATCATCCCGCAGAACCACCTCGCGAATATCCTGCTCATCGCCTGCGCCGAGCCACTCCTGCGAGAAGCCCTCGTCATCTACTCGACCCGCAATCTGGGCCAAGATCCGGAGGTGCTGGCCGGGATCGTTTTCATTGCTGATCAGGAAGAACATGGCGTGGACATCCTGCTCCTCCACATGGTCGGTGAGCGGATCGTTTGCCACCACGTGGATACCCTTCACGGATCTCACAAGCACCAGCGCGGGGCGGTCCAGCCCGGCAAACTTCAGGTGAGGCAGCGCAACGCCATGCGTCACAGGGGTGGCCCCAAGGCGAGTACCCTCAAGGAATGCTTCCTTCAGGCGTTTCCAGCCCTGGCCTACCTCGTCAGAAAGCAGTTCCGAAGCTTCTGTGACGACATCCTCAAACGTAGCACCCTCCTCAGCATCAATAACTGAAGCGCGGGCAACGATCTCTTCGAAAGGATCGGCTTCCCTGAGTCCCTTCTCCTTAAGAATTCCTCGCAATTCACGGTCAAGCCCCTCGTACCGACGCTGGCCGAGGCGGGCAAACCAATGGAAGATGGCCCCACCACGATTAACGCGTGACGCCGCGTAGTAGAAGTACCAGGCTACGCACAGAATCACTAATCCCGTGCTGACCAGGATGGACAGCGTCCCCATCAGGGTGATCACTGCCAACGAAGAGAAGATCCCGAACAGGTGCAGCCAAGGGTAGAACGGAGACCGAAATCCCGGGTCGTACGAATGAATGCGACTCTCTCGCATTACGATGACCGCAAGACAGAGAAACGCGAAAACCAACAACTGGAAGGCGCCCGCCAACTTGGCAATCTTGGTGGGGTCCAGCGTCAGAAGGACGACAAGAACTAGTCCCACCGTGACCGCGATGGCCCTCCTCGGAGTTCCTTCACGCGAGACCTGTCGAATCCAGCCGGGCAGTAAGTGATCTCTGCCCATGGCTAGCGGATAGCGGGATGCACTGAGAATTCCGGCATTTGCCGCGGCGAAAAACCCGAGGATGGCCGCAACCGCCAACACCTTGCCGCCCCACGGGCCAACCATGGCATCCGCTGCGGCGGACACTGGGGTCAAAGCACCGGAGAGGTTCGCGGGTGGGATAACGCTAATCATCACGTACGTGCCGACCGCGTAGAACACGACTGCCGTTCCCAACGCCAGAAACATCCCCAGGGCAATATTGCGCTCGGGATCTCGAACCTCCTCGGCCACGCTGGTGACCTTGGTCAGTCCCGCGTAGGACATGTAGACAAGGCCGGCCGTCGCGAAGATTGACTTCGCTTCAGCGTCGAAAAGTGCGGAAATCTGTCCGGCATCCAGGTGGAGCGAGCCCACGCCCATGAACGCCGTCAGAATCGTTATCAACCCGACGACCAGGACTACCTGAAGCGATCCGGTCTTCTTGGCTCCGGCCAGATTCAGACCTCCGAACACCAACGCCATCACGATGGCCAGCGGTAGAATAGGCATGTTCGGAAAGAACAGCCCGACGTACGCGCCCAAACCGACCAGAGCGAAGGCGCTCTTCAAGATCAGGACCAACCACGTCCCCAGCCCGCCCACGGTGCCCACCAGAGGGCCCATTGAACGGTCCAGAAAGTAGTAGGCGCCGCCGGCCTTAGGCATGGCCGTGCTCAGTTCGACCATAGCGAACATGGCGGGCACGACCAGCAGGGCGGCCACCATGTAACTGGTCACCATCGCCTCCCCAGCAGCGGCATATGCCAGCCCCGGGAGGAGGAAAAAGCCGGAACTGAGCGTGGTCCCCATAGCAATGGAGTAGACGTCCAGCAGTCCGAGGTCCTTCTTGAGTTTAGATCCGGTCTTTGCCATCAGGGCCGACCCGGACTAAAGAATAGAGCGGAACGTTGAGGGCAGGCCCTCTGGCACTTTCTGTTCGATTTCGGGAGACTCGACGCCGGTACCGGCAGCCTGTCCATCGCCCGCGAACTTCTGAATCGCCTTGCCCAAATCAGTCGCAATAGCCGCTGCGCTGCGACCTTCAATGTGTCTCCGCTCGAGGACAAAGACCGGATCGCCATCCTTGAAGAGGGCCATGAACGGCGAGGACGGAGGCACACCTAGGAGGTGAACACGAGCCTGGGCGGTGGCCTCGAGGTCCTGGCCGGCAAACACGGTGGCCCAGCGATCCGGCTGGAGCGGAAGCTGACGCACCATCGCAACAGCAGGACGCGCGTTGGCTGCAGCGCAGCCACAAACTGAGTTCACTACCAGAACGGACGTACCCTGGGCAGCCTCACCGAAAAAGGAGTTGACCTCGGCCGCGTTGGTCAGTTCTTCTACGCCGAGGCGTGTCAATTCGGCCCGCATTGGGGACACAAGCTGTTCAGGGTAAGGCATATATCAGAGCGTTCGTGTTCAAATTGATACGGAGAATAGACCCCTACTTGCGCGGGAGGTGGCGCAGGTCACTGGCCACGTCTTTGTCGTCCACCTTGAAGGCTTCCGAGTCTGGCACGTCAGGCAAAACCTGACCTACCGTTGACTCGCGCATCTTTCCACCCATCTCGTGACCGGTTGCCACAACCTGGTCTCCCACCTCGGAGAGCTTCCTCTCGAGCACAGCCAACTGGTCTTCCATGCGCTTCAGTTGGGTCTTCCCCTCCTCAGAAAGCTTAGCTCGGGTCTCGGCGCCCGAGTGCGGGGCCAGCAAAATGCCTGCAAGCATTCCGCCTGCAAACGCAAAGAGTCCGGAGAGTGCGCGGTCGATGGACATGGGTCCTTACTTGAAGTGGAAATCGAGAAGTCTTAAGCGCTTAATCCCTCGTGGGCGGGCCTGTTCCATAACACCTTCGCTTCCCCGGATCTTTGTTTTTTTGGGGTCGTTTTACGCGGCCAACCGGAATTTTTCATCGCCAGGATCAGCAGGTCGTGGCGTTTTCAGTTAGCGGCCGCTCTGGTTCCGCCTGCACCTTTTTTGATCTCGAGCCCATGGATAAGCCCGTCTACCTCACGCCGGAAGGTTTTGAAAAACTCAAGGCCGAGGTCAAGTTCATGATCTCCAAGGAGCGTCAGCGCATCTCTGCAGAGATCGCCGAGGCCCGGGAGAAGGGTGACTTGTCCGAGAACGCAGAGTACGATGCCGCTAAGGAGGCGCAGGGCCTGCTTGAGGCGAAAATTGCCAAGGCCCAGACCAACCTCGCGAATGCGCGAGTTGTGGACGAGTCCCTTATGGACACCTCCCGGGCGCTCATTCTGTCCAACGTCAAAGTGAAGAACAAGGCGAACGGAATGGAGCAGACCTACATGCTCACTTCTGCCGCAGAGGCCGATTTTGCCAAGGGTCGTATTTCGGTTACAAGCCCGATCGGCAAGGGTCTCCTGGGCAAGGAGGTCGGCGACATTGTCTCGATCAAGGTGCCTTCCGGGAGTGTTGAGTTCGAAGTTGTGAGCATCTCTCGGGCCTGAGCCGCTCCGTGGTAGATCTAAGAAGCGATACGGTTACCCGACCATCGCCGGCCATGCGCCAGGCGATGGTCGACGCAGAAGTGGGCGACGACGTCTTCGGAGAAGACCCGACAGTTCTCCTCCTCCAGGAGCACGTGGCGGACCTGCTGGGCAAAAAGGCGGCGCTGTATGTGCCTTCGGGGTCTATGGCCAACCAATTGGCCATTCGGATCCATACCCAGCCTGGTGACGAGGTTATCTGCGAGGCCAACTGCCACATCGTCAATTACGAGTCCGCCGCCTCACCGGTGTTGTCGGGCGTCCAGCTTCTTCCCCTTCCCGGGACAAGGGGCCGCTTGAGTCCTGACCAGGTCTCCGCGGCGATTCGGCATGGCTACTACTGGGAGCCCAAGTCTCGTCTGGTCTGCCTGGAGAATACTGCCAACAAGGCGGGCGGTACGGTCCTGGATCAGGATGAAGTCGTTGCCGTGGGCGATGCGGTTCGCGCCAAGGGCTTGGCCTTTCACTTGGACGGCGCTCGGATCTGGAACGCGGCCGTAGCCAACGGGCTTTCGGTGCGCCAACTGGCAGCACCATTCGATACCGTTTCGGTCTGCCTATCCAAGGGACTGGGAGCGCCCATCGGGTCTCTGATCGCTGGGCCCACCGAACTCATCCAAAAAGCTCACCGCTGGCGCAAGCTCTTCGGTGGCGGAATGCGTCAAGTCGGGATCCTCGCGGCTGCCGGGCTACACGCTCTGGAGCACCATCGCCAGGATCTGCCTGATGACCACGCCAGGGCGCGACGGTTTGCCGATGGGCTAGCCGCCTTCGGAGCGGTCACCATCGACCCGGAATCCGTCGAGACCAACATTGTGATGTTCGACGTCTCCGGAATGACGGCGCTAGAGACCGTCGAGCGGATGAAGGAGTCCGGAGTGCTGGTCGTGCCGTTTGGGCCACAGCGAATTCGAGCCACCACACACCGGGATCTCTCGGATGCGGATATCGACGTGGCTTTGGCGGCTGCCGCCCGGGTGCTGTCGTAGGCCGTCCCTACGGCAACCGCTTCGTGGTCACATAGGCTTCGACCGCATAAAACTCCGGAAGGCCCAGCCGATTCAGCAGATCTGCCGTGCGCGTATTCCGGTCCCTCGCCCTCTCCCAAAACTCCCGCTCATCGTAAGCGCCCGGAAACATGGCGCGGTCCTTCTGGCTCTCATGTTTGAAGATGGCCTCGATCTTTCGGGCCAGATCGGCCTTGGACAACGGAACGAAGACCTCGGCGCGGTCAATCTCCCACTCCTGCCAAGCGCCTCGGTACAGCCAAACGGTCGGCGCGTTATCTGACCCATGTGCCTCGTGATACCCATCGACGGCCTGGGCTATCGCCCTGTAGCACATGCGGTGGGTGCCATGCGGATCAGAAAGATCTCCGGCCACAAAAATGTGATCTGGGGACAGCTCGTCCATGAGTTCCGTCACTATCCGGACATCATCAGGACCGATGGGATTCTTGCGAACCATGCCGGTCTGATAGAACGGCATGTCCAGGAACCTGGCATGCTCGCGCCCTAGCCCCATCACCTCGATGGCCGATACAGCCTCCGCGTAGCGAATAAAGGCCTTCGCCCGCTGTACGCGCAGCACGTCGATGTCGCCGGCCTCCTTGTCCAAAAGGGCCTGCCGCAATCCATCTACCGCCGTCTGCAGGCTCTGACCATCCAACTCGGGCAGACTCATTTCCAGAAAATGCAGGTAGCGGCGAACGTCCGCGTCGAAAACGGATACCGAACCGTTCGTCATGTAGGCAACAGTCACCTGATTCCCATTCTGGACCAGCTTGTCCAGCATCCCTCCCATCGAGATGACGTCGTCGTCCGGGTGCGGACTGAAGACAATGATGCGCTTGCCTTGCGGCAGTTGCTCTTCGTACAGCACGCGCCGCCGCAGGTCTTCGAAGACCTTGCGGCAAAGCGTATCGGTGTCTGGCCAGACGGAGACCAAACTGTGTAGATGCTGGCGGTGAAAGTCTGATTCCTCCAGACGAAGAATAGCACGGCCCACGGTCTCCGATAGCCAGATCACGGCGCGCTTGGCCAGGACATCGTCCCATACCACCCGGCGGACCTGCCACGGCATCTTCTCGCGGGTGAGTTCGCCGGCTGCAGCACGATCCAGGTAGAACGTCGCGTCGCGATGCAGTTGCAGGAAACCGGCCGTGACATCTTGGGTGGGCTCTTCCTCTACTGCTCGCCGGACAATGGGGCCCTTATGCTCACCGGTGGCGATCAATATCACCTCGCGGGCGTCCAGAATGGTGCCGACACCCATCGTGATGGCCTCCCGCGGGACGTTGTCGTCTCCGAAAAAGTCACTGGCTGCATCCTTCCGGGTGATCTCGTCAAGGACAATGGCGCGGGTGCGAGTTTGTAGGCCCGATCCCGGCTCGTTGAACCCTATGTGGCCGCTGCGCCCAATGCCGAGCAGCATCAGGTCAATCCCGCCCGCTCGTTGGATGTCGAACTCGTACTGCTGGCACCAGGCTTCCACCTCTTCCCGCGCCACTTCGCCGCTGGGAATGTGGATGTTCTCCTCCGCGATGTTGACATGGTCGAAGAAATTCTCCCGCATGAACCGGTGGTAGCTCTGCATGCTGTCCCGGCGCATTGGATGGTACTCGTCCAGGTTGAACGTGACCACACGGCTGAAGTCCAGGCCTTCCTCCCGATGCATGCGAACCAGCTGCTGGTAGACACCAATGGGTGTTGACCCCGTTGGGAGCCCAAGAACCAGGGAATCGCCGACGGCATTACGCTCCTCGATGAGCGTTGCGATTCGTTTGGCCACCTGCAGGGACAGTTGCCCCGGCTCATCGAAGATCAAGACGGGGACGCGCTCCCGCTGTGTCCCGTCTGGGTATGGGGCCTTTGACTCCCCTTGCATTTGCTTCATTCCAAGTACCTAGGATATTCCGGCGGAGCAGCGAGTATACAACCCTGGCTTTTCATTGATCTGAACCATTGCCCGCCCGCCCGACAACATCGCATGAATCCAATTCCGATGGATCCCGTCGATGCCGCGTGGTGGCGAATGGACAGCCCAACGAACCGCATGACCATCGTGGCCGTGTTGCGCTTTGACGGGACGTTTACGGCCGATGAGTTTACGGCCCTTCTGGCGGAGCGACTTGCTCCTTTCGACCGATTTCGACTCCGTGTGAGAGCCAAGGGTGGTCGCCCCCACTGGGAAGAGGATCCTGACTTTGCGTTCTCTAGGCAGGTTGTGACCCAGACGGAGAACCCGCCGACCGATGACGCCGAACTAAAGCTCTTGGTGGGCGAGATGATGTCGGCTCCGCTAGCCGCGGACCGTCCGCCTTGGCAGTTTCTTGTCGTGGAACGGTTTGGCGAAGGCTCGGTCGTGATTGGCCGGCTCCACCACGCGATTGCCGACGGCCTGGCCCTGGTTCACGTGCTGAAGAGTCTCGCCGATGGGGCCGAGGCTAGTGGCACCGCGTCGCTCGTGGCCATGCCGAAGGCGGAAGATGCTGAGATGGACGAATCGGAGGAAGAATTTGACGAGCCGATGGCAGCACGAAGACTCCGGCTGCGGGATCTGATTGGCTGGTTTAAGAGACTCCCGCGCCTGAGCATTGCCCTCCTTAAATTTGCGTTGACCGGGCGCGACAAGAAATCCCGCTTCCGAGGCCGGCAGGGGGAGGAAAAGCGGGTAGACTGGTCTTCGGGGCTTGACCTGAAAACGCTTCGAAGGGCCGCCATCTCACATTCGGCGACCATTAATGATGTGCTTCTGGCCGTACTGGCAGGCGGCCTGCGTCGTTATCTGGAGCACTATCGAACCATGGCCGAGAGTTTCGAATTGCGGGCCATCATTCCGGTCAACCTCCGCCACCGCCACGAAGAACTTGGATTGGGCAATCGTTTTGGACTCGTCATCCTGGCGCTCCCCGTTGGTCTTCGGAATTTGGCGTCCCGAGTCAAGGAAGTGCATCTACGCATGCTAGAGGCCCGCCAGTCCATGGAGCCGGTCGCGGCCTTTGGACTACTGTCTACGCTTGGTCGCGGACCCGGCTTTCTCGAAAATGTGGCTGTAAAGCGGCTCTCAGCTACGTCTTCTGCGGCGATTACGCATGTGCCAGGTCCGCGGAAGCACCTGATTCTGGCGGGGCGAACGCTCAGTGAAATCATGTTCTGGGTACCTCGAGGCGGATCCGTTGGGATGGGGATCAGCATCATGACCTATGCCGGAACAGCCAGGATTGGACTGGCCACGGACGCAGGTCTTATCCCCGACCCTGATGCCCTGGCGCGTGGAATAGCGGCCGAATTGGGCGATTTGGGACTCTAGTTAGGCTCTCTCGGCCTACATCACCCGGTTGAGCCCTTCTCCCGATCGCTGGACCTCCCGGCCCCAATGTCGCCGGAGGAGAACCAGGTCTTCTAGGAACTCCAGGCCCAACTCGAGACGCAGTTTCGGGACATCTTCCCGAATCCCAGGGCGCGCCGATGTGTGGTTGTGGTCAATCTCCGAAAAGGCGGCACGACGCATCCCTTCCTGATGCTCCAGTTCCTCACCGATGGGCACTTCGACACGCGTTCGGGTCTCTTTCAACACCCCTCTGGAGGCTCGCTGGCCTACTACGCTTCAGATAACGTGGTCAACCCACTGTACCGCGGTTTCACACCGTCAGACCTCACGGACATTGCCGTAGACCACGGCCTTCCTTTCAATAGCGCCACCAGACAAGGTGTGGTGTTTCACCTCATAGGAGTGCTGTCCCAATTCGGTAAACTGGGGGTGCTGTGTATTTCTGATACGGCCGAGAACGCTTCTCAGCTTTATCGAGACACGGTGGAAGTGCTGGATAGTGAGGCGCTGGCACAGGAAAACGCGCGGAGCTACTGCTCGGTCTTTAGGGAGCCTGCTTCTGAGGTGGGCTTGGCCTAATCAATCACCAGGATGGTGCGGGATTCGACGAGATAGTCCAGCTGCACAATCGCCGTGTAGACACCAGGCGCCCAGCGTGAGATATCGATGGTTTGCCGGTATGCACCCGCCTCTAGCAGGCCCTCGGCTAGAGTAGCCACACGCCTCCCGAGGATATCGAACACCTGGATCGAGGCCGACATGGTCTTAGGTAAGCTGTACGCAATGGTTGCGCTGCCGACCGCAGGGACCGGATACACCGACGCCGCCAGTTCAAATTCCCGGCCACCCGGCTGGGAAGGAGCGGCCGCAGGCAGCAAGAGCCCTTCGTCAACAAGGTTCTGGATGAATCGGTCATCCTGCTTCAACTGACGAACCGAATCCAAATTGTCCGACCCGAACGAGGTCACAATGCCGAAGAGAATCTCCTGGGGGTGTTCCCTTGAGAGCGTGAAGGGGCCCGTAGCCGATGTAATCAGGCGGGCCGAAGGGGAATTCGCACGGTCGTCGCCAGGATCGAATTCAGACCAAGCTTCGCCAGGAGTCCCGGTGTAGGCCATAGGGGCCGGAATGGAGGAAAACCCAAGCCCGCTTCCGCCCCAAGTCTGCAGCGTCCCGTCATTCCAGCGGCCGCGAAGTCTGTGGTAGAGTTCGGTTGCGTTGTGGGAGTCCCCCTGAACTCCTGAGCCGTTGAAGGACACTACTGCCACCGACATCTTTAGACGTTCGTCGGGCTCGTCAACAACCCCATCCTCATCGTTATCCAGCCCATCGTCGGCCACGAGGGGACCTTGGAAGTAATCCAGACCGGCCGCGGGAGGAGCCTCGCCATAGCCCTCAACCCCCTCGTCAAAGTTGTCAGCGTTATAGCCATAGGCGAGGCCGAGAATTGAGTCAGAACCCACGTAATCGTCCCGGTCTGATCCGATCTCGAGGTCTTGGTGCACCCCCAGATAGGCCTCCGTCAATGCGGGCCCTGCAGGTTTCGCCAGCCGAATTCGGTAGAAGGTTGTGTTACCAAGCGCCCCAGCCGAGTCGAATCCGAAGGCTGTAGCCTGCACCTCAACGCCGATCGGAGTTCCAGGAATTAGGCTCCCCCCAATCCGCGACTCAGGAAATCTCCTGTGAAGCCCGCCAGCATCGTTCATGATCCACCACAGCATGTGGTCGCCCGCCATGTGAGGCAATTCGCCGTCTTCCAGTTGGATGACACGGTCTATGCGTTCCGATAGCGGCAAGTGGCTCAGATCAACCGGCCTCCCCCCGGCGCCCAGCGTTGGGGCGCCGAGTCCCGTTGGCCAGTCCAGCAGGTCCCTGCCAGCCATTCCGCCGCGACGGTAAACCTCAACTTCAGAGCGAGTGACGGACCAGATCCGATCAAAGCGACTACAGTCACCGCCAGGACGGCCGTCCTCGGACAAAGGCCCAGACCAGAACTCGTAGGGTCCATACGTCGAACCCGCGGTTCGTAGGACCGTCCCGGTCATCCCACCGAGCCAGAGAGTTGCCAACAACTGGGAATCCGCCCGCCCGCCTTTGGGGACTTTGTAGTGGTTTGGTTGTCCCTGAATTCCGCTGTAAAAGAACGCACCGTTGTTCAAGATCCGTGCCCGGACATTGTAGGTCTCCAGGTAAGCTTCCGCCAGCGCCGGTTGGCACTGATCGGCCGTCTGACTCCGAACAGGAGTGGTGATCAGGCCCAGAAAGACTATGAGAAGGGTGGCTCTTGCCATACCGCAGATAATAGCGCAGCGGATTGGATCGTCCGCCTTAATCTGGTCGAATGGAGGAACGGCATATCAGGATTGGCTCATACCCTTATCTTGACATTGTAAACCCACACCGCCAGGCGCCATGTCCCCTCGATTCCCGCTCTCCGCAGTTCTTGCTGCCCTGATCATTGTCACCGCCCTCCCGGCGGCCGCTCAGTCCGGTAGAATCCCGGTAGCCGCAGATCATGGCATGGTTGTAACCAGCCAGTTCACAGCC
>JBLFXH010000086.1:0-12582 GCA_047611125.1 Rhodothermales bacterium
ATGCCGGCGAACTCGTCGAACCCGTGCCGCGTCGGCAGGAATTCCGGCAGATGCCCTAGATGCCATTTCCCGAAAATGGCCGTCGCATAGCCTTTCGACTTGAAGACTTCGGCGAGTGTCGTCTCTTGGTCGTGCAGGCCGTGCCTTGCGCCTGGTCCGAGGGCTCCGTGGATCCCCAATCGATTGGCATAGGAGCCGGTCAGTAGGGATGCGCGAGAGGCAGAGCAGACCGGTTGACTGACGTAGAAATTGGTCAACCGGACGCCGTCTTGTGCCATCTGGTCCAGATGAGGCGTCGCGTAGGGCGGGCTGCCAAACGGCCCCACGTCGGCGTAGGCTAGATCGTCCGCGAAGATGATGACCACGTTGGGCGGTCCGGGAGCCTGGTTGCACCCGGTCAGCAGAACGATGAGCAGCACCGGTAAGGTGGCCAGACGCTGAAACTGGGCCGCAATGCGTCCGAAGACGTCTTTGATGAACTCTCCCATGGGCCTAGCTACCTGATTCCGAACCCGCAAGGCGCCACATCAGAAGGGCTGCCCGCTTGGTCTGCATTTCGAGCGTGGGCAGATCGATCCATTCGTCCACCGTGTGATCATTCCCGCCGCCAGGGCCCAGTCCGTCGATGGCCATGTCAACGAGGCCGGCCGTAAAGGAGACATCGGCCGCACCCGCGTTGCGAGGGTTCACCGGGAGCACTTCGCCAAAGCCCAGATCCTGACTGATCTGGCTGAACATGGCTAGGAGACGATAATTCCCCTCGGTGGGAGCGAGCGGCGGGTAGCCCTCGCTGAACGAGATGGTCGCCTCGGTCTGGGGCAGGTTGTGCTGCGTGACGAAACGCATTCGCTCACGAGCCATCTCCAACTGTGGAAGCGTGATGGCGCGGAGATCCCCGGTTATGGTGGCGTGCTCTGCGACCACGTTGTTCTTGCCGAAGGCCGTCCCGCCTGCGGTGAAGGCATCGTGCATGACGTCGGTACCGCCCACGATGACGCCGGGGTTAAACGTGAGATTGGGTTCGCCGGCCAGCGCTTCGTAGAAACCAGTAAGGATGCGAGCCGCCTCGTAGATGGCTCCCGCGCCGACATCCGGCTGAAAGAGTTGGCTTGAGTGGGATGGGGTGCCCGTAACGTTGACGGTCCATCCGGTGGATCCTCGGCGGGCCACGACTGCCGTGCGCGGATTCGAGTCCCCGTTTTCGAAGGCCAAGGCTATGTCCGCATCTTCCGCGGCCTGAACGAGTGCGGCGCGCGCAGCCTCCAGTGGTCTGCCGCTGCGCTCTTCGTCACCCGTCATGACGACGGTCACCGTCAGTTGGTCAAGCACCCCGGCCTCCCGTAGCGCCCTCAGGGCGTGAATGATGACGGTGTTGCCGCCTTTCATATCCACCACGCCCGGCCCAGCGGCTCGATCGCCGTCCCGGTCAAAGCGCTGGAACGGACTGGCGGGCTCGAACACGGTGTCCAGATGCCCGATCAGCAGCAGGTGCGGACCCGCTCCGTTACCCTGGTTTCGCGCGATGAGGTGGCCAGCCCTATTGAAATGGGCGCCATCCAGCCACTCGGACTGCATGCCAATCGCCCGGAAGGCAACCTGGTACAACTCGGCCACCGCGCGGACGCCGGCGAAGTTCATCGACCCAGAGTTGATGTTGACGGCGGCTTCGAGCAGGTCGATGGCCTGGTCGGCATTGGCCTCGGCCCGGCTCGCGATTTCAGTCTCGGTTGCCGTCAGATGCTGGGCGCCGACCTCCTGGGCAGGAAAGGCTAGAAGCACGAAGAGAACGAGGAGGCGTCTTGGGCTTGGGGTATTGCTCACTTGCGGAACCATGTGTTGTTGGTTCGATCCTCATCCGGATACACGGCGCGAGGGTCCACAACCACTTTCGAGACTGTTCGCACTCCGGGAATCGTCCAGGTGAACAGGGGACCTTGATTCCACATTTCAACGGGCAAGCGGACGGTCTCCACCGAGCCGTCGGAGAAGCTTATCTCTAGCTCAGCTGGCATGACCATGTCTGCGAGACTCTCTATAGTGATAGTGGTCTCATCGCTAGCGGCCGTGGCAACAGTGGCGATCGCCTGGTCCAGCCGGGCCGGGGTATACACCCAAGCTCGCCAGAACCAGTCGAGGTTCACGCCCGAGACATCCCGCATGATGCGAAAGAAGTCCGTAGGGGTAGGATGACGGTTGGCCCAAGCGTGGATGTACGCCTTAAAGGCCCGGTCAAAGCGCTCCGGACCCAGCACCTCTTCCCTCAGCAGGGTCAGCATGAGCGCGGGCTTCTGGTAGGCCGTCCAGAAAAGGTTCGACTGCTCGGCCGCGGGCGTAATCATAGCCTGCTCCTCCCCCGGTACAGCATTGTCTGGATACAGCGCGAGCGCTTCGGCCTGGATGGAGGATCCGTACTCGGTCCCCGAGAAATAGCGAGCCGCTCCCTCGAGGTCCATGTACGTATTGAACCCCTCGTCCATCCACGGATATAGGCGCTCGTTGGAGCCCACGAGCATGGGAAACCACTCGTGGCCAAACTCATGCGCCAGGACCCAGTGCAAGGCCTCTCTGGTTGGGCTGTCCGGGACGAAGGTTAGCATCGGATACTCCATCCCTTCGATGGGGCCCTCCACGGTGGTGGCGTGTGGGTAGGGGTACCGGCTCCACCGCTCGCTGAAGTGCTCGATCGAGGCCCGGGACATTTCGATGGCCTCCTCCCACTTGGTGGCCTTCGCTCGATAGAAAGTCTGGATGAGAATGCCGTCCCAATACGTGGCGTCCCACCTGTAGTCTGGGCTCGCCGCGAATGCGAAATCTCTGACGGTCTCGGCGTGAAAACGCCAGGTCTTGCTTTCTCCTCGCGCCCCGTTACCTGCCTCGGCCTCAGTGATGATGGCCACCGGGGCGCCGGAGTCCCGCGCCCGGTTCAGCCGATCGCGTTGCTGGGCCGTCAGAACATCATCAGGATTTTGCAGCATCCCCGTGGCGGTAACCACGAATTCCGACGGCAGTGTCAGGGCCACATCAAAATCACCGTACTCCAGATAGAACTCGCCAGCTCCGATGTAAGGCTCGTGGTTCCAACCTCTGACGTCATCGTAGACTGCCATGCGCGGATACCACTGCGCCACCTCGTATAGGGAATCCTCTCGCCCCATTCTCGCCATCCCATAGGGAGGCAGCGTGTACTCCCAGGCAATGTCCAGCGTCGCAGATCCTCCAGACGGCAACGGATGTGGAAGGTCGATTCGCATCGTGGTGCCGTAGACCTCGTAGTCCGAATCGCGGTCGTCGATAGCCACCTTGCTCAGAGTAATCCCGCCCTCGTGCCCCTGACAGGAGAAATCAAATACGGCCCCAAGAAACACCAGCGGTGGCTGTCTCAATGTGTTGGAGACGCTGCCCTCGGCGCACATGTTGGGCTCAATGTGCATCCAGAGGAAGGAGAGAGCGTCCGGCGAATTGTTCTGATACCGGATGGTCTCGGATCCCTTCAACTGGTGGGTGGCCGGATTGAGCGTTGCCCGGATTCTATAGTCTGCCCGTTGTTGCCAGTAGTCGGCTCCGGGCCGGCCGGATGCCGTCCTCACGGAGGTAGCGGGGTTCAGCGAAAGCGGCCGAAAGGGAGATGCGTCCTGCGCCGGGGCCACTGAAGTTGTAGCTATCGCCAGAGCGCAGAGAGTGATGCAGTAGCGGATCATGGTGAGGTATTGAGCTCTTGAGAGCCACAGTATACCGGGCGGAGCGAGTGCTTGAAAGGGCGGGGGCTGCAGCCGTTGTCCCGGGCAAAGTGCACTAGATCCACCAGTGAGCCAGCCGCGGTCTTGGCAAAGATGTTCTTGCGATGGGTTTCTACCGTCTGCTTGGAGATGTAGAGCGCGTCCGCAATTTTATCATTTGACTGCCCATCCACCACCAGTTGGAGCACCTCGCGCTCTCTTGGAGTCAGAAACAGAGTTGACTCGGCTATGAAGCCCGCTTCCACTGCTGGCGAGTGGCGTATGAGTCCAGTTGATCATGGACGTCTACTCAGCCCGGCTGAACCTTGGACTGCCGCACTGGTTGTATACCGTGTACCCTCAGATTCGCAGTGGGCACATCGAGGAAGAGCGTCTAGCACGCTCCCGAACGGCGAGAAGCGCGACTAAACCCGACTAATGACCAAGAATGATGCAGATTCAAGTCAACACCGACAAGAACATTGAAGGACGCGAAGCACTCGTGGCTCATGTAGAGGCTACGGTCGCCAAATCGATGACCCACTTCAGCGCTCATATCACGCGCGTGGAAGTCCATCTCAGCGACGAAAACGGCCCCAAGAAAGGCCAGCAAGACAAGCGGTGCGTGATGGAAGCCCGATTCGAGGGGCGCCGGCCCACCGCGGTGACTTGTGAGGCTGCGAGCCTAGACCGCGCGATCGCCGGTGCGGCGGACATGTTGAAGAGTTCCCTCGAGAGCACGCTGGGACGGGTCCACGGGCATCGGTAGAACCCCCTGCGTCAGTCGCGGGCGACGCCTAAGGACTACCCCGCCGATCAACCAGAACCTGCCGGAGATATTCCGAGTCAGCTATGATTCGGGACTTCCACTGGTCGACTGATAGCCGCGCCTCCTAGAATTGCCTGAATCTGAAGGGGCGTCCGAAAATACGGTTTGCGAAGCGCGGAGGTGACTTGAGCGTACAGGATTTACGCCTCACGACCGTCTCGGACACCTTGACCAGAACCTCCGGCGTAATCTATTCCAGCGCCCGTTCTATCCGGACGAGCGCATCTTCCAGGTGAATTCGGGTCATTCGATCCGTGACGCCACCAGCGATTGCGGCTTCCACTTCCTGTTTCAGCTGATGGAGCTGATCACGGATGAGCGGCCGGATGTCTGACTGGCCAATGTGGAGAGCGGCATTCAGGGGTGGATCGTCGTTCCTTCCGACGCGCAAGTTTCCGGACCGGGGGGCATTCCAATGGTCTGACTCGGCCTCGTGAAGGAGGTATTGCGCCTGATCGAGATAGGCGCGCTGAAGATTGCGGCGGTAGGTGTCAATTGCCGAGCGGGACGCGACCTCGCGCCAGACGATATCGCGCGCATCATCCAGCATGTCGGCCGGACGGTACGTCTCCTCTCCAAGGAATGCTTCGTGCTCAATCATCCGGGCCAGCCGCGCATGATTCAGAATTCGCTGGACCGCCAGCTCCTGGTAGGCACGAATACGCTCGACGACGCCCGCGTGCTCAATGCGGCGGAGCTGGTCAATTTGAAGGGCCCAATGAGGGGTCTGAAGCACATGCTCGTCCATGAACTGCATGGCCTTTCGCTGGTATTCGGCCTCGACGGGCGTGTAGACCCAGCCTTCCTCCCCGTACCGCTTGTAGTGAGTCCACGAGCCGCCGACGGCGGCCGCCGCGTGCTCGGCGTAGCGGTTCCACTGCGTTAGGAGCTGGAGGTGGTGCGTTTCCAGTTCGTAGTAGTCATCGCCCGGTGATAGCACCCAGTCCATGAGATTCTCAGCGGCGTATCGCAGGTTCTTCATTCCCCACGAAGCGGCTTCAACCGGATCGTCCGATATGCCTTCGGTCATACGGCGAGGGTCCCACTCCACATCCATCCCGAACAGGGCCTCGGCAGAGCGAAACCAGGGCAGGTGGGCCCGCTCGACAATCCACTCATTCAGCGTCTCAAACTCCTCCTGGGGGGTGGTTGCTCCCGGGATCGGCCGGTAGCCCCACATGACGGCAAACTTGTCCCAGAGGCCGATTCGGCGCTCGGGGGGCACATTGTCGCCTGGCTGGGCGACGTAGTTGTAGCGTGTGCGGCCGACTGACGAGCCCGAATGCCCCATCCGTTCCACGAACTCCCGGCTCCGAAGCGAATCGACCGGGAAGACAAAGTTGGCCATCTGGTTGTGCGGAAGCCCGACGGAGTGGGCCGTCTCGTGAGAGACCACATAGCGGACAGCTTCGCCCATATCCTCCTGAGAGAGCATCTCCGTCTGGAAGGAGGGGTTGGCAGCACCGACCTGGGACAACAGCCACCAGCGCAGGCGCTCGTCCAGCCCATGGTACATGTTTGTGTGCGCGCGGATGACCTCGCCCGAACGCGGATCGACAACGTCCCCTCCCGAATTCGCCGATCGTACCGTGGTCGGGACGTACCGGATGACGGAGTAGCGCGCATCTAAAAGCGAAAACTCAGGGTCTTCCTCGGGGGTCGGGGCCAGTCGCGCCTGGATAGCATTCTTGAATCCAGCGAGTTCGAAGGCTTCCTGCCACTCCTCAACGCCGGCAATGTAGTAGGGAATCCACTCTTCTGGCGTTGCCGGATCGATGTACCAGACCCAAGGGCGCGCGGGCTCCACAAGCTCGCCGCGGGCCCACGCTTCGGGATCAGAGGGCTCCATGCGGTACCGGCGAATGTAGCGGTCCGGTCGTACGCCCTGGAAATCGCTCGAATAGTCTGTCCGACTGATGCCAATGTAGGTGACGCGTTCATCCTGGAGCCGGGGCATCATCGGCTCTTCGGGGAGAAGGATCATCGAGTGGTTCACTTCGAAAGAGATAGCACCGCCGCGGCCCGCGGAAGGCGGCGAATCGGCCGCGTACGTCTGAACGACGCGGACTTCCACGTTGATCGGGAAGCTCCTCGTGAACTCGAGCCAGCTCCGTTCGGCGTCAAAGGATCGGACGTTGAACTGGTCGCGGCGGCTGCTTGGCATGGAAAAGGCCACGTGATCGCTGAGGTAGAGGTCGGTCACGTCCACCACGGAGCTCCCGTCACCCCGCGTAAGAATGGGGAGCGCTGCAATAACACTCGGAAAGGAGGAATTCTCCACGGCCAGGCTGACTCGGTCGTCGGGATTGGCCGTCTTGGATTGCGATACCCCACGTAGCAGGATTCGGTCGCCTCGACGCTGCCAGCGCACAAGGAGGTTTCCAGCCATCATTGCCCCTACACTCGCAAACCCGTCCTGCGTCTTGTCATAGCGGCTCATGATGAGCATATCCCGGCCGAGAATGGAGTCGGGGATTTCGAACAGGATGTTGCCATCCACCTGGTGAACATGGAAGAGTCCGTCATCAGACTCAGCCAATGCCGGCACCACACTGCTGTACTCGGCCTCCTGTGCGGTGGCTGAAGACGCTGTGAGCGCGCCGAACAAGATCAATAGGAGAATGCGCATCAACTCGGGAGGACGGTGGTTTGGTTGGCGCAAGCTACGAGGGCGTGTTAAGTCGTGCTAATCTTGGGCGGAAACCCTGGACTCGCGAAGAAGCCAGACCGGCGCGGTGGCGGTGGTGATGGCCCAGGCTGTCGCGCGACCTCGCGCCGAGGCCGCGCTCGCGGCACCCAATCCGACGGCGGCCTCGGAGAACGAGCCCTTGGTGCTGATCGTCGAGGACAACCCCGACATGCTGACCTACATTGGATCCCATCTTCAGGGCCAGTTCTCTGTCGTGGAGGCTGTCAACGGAGCCGAGGGACTGAGGCTTGCTCGAGAATTGGTACCTGACGTGGTGATTTCGGACGTCATGATGCCGGAGATGGACGGCTATGACCTCTGCCGGACCCTCAAGGCGGACGAGGCTACGAGTCACATTCCGGTAATCCTCCTCACGGCCAAAGCGGGCGAGGACAGCCTCCTGGAGGGCCTGGACCGAGGCGCGGACGCCTACCTGGTTAAGCCGTTCAGCGCTGTGGAACTGCGCCTGCGTACGCGGAAACTCATCGAACTCAGACGAACCCTCCAGAAGCGGTACTGCGACCGCGTGATCGTGCTGGGCAACGAAGAAACCGATCTTCCTGCGCGGGAGGCGGTGTTTCTGGACAAAATCCGAAAGGTGATTCAGGAGAACATGGCACATACTGACTTCGGCGTGGACGCCCTCGCCGATGGAGGGTCTATGAGCCGCCGTCAACTGCTTCGCAAGCTCCGGGCCCTGGTGGATGAGGCCCCGGGCGATGTCATCCGGCGGGTACGCTTGGAGCACGCCGCCCAACTTCTCCGGTCTCAGCAGCTCAGCTTCAAGGAGGCGGCACCGCGAACGGGCTTTAGCAGTGCCCCGTATTTCAGCCGGGCCTTTCGCCAGCACTTTAGGGTGCCGCCGGGTGAGTATGCCCGGCTGAGCCCTGGTGAGGTTTCTTGACACCCTGGGCCTCTCCAAGCCGCCTCTAAGGTGCTAGGCTTCGTCAAGATCGCCCTCAGCCGGGAGCCCGTTCAGCCACAACTCCGACTCGGCCAGATCTATGGCGTCGGTCCAGATCACTGCGTACCCGTGTGGGTCCGCATGGACCAGGCGAAACAGCGGCTCCTGGACCAGCGGGGCGAAGGCCTCCTTCTCGAGCAGCGGCGTGCAATCGTAGATCCTCTGCTGGCGATTGCGGAACTCGACTAGAAGACGCTTGCCCGACAGCGGGCGGACGGAGGCGACCTTCGGATAGACAGTAGTTGTGGTCATGGATCAAGCCCTGGTAGCTTCTTGAACTCTTGGGTCTCCCACATACTGAGTAACTCGGATTGATGGAGCTTCCCCCATTCCCGGACGAGCCTCTCAGCGCGCCGTGGGAGGTCGCCCTCAATCATCTCAAGCCCATCGATATCGAAGACCCCGTTGAATTCAGCATACATCGCATGGAAATGTGGCGTTCCATGGTCCTGAAAATACATCTTGACTAGGATTCCGTAGAAGCGGGCAATCGTGGGCATGGTCGTGAAGGGTTTCCCCTATGACACTTCCGCAGCCGCGGACGTAACCGCTGTTTCGCTTTCCGGCGACCCAAATGGCCAGACGGCCGTCGCAGGGTGTGGACCGTACAAGGGACTCATGCGCCGGGGCCACGTTTTGCAACCAACCACTGTTCGGACGACCTCGATGGTCTCGGCTTTGGCGGGCCCGATAGTGGCTTCCCACATCCGCTTCTTTGCTATGCGACCGGAAAGCGTGGGGCGAGAATGATCGAGGGTACGGGATTTACTCCGGGGCCGGGGGCCCCGTCGTGCGTCGCATGCGCAAGCTGCGCTTGCTTATTGCTCGGCAGAACCCGGCCGCCAGCCTCATCGCAAGGCCGGAGGGCTCAGCCGTATGACATTCACTCTGCCTTGGGCCGCCCGGCCAGAGGCAGGGACCCCTCACGGGTTAAAATCCCACGATTCCCAAACATAGCAAGCCCCAGTTCAGCTTGAGCTGAACCGGGGCTTGCTTTTGTACCGCGTACGGGATTTGAACCCGTGTTACCGCCGTGAAAGGGCGGCGTCCTAGACCCCTAGACGAACGCGGCATACCGAAAATGAGCTGGCCTCCTAGGCCGGTAGCTCATGGGGTGGCCGAGGGGAATTGAACCCCCGACCTCCAGGACCACAACCTGGCGCTCTAACCGACTGAGCTACGACCACCGTAATCCGAGCAGACCAGTAATATACCTCCCCCTTGAGCGGTCCGACAATACGCAGACCCCCTCTCCCGGTTGAGGATTCTTGAAATCGACGCTGTCCAACGACTTTTTTCAGCGGACAGAGCCTCAATTGATCACGGCCACCTTTCCGTAGGACGTTCCCTGCCCATCGTCGCCCACGGCAATTACCAGATAAACTCCGCTTGGCACCCTATCTCCGTTCCGATCCCGACCATCCCAGCGGATGCGCCCCCCGCGCGATGCGAAGGCTGCAACAACAGAACCGCCGGGGGTGACGATTCTGACCTGCGCGGACTCAACCAGGCCTTCGATGACTACCTCTTCATCCCCGCGTACGGGGTTGGGGTAGACGAAGAGGTCTCCTGCATCGGCTACCGGAGAAATGGCATCGCCCTGATAACTCAGCATACCCTTGTCCGTGGCGAAATACACCCGGCCAGTCTCGGGGTCCACGGTGATCGACAGCACCTCGTCAGAGAAGAGGGGCGAATTGTTTTCCGAGAACTGATTCACGAGGTCGTAGCCGCCCTCGACGGCCTCGATCAGCCAGGCTCCTTCGGACGTCGCCACCCACAGCCTGTTTGCGGGGTCGACGGCCAGGTCGTTGATCTGGAGGCCGAAGAGCACGAACACCCCACGGGCCCGATCGGCCCACTGCGGCCAGATGGCGCGTGCACTAGGGTCGTTCGCCACGATGCCCGTGTTGATGAAGTAGGCCAGGCCGGACTCGGTCCCGATCCAGACGAGTCCGTCGCGGTCCTCTACTATGGAGAAGACCTTCGGAGACGGGAGTCCGAGTCCTGCGGCTCCTGCTTGGTCAAAGAACCGGAAGGTATCATCAGACTGGACCTCCGGCGTGGAGCCGGTATCCAAAACCATGAGTCCGCGGAAGTCCGTGAGGCGGTTCTCGTTTCTAACGATGATCCACTTCTGGCCGAATGAGTCGACATAAATCTTCCCGTAGGCCGTGGCGCGCACCGTCAATCCATCGCCGACGTAGGGGTCGTAGCCCGCCCAACTACCGTCCGCCAACCGGACATGCAAGGGCTGAGGCGTCGCTCGGGTCGTCACCCACAGGTTGTCCTGGGCATCCGTCTCCACACCACTGGTGATGACGAAATCCTGCGTTCCCGGGGCGGGGCGCAGCGATGAGTTGGCCGGCGAGTAGCGAACCACTTCGCCGCCCGGAGTAACCTGAATTACCCCGCTGCCCTCAGATCCCGCCCAGGCATTGCCTTGGAGGTCCACGGCCAGGCGGGTGAAGAACCCCGTCCCCTCAAGAACGGCCTCTGTATTTCGACTGTATGCGGTCCATCGGCCGTCGATTCCAAGCCTGTGGAATCCGCCTCCGGCCTCGGGCGCTCCGGCCGCCCACAAAACGCCTCCGGGACCTATCTCGAGTTCGGAAAACTGTGATTCGATAGGGCCTTCTGGAGTGACGGTACCGGTGACCGCCACTTCTCCCGAACCCAGGTCGGCCAGGGAGACGTTGAGCAGACCACCCTTGGCGTCGCCCACCCACGCGCTGGCGGGACCCGCCCCAACCACACTTGTCGGGTCCTGGTAGCCCGGCAACCCGAGTGCCACTGCCTGACCTCCGGTGTCAACCACGAACATATTGAATCGCTCGGTGCCGAAGAGCCGGCCGCTCGAGACATCCATGGAGAAGACGCCAGCCGATGACACGAACTTGCGCTGGAAGTCGCCGGCGCCTCTCCTAACAAAGAGATCAATCGTGGTGCCGACGTAAATCTGGGAATCAAACCACGCCAGGCTCATGGCATCGTCCGCCGATGACACCAGTCCCGACGACTCGTTGGTCCACTGCGTAGGATCCTGCAGATTGCCAACCCCCATCCTTGCGTGGGCCAGACCCTCGTCGGTGGCCACCCATATCCGACTTTCGCCCGAGGCGCCCGGCGCAATCAACACGTCATTCGCCACGATAGCGGCGGAGAACGTCCCAAGTCGGGTGTACGAATCGCGCACCTCCGTCTTTACGGGATCGAATATTACCACGCCAAACTCGGTGGCGATGAGCAGGGAGTCTCCCTGAACCACGATCTGATTGATTCCGCGGGAGGCAAACTGGTCGGCACGTTCGATGTCCCGGAACGACGTGATGACCCCGGAGACAGGATCGAGCCTATCGAGGACCCCGTTTGCGTAGCCTACCCAAACAACTCCGCGGGCCGCGTCCGTGGCAAGCGTCCGGGTCTGGACGCTGCTCAGTCCGTCAATAACCGAGAAGCGGCGTATCTCTCCCGTCGTCGTGGCGAATCCGAAGACCCCACCCTCGGTGGCCGCCCATAGTTCGTCGCCGCCGGACGCCAGAGCAAGAACCGAACGAAACGACGTGTGGGCTTGCCAACCCTGAGGGCCCGTCTGTGCCGCTGTACCCTGCGGCCCCGCGGCTAGGCCAAACAATGCCGTCAACAACAGGACGAATGGCGAGGTTGCGGCTCGCATCAGGCGTCCAACTGTCTCAGCAGGTCTACCATTTCGATGGCCCCGGCGGCGGCCTCTGCCCCCTTGTTGCCGGCCTTCGAACCAGCGCGCTCAATGGCCTGCTCAATCGTGTCTGTTGTGATCACTCCGAATATCACAGGAACGTCGGTGGCTCCGGCCGCCTGAGCCACGCCCTTGGCGGCCTCACCGGCCACGAGGTCGTAGTGGGAGGTCGCTCCTCGGATTACTGCTCCAAGTGCGATAACCGCATCGAATCGCCCGGTCGCTGCCATCCGGCGGGCGACAAATGGAATTTCGAAGGCACCAGGGCATCGGACGACGGTGACGGCATCCATATCGGCCCCGTGCCTGCGAAGAGCGTCGACGGCTCCTTGCAGTAGTCGTTCGGTGATGAACTCGTTGAAGCGGCTCACCACAATTCCGAATCGGGCCTTCCCAGGCGTCAACTTCCCCTCTATCTCTTGCATGCGTAGGTGCCGTATGGAACAGGCCCCCCTCACGCGATTTTGGCCGCGGATGTTCCAATCGGGCATACGGGTCCGTCCACGGCGGTTGGACAGGTTGAGGTCATTGAGAGGCCAGACGTGGAACGCCCAGTCTCTCGAAGTACGTGTTAGGGATCGCAGTGTTTAGGAGTCGCGCAGAGGTATGCCACCAGCGTCGGGTTCCGACAGCCACCACCGCTGCCGCATCCGAGGACAGGCCTCG
>JBLFXH010000087.1:0-12568 GCA_047611125.1 Rhodothermales bacterium
CTCCGCCTTCTCGAACGGTTGCCATCACTGGCGCCACCGTAATTCCGGCCCCAGGTCAATCTATTCCGGGCGCCACCGTCGTGATCCGGGACGGACTGATCACCGCCGTCGGTGTCGGGGTCCCTATCCCCTATGATGCCCGCATCATCGAGGCTGACTCGATGTTTGTTTATGCGGGGTTCATTGACCCACTCTCGTACGTCGGTCAGGCGGCCCCCCGCGGTAACCAGGGCGGTGGCTTTGGTGGCGGTGGCGGCGGTGGAAATCAGGAGCCCGTGGCTGATCGCGGCAATCCTCCTTTTGACCGGGCTGGACTGGAGCCCTACCTAGACGTTCGGGACAAGCTAGATCCTGAGGACGCCTCGGTCCAGGCGCTGCGCAACGCCGGATTCACGGCCGCCCACGCCGTCCCACGCGGGAGAATGCTCCCAGGAAGCGGCGCGGTAGTCATCCTTCACGGCAGTACTGCCGACGAGATGATTCTTGCCTCCGATGTCTCCATGTTTGCTCAGTTCCAGGGCGCACGGGGTGTCTACCCAGGCACGCCCATGGCCATGATGGCGAAGATGCGTCAGCTCTACACGGAGGCCCAAAGACGTCACGGGCTTGAGGCTCAGTATGCAGATGACGCCAACGGAATGAGTCGTCCGCCCTATGACCCCGTGCACAGCTCTTTCTTCCCTGTCATTGAAGGAGACACACCGGTTTTCTTCTTCGTTGACGATGCCCTTGAGACCCACCGCGCGCTGACGCTCCGCGAGGACCTCGGCTTTCGCATGGTGCTGGCCGGCGTGGCTCAGGGCTACGACCTGGCGGATAAGCTGGCCCGGAGCGGCGTGCCCATCGCCGTGACTACCGACTTCCCCAAGCAGCCCGGTTGGATGGCCTCCCTCAAGCGGGATTCTCTCCTGACTATCATGGACAACTACGATCCAGATATTCGGACGGCCACTTGGCGTGATACCGAGGCGGAAGTTCGATCGCTGGAATCTCGTCAGGCCCTTGCCCGGGAGGACTTCATCCAGAACGCCACCCGACTCGACGAGGCCGGAGTAAGCTTTGCCTTTACCTCGGTGGATACGAAGCCTGCCGACATCCACAAGAACATCGGCGAAATGCTCGCCACTGGCCTGGACACGACGGTCGCCCTGGCCGCCCTGACCACTCACGCCGCTGACCTGATTGGCATGTCCCGTGCGATGGGCTCAATCGAACGCGGAAAGCTCGGCAACGTCGTGATCACCTCTGGCCCCCTGTTTGCGGAGGGTTCGGCCATCAAGCACGTGCTCATCGAAGGCACGGTCTACGACATCGAGGCCCCGAAAGAAGAAGGCCGCGGCGGACGAGGTGAAGGCGATGGAGCACGCGGTGGATCTGGACTGGCCGGAAGCTGGACGCTCGTGGCCTCAACGCCCGACGGAGACATTGGAGGCACGCTCGAGGTCACCCAGACAGATGACTCGTACCGCGGATGGCTGACCTACGACGGCGTGAACCAGTCCATTCCGATCCAGGAAATCAACGTGGACGGAGGCGAGGTTTCCTTCAGTTTCACGTCTCCTGACGGGTATGTCACCGTGACGATGACGCGGAACGGGAAGGAGATGTCAGGCACAGCACTCGTGGACGGCGCCAACGCGGTGTCGGTCACAATGGAACGGGGCAACCCGCAGGGAGAATGATCATGAAGACGAAACACGTAGCCGCCTTCTTTGCGGTGTTGATGTTCATAGGAACCGCCCAGGCGCAAGATGTCCTGATTCAGGGTGGGACGGTGCTCACGGTCACCGGCGGTAGCCTACCGGCCACCGACGTACTAGTGCGCAATGGCCGCATCGCCCAAATTGGTGCCGGCCTTGAGGCCCCTGACGGGGTCGATGTGGTGGACGCCACCGGCAAGTTTGTGCTGCCCGGCATCATTGACGCCCACTCACATATCGCCCTGTCCTCCGTTAACGAGGGCACCTCCCCGGTGACGGCCGAGGTCTCGATGGAGGACGTGGTTGACCCCTACGATATCGGCCTTTATCGGGCGCTTGCCGGCGGGGTTACCTCCGCCCACCTGATGCACGGTTCGGCAAATGTGATTGGTGGCCAAAACGAGACCATCAAGCTGCGCTATGGCGCCAAGGATCCGGAGGCACTCCGATTCCAGGGTGCGCCTCGCACTATCAAGTTTGCCTTGGGCGAGAACCCCACTCGGTCTCACGGACTGCGTGGGTCTAACGGCTCCGGGCGCCCTGCCATTCGCCCGGCGAGCCGAATGGGCGTCGAGGCTGTCCTCCGGGAGACCTTCGAGGCCGGCAAGCGCTATATGGAGGCGCAGGACGCCCATACCGCCGCCCGCAGGGGCAATCCGAGGGCCGTCGGACCGGCGTACAACGGCCAACTGGAAGTCATCGCAGACATCATGCGCGGCGAGGTGCTGGTTCATTGCCACAGCTATCGGGCCGACGAAATCCTCATGCTGATGCGCGTATTGGGCGACTACGGGGTCGAAAACATCACCTTCCAGCACGCCAACGAGGCCTTCAAGGTCGCGCCGGAGCTAGCTGAGTTTGGGGCACGGGCCTCGGTGTTTTCTGACTGGTGGTCCTACAAGTTTGAGGTCTACTACTCCACGGCTTACAACGCCGCCATTCTGACTCGGAACGGCGTGACCACATCGGTCAACTCGGACTCTGGAGAACTCATTCGTCATCTTTACCACGAGGCCGCCAAGGCCCAGCGTTACGGCGGTCTCACGGACGAGGAGTCACTAAAGCTCATCACGATCAACCCGGCCATCCAGTTGGGAATCAGTGATCGTGTCGGTTCGATTGAGGTCGGCAAAGACGGCGACCTCGTGATCTTTGATGCCCATCCCCTGTCGGTGTACGCCACGCCGCTCATGACCTTCGTGGAAGGCGTCAAGTACTTCGACCGTGCCGGTGATCCGGACGACATGCGCCTGGAGATCAACGTGACCACCAACCCGAGTGACGAGTTTGCTGGCCAAGAGGCCAGCATTCACAACTAGCAGGAGCCAACCATGCAGATACTTTTTGGAATTATGCTCGTGGCGCTCCTTCAGGTGCAGCCTCAGGATGTGCCCAAGGGCAAGCAAGGCACGTACGCAATCACGAACGCGCGCATTGAGACGGTCACCAACGGGGTCATCGAGAACGGGACGATTGTCATCCAGGCAGACCGGATCATTGCGATCGGGGCCGATGTGACAATTCCCCAGGGCGCCGAGATCATCGACGCCGCCGGACGCTCGGTCTACCCTGGCATGATCGACGGGGGCACGACCCTTGGCCTGACCGAGATCGGATCGGTCCAGGAAACCAACGACAGCCGTGAGCTCGGCGACATCACCCCGCAGATGGAAGCCTTGACGGCCATCAACCCCAACGCCGTTGCCATTCCCGTGACCCGTGTTAGTGGCGTCACCACTGTGGTATCGGAGCCCAGCGGAGGCACGCTTCCTGGAGCGGCAACAGTCATCAACTTGGTGGGCTACACGCCCGAGCAGATGAGCACCGGCACGCGGCTACAGGTCCTGAGCTGGCCCTCTTCCGGCCGACGAGGACGCTTCGACCAGCGCCCACAGGCCGACCTCGACAAGGCCGCCGAGGCGGCGATGACCAAGCTCAACAAGGTGTTCGATGACGCCGAACTCTATTCCCGAATTCAGGAGGCGTGGGCGGCCGGCAACGGCGATCGTGCCCCGCAGTTTGCACCCGAACTGGCGGCTCTCGTGCCCGTGGTCCGGGGCGAAATGAAGCTCCTCGTGGGCGTCAACCGCGCCAAGGACATCGAGAACGCCATCGACTGGTTGGGTGAGCGCGGCTACATGGCCGTTCTGACCGGGGTCTCCGAGGGCTGGCGCGTGGCGGACAAAATCGCTGAATCGGGTCTATCGGTAATTGTCGGCCCAATATTTTCCACACCGACCCGGCCCGGCGACCGTTATGACCGAGCCTACGCGAATGCCGGCCTCCTGCACGCAGCTGGCATCACGGTGGCCATCCGGTCTGGCGAATCCGAGAACGTCCGAAACCTCCCATTCAGTGCTGGCTTTGCCGCTACATACGGGATGGGGCGCGAAGAAGCTCTCAAGGCTGTGACCATCAACGCCGCGATGGCGCTTGGGATTGACGGTGACTATGGATCTTTGGAGGTGGGCAAAAAGGCGAACTTCCTCGTGTCCAACGGAGATCCGTTTGAGCCGGCCACCGAGATCTCCGAGGTCTTCATAGACGGTTTCCGGGTACCGATCGACAGCCGCCATATTCAGCTGTACAAGGAGTTCCTCAACCGGGATTCCGGGCGTCTGCAGCCGGTTGAGATCGTGCCGCCGGTTCGAAACTAGTCACGATAGCCGTGGTGCGGAGAATAGATTCGGCTCACCCTGACGCTTTGGCTTGATGCTCCACGACCCCTTCTTCAGGCATCGGATTCGGCTGCTGCTGTTTTATTCTGTGCTGGGAATGATCGTAGGGGGTGTCATTCACCTGACTGAAAAGGCTGAATTCCCAACCATAGGTCTCGCCTTTGGCGGTGGCGCTGGTGCGTTCCTCGCGCTAATGAAGCACACCCGTATGGCCCGATGGCTTCAGGGTCGACCGTTCTGGCAGGCTTTGCCGCTGAAGGGCGGGATTCTATTTCTCCTCAGTGTCGGCCTGTCGCTGGCATTTGTATTTGTGCTTGACCGGGCAGATTGCTGCGCTATGTGGTAGGCTATTACCACAAGCCCCGCATCGAGGACCGCATCTTCATGTTTCTGGACCTCAAGGGGTCTACCTCCATCGCGGAGCGGCTCTCGCGCGACGTCCTGAATACGACGGCGCGTATCGAGGGGGTGTGCAACCAGTTCTCAAAACGTCTCATTGCCAGCCGTGAACTGGTTGAGAGCCTGCCGATGATCCCTCCCGGATTCTCTGCCGAGGCGTTGGGCGCCGTTTCGCTTACAGGAAAGGACGCCCCACTCGAATTGATAGCCCTGGCATAGTTGGTACCTGGTTATTCCCGCTCGGCCGCCTTAGCCTCGTCCCAAAACACGTCCATCTCTTGAAGGGTCGCGTCCTTGGGGGTGCGCTCAGTTTCCCGTAGTCGTTTTTCGATGTGCTGGAAACGGCTCCGAAACTTGTCGTTGGTGCGGCGCAGGGCATTCTCGGCATTCAGGCCTTGAAAGCGGGCGTAGTTGACGAGCGCGAAGAGGACATCGCCCAACTCGTCTTCTAATTTCTCATTCGATGCCTGGGTGCCGGTCAGTTCTCCGAACTCGCCGATCTCTTCGGTCACCTTCTCCCACGCGCCGGCGGCTTCCGGGAAGTCAAAGCCAACGCCGGCCGCCTTCTCCTGGATGCGATGGGCACTGAGAAGCGCAGGAAGCTGCCCAGGGACGCCGTCAAGCGCGCTGGTGCGTCCCTTCTCCTTCATCTTGATCTGCTCCCAGTTCGATAGGACGTCGCCGACACCGTCCACCTGGGTGTCCCCAAACACGTGGGGATGGCGGACCACCAGCTTCGTGGTCTCGGCATCGATCACATCCTTCATCGTGAACGTGCCGCCCTCTTCTGCCATCACGCTGTGGAAGACTACGTGCAGCAGCAGGTCCCCGAGCTCCTTGCGCAGCTCTGACCAGTCCTCCTTGTCGATGGCCTCCACCGTTTCGTAGGCTTCCTCGATTAGCAGGTGCTTTACCGACTCGTGCGTCTGCTCCCGATCCCAGGGACAATCCCGGCGCAACTGGCGGACGATGGCCACGAAATCTGCATAGGCCTCGATAGCCGGTGCGGTCTCGGTGAACTCGGAATCGAAAATCTTGTCAGGCATAAAAGGGCAGAATACAGGGCCCAGGACTCGATTCGGGCCAGTTAAAGTTGTCCACAATGACATCAGGCTGTCACCGGGTGCGCGTATTATTCGGCGTCCACGATCCGTGGTTTGTTGCGTTCCGAGGGGCCTAGTGCCTCTAGGAAAAACAGCCGGATACATGGACAGGATCGTTACATCTCCTGGAGATCACACGTGTGGTATCGCCAGGGGTTCATGTATAACGGCTGTCTCAGCTAACAAACAGGAGGTGTAAACACTATGGCAAGAGGCATTAACAAGGTAATACTGGTAGGTAACATCGGGCAGGACCCCGAACTACGGTATACCGGCAGCGGCACGGCCGTCTGCAACATCAGATTGGCCACCAATGAGTCCTACAAGGACGCCAGCGGTGACTGGATCGAACGGACCGAGTGGCATTCGATTGTCGCTTGGGCACGGCTCGCTGAAATCTGCAATGAGTATCTCCACAAGGGATCGCAGGTTTATTTCGAGGGCTCACTTCAGACCCGGTCGTATGAGGACCGGGACGGAAACACCAAGTACACCACCGAAATCAAGGCCAAAGAGATGATGATGCTCGGGGGCCGCGAGGAGAGCTTCAACACTGGGGGAGCACGCCCTCAAAGCGTTCCGCAGACGGCATCGCCCGCACCGGTGGCCCAGGGGGCTACCAACGGGGCTGCGAAGACCGCCGGTGAAGTCAAGAGCGGAGACGACTACACGTTCGAAGCGGACGACGACCTCCCCTTCTAAACGGTGCAGCACCAGAAAAAGAGGCAGGCCGCTTCGACTCGCTTCACTCTGTGAACGATCGAAGCGGCCTTTCTTGTTATTATAGCAGGGTTCGGTCAGATGGACCGGGCACGTGCGGTACTCTTGCGTCACTTCAGGTGAGCAGAAACCGCCCCCTCGAAAACCAAATCAGCGAATAAGCATGGCGACGGTGTCGCGCGGCAAATTTAGCGGCCGCATGGGATTCATCTTTGCAGCAGCGGGATCGGCCATCGGTCTCGGCAACATCTGGCGATTCCCTTACAGTGCAGGAGAGAACGGGGGTGGAGCCTTCGTGCTCCTCTATCTGTTCTTCGTTGCGGCTATTGGGATTCCCGTTGTTCTCTCCGAGCTCGCACTCGGACGGACCACACGGCGTAACCCTGTCGGTGCGTTCAAGGCGCTGGTGCCCGGGTCGTTGTGGCCCTGGGTCGGTGGACTCGGCGTCCTGACAGGCTTTGGCATTCTTGCCTTCTACGCGGTGATCGCAGGCTGGACGCTGTCTTACCTCTGGGGCGCGGTCACGGGAGTCTATGGCGGGGTTTTGACTGCTGAGGAGAGCTTGACGCTCTTCAATGATCTGATCACCGATCCGACCAAGGCCATCGCCCTTTCGGGTCTGTTCCTGTTGCTGACGATCCTTGTCGTGCGTGGTGGAGTCTCAAAAGGCATCGAGCGCGTCACCAAGATTCTGATGCCGCTCCTGCTGGTCATCCTGGTCATACTTGCTATCAGGTCGATCACGCTGCCTGGGGGCATAGAGGGTCTGGAATACTTGTTCAAGCCAGACTTCTCCAAGATCAATATCACGGTGGTCATCAGCGCGTTGGGCCAGGCTCTCTTCAGTCTCTCGCTGGGCATGGGGGCCATGATTACCTACGGGTCCTACTTCCCGGATGGAGAGAACCTCGCCAGTGCCGGAATTACGGTTGCCATTTTCGACACCACCATCGCCATCTTGGCCGGCCTGATCATTTTCCCGGCCCTGTTTTCTGTCGGCGTTGAGCCCAATGCGGGCCCCGGACTGGTGTTCGTTGTCCTGCCTTCGATCTTCGGCAGCCTGCCAGCGGGCAACTTGTTCGCGATCGCCTTCTATGCCCTACTCGCGATTGCGGCGCTGACGTCCACCATTTCCCTCCTGGAGGTGGTGGTCTCCTACTTCGTAGACGAAAAGGGCTGGAGCAGAAACAAGTCGGCGTGGGTCCTTGGCATTTTCTGTTTCTTCCTCGCCATTCCTTCTGCCCTGGCCAACGGCGCATCGCCGTTCTTCTCCGATTTCATGGGGACGGGCGTCGACTTCCTGAGCCTGAACAACAACCTCTGGGGTAACTACTCCCTGTCTCTCGGCGCGATTGCGCTCTGCGTTTTCGTCGGCTACAAGTGGGGGATTTCGAATGCGCTGGCCTCGCTGGAGGTGTCAGGTCACAAAATGCCTGCGCCTGCCCTCTTCGGCTTCCTGGTCCGCTACGTATGCCCGGTGGCAGTCGGAGCGGTCCTGATCTACGTCATCGTTACCGGGAATTATTTCTAGTGCGTGAACTCACTGGTGCAGACCGCTCGTCTCACTGATCGTGGACCCCGACCCTAACTGGGCCCATAGCGCCATTCTACTGATGCAGGGAGTCCCTTTGGACGCCGGAGAGATCCTGTGGTCCGCCGTGGTTCTGGTGTGTCTTCTGCTCTTCTCATCGCTGTTTTCCGGCGCCGAGGTAGCGCTCTTCTCGCTGAACTCGGGAGACAAGGAGGCGTTGGCGGCAGAGACTGACAAGAAAAGCCGCCGGGTGTTGCGCCTTCTGGAGCGCCCCGGCGCCCTGTTGATTTCCATTCTCATTCTGAACACGTTCGTCAATGTTGGTGCGGCGGTCCTGTCCGCCGTCATTACACACGATCTGGCTGCGGCTTACAACTGGAATCCTGCCCTGACCGTTGCACTGGAGGTCATCGCGCTGACTTTCGTGCTATTGATTGTGAGTGAGATTTCGCCCAAACTGCTAGCCGCAAACAACGCCAAGCTGTACAGCCGGTGGGTCTCAGGCCCCCTCCTGCTATTCCATCGCGCTCTTTGGCCGATCTCGACCTGGACATCTCAGCGCATGCAGTCGTTCCACGGGCGGTTCGATAGCGTTCAAACGCGGCTCTCAGCGGACGACCTCAAGATCATGGCAGCCATCGGTGAGGCTCATGGCACTATACAAGAGGATGAACGCGAGTTGATCCACTCCATCGTGGAGTTTGGGGAGACCATGGTCCGGGAGATCATGGTATCCCGGCTGGACGTGGTCGCGCTTTCGTCCGAGGCAACGCTCAGCGACGCCATAACGATGATTCGGACGAGCGGGCATTCCCGAATTCCCATGTACTCCGGCCACCTGGACAATATTCTGGGCATTGTCTACGCCAAGGACCTCCTTCGTTTTCTGGCCCACGATCCGCGCCCCGAGCAGATGGACTGGGCCGCAATGGTCCGAACGCCATTTTTTGTGCCCTTGAGTAAGAACCTGGACGATCTGCTCACCGACTTTCAGACCCGCAAGACCCACATCGCCGTAGTGGTAGATGAGTATGGAGGAACGGCGGGGCTGGTCACGCTCGAGGATGTCCTGGAAGAAATCGTGGGCGAGATCCAGGATGAGCACGACGAGCAAGAAGACTCCTTGGTCGAAGAACTGGACGACGGTACCTATCGGGTGGATGCCCGAATTGACCTGGACGATCTAAACGACCATCTGGAGACGGACCTGGATACGGCCAGCTTCGACTTTGAGACGCTGGGAGGGCTTGTCTATGCTGTTGGCGGGTCCATCCCCGAGGAAGGCGATGAGATCCAGTTCCAGAACATTAGTCTCAGGGTGGAGACCGTCGAAAACAACCGCATTGGCCAGGTAGTCCTTCGCGTCGACAATTCGCCCAAAGAGAACGATCCTAACACCGAGTCCAACGACGCCTGATGAAGCTCATCCGCACATATCACCTGCTCTTCGCCGGATGCCACCCCATGCATCAGCGGGCCGAGAAACCTGCGGCATGTCGCTCTATACAAGCCCGTCTCGAACGGTTTACTCCATCCTACCCCAAGGTCCTCCCGACATGGCCGAACTGAGAGAATACTGTGGCATCTTCGGCGTGATGAACGCCCGGAATGCCTCCCAGATGACCTACCTGGGACTCCACGCGCTTCAGCATCGTGGACAGGAAAGCGCTGGGATCGTGACTTCCACGTTCGACGAAGCAAAAAAGCAGCCGGTCATGCCGACTGTCAAGGGCGAGGGCCTGGTGCTCGATGTCTTCCGCGATCAGAGCATCTTCGATACCAAGCTGCTTGGGACGAAGGCTGTAGGGCACAATCGGTACTCCACGGCCGGCGCGGCAGGCAACACGTCGAACATTCAGCCTTTTGTGGTGCATTACCGGGGCGGAAACGTGGCCCTGGCCCACAATGGCAATCTCTCAAACGCCCGCGAACTCCGCGACACATTCTCCGAACGCGGGACGATTTTTCAGACCACGAGTGACACCGAACTGATTCTGCACCTCATGGCGCAGAGCCCGCGTCGCAAGCAGGTCGATCGGATTGTGGACGCCCTTGGCCAGGTGGAGGGCGCCTTCAGCTTGGTCATGATGACGGACAATGAATTAATCGCCGTCCGTGACCCCAACGGCTTTCGACCACTGGCCCTCGGCAAGCTACCCGGAGGCGGTGCCGATGGAGGTGACGCCTGGTGCGTGGCAAGCGAGACCTGCGCGTTTGACCTCATTGGCGCGGAGTATGTCCGGGACATTCAGCCCGGAGAGGTTCTGGTCATTGATCAGGCCGGAATTGACAGCGGTGAGTTTTCCCAGTATCAGCTGGCGCAGAACCACGGCGTGAGCCAGTGTGTCTTTGAGTACGTCTACTTTTCCCGGCCCGACTCCCGGATCTTCGGCGAAAACGTAGACAAGGTCCGCCGGAAACTGGGCAAGCAGTTGGCCCATGACGCGCCGGTTCCAGTGGATCCGACCGGCGGTAAACCCATCGTCATTTCGGTCCCCGACTCCTCAAATACCGCAACCTTGGGCTACGTGACCGAGTCACGGAAACTTGGGCTTCGCGCTCGCTACGAGATTGGATTGATTCGCAATCACTATGTGGGGCGGACGTTTATCGCTCCGGGACAGGGAAGTAGAGAAACCCGCGTCAGGAGCAAGTTCAATACGGTCTCCGGGGTGCTGCAGGATCGGGTTGTGGTGATGGTCGATGACTCGATTGTCAGAGGGACCACGGCTCGGCAGCTCGTGCAGATGGTGAGAAAGGCTGGAGCTCGAGAAGTGCATTTTCGCGTGGCATCGCCGCCGGTTGTCAGTCCCTGCTTTTACGGGATGGATTTCCCGAGTCACGGGGAATTGCTGGCGAACAAGTTCGATGGAGACATTCAGGCAATGACAGAGTGGTTGGGAGTGGACAGCCTTGCCTACCTCTCCACCGAGGGCATGATGAATGCGGTTCGCGAGGCCAACCCTGCCAGCCACGGGTACTGCAACGCCTGCTTTACGGGCAACTACCCCGTCCCGGTAGAAATGGGCGTGACAAAAGACGAGAACGAGTGGTAGGCTGCCATAGGGGCGTCACACCCAGACGGATACGTCAATATACCGTGAATATTGCCCGAATGGTCAGTTTGAGGCCGCGAAGGGATTGTGAAGGGGGCTGTATTGCGTTTCCTTACAAGCTGTTACCCCCCTCACCCCCCACCGAACCGGTACAGCCATCGGATGCGCAATCCAATAGACAGTGCAATTCGGGCGATGACGCTTGGGGCAGGCGTCGTCGGTCTAATTGTCTTGACTGTCTTCCAGCTTCTATAGCCCCGCGCCACTGTTTAAATGGGCTTGCTCAGAGCCCGACTTCAGTGACAACTTGAAGACACGACCTCGTTCCGGGGTCGTGTCTTTTTTTGAACCTGCATTTCCCGAATCGTTTGCGGCTACTCGTCATCGTTAACGTCTATCGGCCCGACCTGGGCGGCGGCGTCCTGTTTGCCGATTTTCTGGAAGGCTTAGCCGAGCGCGGATTCGACGTGGAGGTGCGCTGCGCCTACCCCTACTATCCGGAATGGAGGGACAAGACCGGGCAAAACGGCCTGGCCATAGCCGCGAGTGTAGAGCACGGCGTGCGCATTCGGCGTTTCGGCCTCTTCGTCCCGTCTCGTCCGGAGAGTCTCTGGCAGCGATTGGTCTATGAGGCCTCCTTCTTTGCCTCCCTTCTCCGCGTGCTCCCGGCGCCTGGCGAGTTCGATTTGGTCATGGCATATTGCCCTTTGGTTGGGGGTGTCGGGTACGGTGCCCTTGCCGCGCGGGCTGCCGGAGCACCGCTCTGGTTGAACGTCCAGGACCTTGCTGCCGAGGCAGCGACCACGGCCGGAATCGTCCAGAATCGGGCCACAGGCTCGCTTCTGGCACGCTTCCAACGCTTTCTCTTCAATCGGGCCTCTGTCTGGAGCACCATTTCACCCGTCATGCAAGACCGGCTCGTCCCCCTCGCTACCCGGGGACAGACCGTTCACGACCTACCCAACTGGCTGCACGGATCGTTGGCCGACGCCATCGGGAGCACGGAGCGCCTACCTGGAGAGAAACGGCAGCGACGCGGCACCGCGGCGTACCTCAGCGGTACCCTAGAGAGCGCTGGCCCTCACCTCCTTTACTCCGGTAACATCGGCGGGAAGCAGGATTTGCTGGGCTTCTGCAAGGTCCTGGCAGACTCTCAGGCCGCGTTCCGGTTCGAGATCCGAGGAGACGGCAGCGCCGCGGGCCCCATCCGAAAGTGGATCCGAGGCAGCGGTGATGCGCGCTTTTCCATGGCGCCGCTGACTGATGAGGCCGGCCTCGCTGAGGGACTCGCCTTGTGCGATCTGTTCGTCGTGACTGAAAAGCGGGATGCGGGAGGCTCCTTCATCCCAAGCAAGCTTCTGCCGGCCTTCGGTTCCGGTAC
>JBLFXH010000088.1:0-12450 GCA_047611125.1 Rhodothermales bacterium
CGCCACCGGGATCTGTTGCCTATTTCGCGTCAGCGCAGGCTGCGTTTGGATCTTCCACGACAGCCGCGACAATCAACCTGGCAGGCAACCTGAGCGGGGTTGGCACAGCAACTGCGACGAGAATATTCCTGGATGGTGCCCAGTTGGTGATCATCCAGAACGGTATCGAGGTGTTCAGAGGGAGCCCTCTCCTTGTGGCCTCCATCGTGGTAGATGGAACTGTCGGAGACGATGCGCTGGAGATTGATCTGGACCTGTTCGCCTTCATGCCAGTGGGTGGGATCATCTTCAATGGCGGACTTGGGTTTGACTCTATGACCTTCTCCGGTGGTACGGGCCTGGTCACCGTCGAGCACAGCTTCTTCAACGCCAATGACGGGCTCGTGGAGGTAGACGGCAAACTGATCGCCACCTACACGGGACTCGATCCAATCATAGACAACCTGGTTGCCGTGAGTAGGGTTTTCACGTTCACGGCTGGCTCCGAGACTGTGGTACTGAGCGACGATGGCGTTCCTGGCAACAACTATTCTTTCATCGATTCCGACTTGTCAGAGTCGGTGACCTTCAGAAATCCCACCGCGACACTGGTAGTGAATCTGGGTGCCGGTAACGACACGATCAGCGTGTTGACGCTGGACTCGATGCTGTCGGTGAGTCCGCAGATCAACGGGTTGAGCGGCAATGATCGGTTCAACATCACACCTTCCTCGGTATTTGCCATTTCGGTTAACGGTTACACGCCGGCCGTGGCCCCTGGAGACGTTCTGGACATCATCCTTGCAGGAACGACCGGGGCCGCTCTGGCCGACGCCGGAGGAAACGGCACATGGTCATTCACGAACCGTCAGAATGTCACCTTCACCGGGATCGAGACGCAGATCGATGACCCGACCGTAGCCGACGTTGCCCTGACCAAGACCACGGGCTCGACCAACCTCTACCCTGGCGAGGTAGTCGTCTTCACGCTGACTTTGACGAATAGCGGTCCGTCAACGGCCTCGGGAATCCAGGTCACGGACGTCCTTCCCGGCGCGTTGGTCTGTGTCTGCGCAGAGTTGCCGTCTGAGGGTGCCTTCAGCAGCACCGGTGGCGCAGGCGCGACCATTACCTGGAGCGGAATTGGACTGGCCGCGGGAGAAACAGCCACGCTCCAGTACAGCGCGTCTGTGCCTGGTTCCGGCGCGGGAACGACGTCAAACACGGCCTCGATCACGGCTCAGAGCCCTGCCGATCCAAACCTGGTCAACAACACCTCCTCGGTGACACTGACGTTCAAGAACCCGATCAAATTCCCAGCGGGTGCTGTCGTGCAGGCAGTGGCCTTCTACGTCAACTCGCTTGGGCAAACCGAAACGTTGGCGGGCACCTTCAACCAGGGGCTCTACCGAAGCATCCCCGGCGTGATCGGCAACCGCTGGGCGCCGGTGCTTGGTTCACTGCCGGCCAATTTGGTGGTGAATGACCTGCTCGTGACCGCCAGTGGCACCACCACCTACATGGCAGTCCACTCGTACGGAGGTCTGCAGCGGAGTCTTGATGGTGGCCGCAGTTGGCTCCCGGTTGATTTCGGTGGCCCGACGCTCACGATCGTTCACGCGATGGATGAATCGCCGGTAGATGGCACCATATACATTTCGGCCGACGACGGCCAGGTATGGCGCTATGCAGGCGGATTCTGGGACTTCGCCTCGCGTCTCCCTGGTGGCGCCTCGCACACCCCTTGGGCTTTCGCGGCCGACCCAACCGTTGCTGGACGGCTATTTGCAGGCACGTTTGGCGATGGTGTCTGGCGGAGCGACGACTACGGCGAAACCTGGATTAAGGTCTCGGGAGGTGCCCTGCCGCACGGCGGCTCGATCCACATCTTCGATCTGGAGTTCGATCCCGAGTTGAGCCCGAGCACCCTCTGGGCCGGAACGCCCCTGGGCATCTTCTACTCGCAGGACGGGGGAGTGACCTGGGTCGATGGCTCGGCGGGCCTTGGCAAGTTCAAGGATGTGCGGTCCATTGCCTTTGGTCCGGTTGATCACTCTCCAATCGCTACCGGGTCCATGTACGTGGCAACCTGGGGCGGCGGGGTCTTCGAACTCCCGAGCGATCGGTCGACTTTCCCGTCGTGGATAGACGTCACCCTTCGCCATCAGCAGGTGGGCATTGTCGCGGTCAGTCCGGATGGCACGAAGCTATGGGCAGCGCCGGCAACTGGCGGCACCATTGCTATGGCGCTTTCCGGTGTCACAACCTCCACCGCCGTAGACCCAGTTGGCGCGGAACTGCCGTCAGCCGTGCAGCTGTCGCAGAACTACCCGAACCCGTTCAACCCCCGGACGACCATCGGTTTTGGATTGCCCGAGAGCGGCAAGGTGAGTGTGACCGTCCATGACCTGCTTGGGCGCGTGGTAGCGACGGTTGCAGGTGGCGTCTTCCCGGCCGGTGAACACGAGGTCAGCTTTGACGCTGCGAATCTGCCAAGTGGAGCCTATCTCTATCGGATCAGCACCGATCGGGGGCAAGCTGAGCGCGTGATGGTGCTCATGAAGTAGCCCTCGCGCGGCTTCTGAAGCGCTGATAGAGGGCGGAGTCAACCCGCTCAATCGCGCTCAGGGAAATAAATCGGACATCAAACGGCCAGATTCCACTACGGAGTCTGGCCGTTCCTGTTTTCGTCCAAGTCGGGCCATAATCGACGTTTTTCTGCCTGCCTCACTAGGTGGCTGCGTCCGAATGGTGGCATCGTCCGACCGATTTCAGTTTCCCCATGTCGCGAATTTTCTGAATCCGCCCGTACCCAAGTAGTGTCGTTCCTAGACGAGGTTGCCCCCACCGGTAGCCAAGTCTAGGAGACCAGCACCCGGGTCGCGCAGTCGAAGACGGAAACGTCGCCGATGTACAAACCGCTGACCAAAACCAATTACAAGCGACACTCGAGACAATCGAGGATTCGTCGCAGGAGGAGCACTGAGCACACAACATGTTCAGTTTCTACAATGTCATCGGTCGCCTTGCGCGTCCAGTCAGCGATGACAAGGGCGTCACCTGGATTCCTTACGCCAAGTCGGCATTCGACTCGCTGGCAGTCCATACCGTGCAGGCCATCACGCCGTCCGCCGCGGACAACGTGATTTTCTTGTCTGCGGATGACGGCAATATCTTCATCTCGACCGACGGCGGGACCCTCTATGCAGGCACCTTCGGATATGGCGTCTTCTACAGCCAGGACCATGGCGGACGGTGGCCTCCGCCTCGGCAACGGACACCATGCCAGAAGGCGAAACCCCGGATTCGTACACCCTGGGCCAGAACTACCCCAACCCGTTCAATCCCAGCACGTCCATCTCATTTGACCTACCGGCTCAGTCCGACGTGCACCTTGCCGTGTTCGACGTCCTTGGCCGCCAGGTGGCACAGCTTGCCAGTGGGGCCTTTCCGGCGGGGAGTCATTCCGTGACCTTCGATGCGTCGCGTCTGCAGAGCGGCCTCTACATCTACCGCCTTGATGCGGGAGGCCAGCGCATCGCACGGACCATGTCTCTGGTCAAATAAGCCTCTTGGAGGAGGTAGTCTCTAGAACCGGCGTCGACGCGTAGGACGCTCGAAACACCCACCGCCCGTTCTCGGACCTGCAGGCCGGACAGCAATGTCCGGCCTGCTTTGTTTGTAGCTTTCCTACATGGACGAGTGGGTGGCCCTGGCCCTGCGGGATGGGCCAGACAATGAGAACCAGCCGAGCCTGGCTTCAGCAGAAGCATGGCCTCGGCAGCACCACAGCAATGGGTATCGCCGCCCCGCGGATTGTGGAGGCCATGTATGAAGACAAGAAAGCACACCTACGGCCCATTCACGAGGCGGTAGTCGGCCTGGCGTTGGACATCGCGCCAGACCCGCGTATTTGCCCCACCAAGGCGGCGGTCCCGTTCTATCGAAACCACGTCATCGCGAACCTGCGCCCAACCACGCAAAAGCGCGTCGATCTTGGCCTTTGCATTCGACTCGCAGAACCCCCGGCCAGTGACCGGGTAATCCCCGTTGGTGGAAAGGGAAGCGGAGACCGAATCAACTATCGAATTCCGCTGCAAGATCTAGCCGAAGTGGACGAACTTGTGTCCCTGTGCCTCGCAATGGCGTATTCAGAGGATACCTGAGGAGGGTGCCTCGGCCCGCCGTGGGGTGAACCTGAACTAACCGTGAAGCGGTTGGCTTGCTCGCAGGTCTTCACCACTCTTTCAGGGAAAACCCCGGTTTTGAAGCTCCCAATGTCCGTCTATATTGCTGTGCTAGGCATTCATACATAGACGAAAGAAATGGGACTCATTAGTTTTCTCAAGAACGTAGGCGCCGACATCTTCAAGGGTGGCGACAAGTCGGAAGAGATCAAAGAACTGCTCCAGAAATCACTGGGCGCGCAGCTGATCAGCATCGAGGTCACTGAGGACGACGGAATTGTTACGCTTTCGGGCGAAGCCGACTCGCAGGCCGGCAAGGAAAAAGCTGCGCTTATCGCCGGTAACGTCAAGGGAATCGAGAGCGTCAACGACGCAGCCCTGACCTTCCCTGCTCCAGTTGCAGTCAACTACTACACCATTCAGAAGGGCGATTCGCTTTCTAAGGTTGCTAAGGCTCACTACGGCGATGCCATGAAGTACAAGGAGCTCTTCGAGGCCAACAAGGAGGTCATCAAGAATCCGGACCTCATCTACCCCGGTCAGGTTATCCGTATTCCTGCGATCGACTAGGACAGACGCATGCCTGAAGGCGGAACGGCAAGCTTCGAGAAACTTGGAGCGTTCTACCTGGGACGAGAGATTGATGGCCCGGCGGGCGATCCGTCCGAGACTCCGGTTTTGTATGACTCCAAGGACCTGACCACGCATGGCGTGATTGTCGGGATGACCGGGAGCGGCAAGACCGGACTCGCGGTCGGGATGCTGGAGGAGGCGGCTATTGACGGGATCCCTTCCATCGCAATCGATGTGAAGGGAGACCTGACCAACCTGCTGTTGACCTTTCCCGACATGAATCCAGAGGACTTCCGTCCCTGGATCGATGAGGGTGCCGCGGCCAGAAAGGGTCAGACCCCGGACGAGTTCGCCGCCGCGACGGCCGATCTCTGGAAAAAGGGGATTGCCTCTTGGGGGCAGGACGCTGATCGGGTCCGCCGATTGAAAGAGGCCGTTGAGTTCAAGCTCTACACGCCTGGTGCCAGCAAGGGCGTCCCGATTTCTCTTCTGGGATCTTTGGGGCGCCCCGGCGCCGGTGCTTCGGACCCGGACACCGAACGGACCCAGATCCTCGGAACGGTTTCGAGCCTCCTGACGCTGCTTGGGATAGATCCCGACCCGATCCAGTCTCGCGAGCACATCTTCCTCTCCAACATCCTTTCTTGGGCCTGGGGAGAGGGGCGAGAGCTCTCGTTGTCGGATCTCATCCGCACAGTGCAACAGCCTCCGTTCGATTCGGTGGGTGTCATTGATCTGGAGTCGTTCTTCCCGTCACGGGAGCGGATGGGTCTAGCAATGTCGCTGAACAACCTCCTTGCGAGCCCGAGCTTTCAGAGTTGGCGGGAGGGCGTGACCTTGTCGGTGCCAGACCTCCTGTATAGCCCTGACGGAAAGCCCCGGCACTCGGTCCTTTATCTGGCGCACCTCTCGGATACAGAGCGGATGTTCTTCGTGACGCGGCTGTTGAACGAGGTAGTGGCGTGGATGCGGACCCAGGCCGGTACGGGCAGCCTGCGCGCGCTGATCTACATGGACGAGGTGTTCGGGTACTTGCCGCCGACGGCCAACCCACCCTCAAAGCAGCCCTTGCTCACGCTTCTCAAGCAGGCACGGGCATTCGGCGTTGGTGTAGTCCTGGCAACCCAGAATCCGGTAGATCTGGACTACAAGGCCATCTCCAATGCCGGTACCTGGATGCTGGGTAGGCTTCAGACGGAGCGCGACAAGATGCGCGTGCTCGACGGGCTCGAAGGCGCTGCCGGCGGTGACGGGTTTGACCGACAAGAGGTAGACGCCATCCTCTCGGGTCTTGGCAAGCGCCGCTTCATGCTCCATAATGTGCATGAGGATGGGCCCGTTCTCTTCAACACCCGCTGGGTGCTTTCCTATCTGGCGGGTCCGCTGACGCTGAACAAGGCCTGTGAGTTGGCCAGAACTACTCAGACTCCCGCCGACGCGGCCCCGGAATCGTCAGCTGGTTACTCTTCGGGGACATCGGTAAAAGATGCGGGTGGTACGGCCGCCACCTCCGGAACGGAAGAGGTTCAGGAGCGGCCGCTGCTACCCAAAGAAATCCAGGAGGTATTCCTGGAAGGCGAGCCCGGCGTCCCCGTGAAAGCGGTTGCTCCGAGGCTTCTCCTGAAGGCCCGCCTGCACTACGTGCGCGCCACCTGGAAGGTGGATACTTGGAGAGAGGTAACCCTGGTTGCGGACCCGGAGGAGATCAACCCTTGGGAATCGGCAGTCCAGATTGAGCGGGCCAGGCTGATTCCGGATCCGGGCGATTCGGTGCAGTTTGCATCCTTGCCGGCTCCCGCATTGAGGGCGACATCCTACAAGAAATGGAGCTCGGCAGCCAAGTCCCATCTCTACCGGACCTCGACGCTTAAGCTGCTCCGCTGCAAGCCGCTTAAGGAGACCTCAACTCCGGGAGAGTCCGAGGCCGAGTTCCGCATGAGACTCCGCCACAAGGCGCGCGAAATCAGGGATGCGGCTATTGAAAAGCTGCGGACCCGATATGACACCAAGATCGGCCGGGTCGAAAAGCGCATCGCCACGGCCGAAGAGCGGGTATCCCGCGAGGAATCCCAGTATGAAGAGCAGCGGATGGCCAGTGTGCTTGATGTCGGCAGTACCCTCTTGGGCTCCCTGTTTGGCAGAAAGCGGGTCAGCAGAAGCACTATCTCAGGTGTGTCTCGGGCCGCGCGCCGTTTCAGTAAGGCGGGCAAGGAGAAGGACGACATCGCCTTCGCCAAGGACAAGCTGCAGGTCCTGACTGAGGACCTTAGAGAGATAGAGGCCCGTCTCGAAGAGGACTTGAACGAATTACGGGACGCGTATGAGGTGGACCTCCTGGATCTGGAGACCCTCGAACTCCCCCCACGGAAGTCAGATATAGGAATCGAAACAATCGCGCTGGCCTGGCAACCGGTCTAACGGACCTTCCGGCGCACATCCCCCAAGACAATGTCCTTGATTACAGATATGCTTCTCTCCCAGTTGGGGGGCGGTCAACTTGACAACATCGCCGGTGCACTCGGCGCCGATTCAAGTATTACTCAGAAGGCCATGCAGGCCGCTATTCCCGCCCTTCTCGGAGGACTGGCAAGCAATGCGGCCACCCCTGCCGGCGCGGCCTCGCTGGCCTCAGCGCTGGACAACGACCATGATGGGTCCATGCTCGACAACGTCGGATCCCTTCTCGGGATGTTCGGCGGTGGAGGAGCCTCCAAGAGCGGCATGGGAGGCCTCATGGGGGCAGCGGCTGGTATGCTCGGCGGCGGCGGCGGCGGCGCTTCAAAAGCAGCAAACGGTGCAGGAATCCTGAAGCACGTGTTTGGAAGCAAGGAGAGTGCTGTTGCGGGTGCTGTTTCTGAGGCCTCAGGAATGGATCTGGCTCAGGCAGGCAAGCTCCTGGCCATGGTAGCGCCCCTTGTGATGGGCGCAGTTGGCAAGGCCAAGAAGGCAAACGGACTCGATGCCGGAAGCCTTGCCAGCATGCTGGCGGGCGAGAAGGAGCAGGTGGCCGCAGGCGCCCCGGCCCTCGGTGGGCTGATGGGAATGCTGGACGCCGATGGAGATGGTGACATCAAGGATGACGTTGCCAAGCTTGGAGCCGGCCTGCTGAAGAACATGTTCTCCAAGTAGAGACTTAGACTGGATCGACGGCCCGCTCTTCTTGTAGTGAAGGGCGGGCCGTTTTGGTCTGTCGGAACCTAAAGATTCGGCGCTGGGGGTCGATTCCGTAAGGAGTCAAACCCGCCAAAAAGGCACGTTGTGCCCCCAGCATGAGCCAATCGCTCATACAACTTCCTCCCGAGCAGTTCGAGCAGTTCGTGGATCTGTCCGGAGACGTAATCTACCAGACTGACGTCTCAGGCCGGATTACGTACATCAATGGACGTGTGAAGGATGTCCTCGGGTATTCACCCGAGAGCCTGATCGGCTCGCACTATCTGGTGCTGGTGCAGCCTGAAGTCAGGGCGGAGGTATTCCGGTTCTATGCGGAGCAATCGCGCAAGGAGGCCGGGCAGACCTACAAGGAGTTTCCGGCACAGGCCCGCGACGGGCGACGAGTCTGGATGCAACAGCACGTGCAACTCCTCTTGGAGAACGGGCACGTTCGAGGCTTCCACGGTGTAGCCAGAGACATTTCCCGAATCCAGCAGGCTGAGCGCGATCTGGAGGGTCGGGACGCTCGCATGCGCCTGCTGAGCCGCCTCGCAACCATTCCGGGATCAGATAGGGATCGACTCGGCAAGGGTCTTGAGGAAGCCTGCAATCTGCTTGGGCTGTCAACCGGAATCGTCAGCCGGATATCCGGCGACCGGTATGAGGTGGTTCAATACTGGCCCTCCGATGCTGGACTCTACGAGGGCCAAGTGTTCTCGCTCAGTCAGACCTATTGCGACTTGGTGGTCAAGCAGGAGTCGGTTGTTGCCATCGAGAACATGGGCGAATCGGCGCACGCCGGGCACCCCTGTTTCGGAGTTTTCGGTCTCCAGACCTATATCGGCGCTCCGGTTTACGTCGGCGGTCGTCTAGTAGGCACGTTGAGTTTGTCCGACGCCGAGGCTCGACCTTGTGGCTTTTCAGGAGCCGATACCGACTTCGTGGCTCTCCTGGCCCGTTGGGCCGGATCGGTGCTGGAACAGTCCATAGCCCTCAAGCGAATCAAGGCGGCAGAGGGCCAGCTGAAGCACATCGTCGAAGCCGCGGCTGACGGAGTCACCACTTGCACCCCCCAGGGCCAGGTTCTGTCTATGAACGAGGCAGCCTGCGGTATGCTTGGTCTCGGGTCGGAGCCAGTCGGACAGGATATCCGGTTATTCCTGCCTGAATTCTTGAGAGCCGACAGGCCGGAGGGCGCCGAGCAGACCAGGCTGACCCGACGTGACGGACAGCACGTAGACGTTGACCTCACCGTCACCCGCGTCAGTCATGACGGGAAAGGTGTGCTCGCGGGCATCTTCCGCGATGTGACGGAGCAGAACCGGCATGCCACCAAGCTGAGACGGCGGGAGGCGGCCCTTCGCGCGTTTTTTGACGGCACTCCATTCCTAATGGGCATTCTGTCCCTCGACGAAACCCGGCTGGTTCACCGATCTGCGAACGCAGCCGCCATAGACTTTCTGGGGCTGTTGGCGCCGCCATCGTTGGGCACGGAAGGCGATTTAGCTGCTCCGCTTCCGTCGGTCGCCGATTGGAGCCGGGCCTGTCGTCAGTGTCTGGCCGAGCGTCGACCCGTTCGTTTTGAACTGCAGCTGAAGGGACGCTGGCTCAACGTCACCGTCAACCTGATCAACGACAACTCCACAGAGGCGGCGCGATTCTCGTACGTGGCCGAGGATGTCACCACTGAGCATCGACAGGCCGCCGAGCTGGACAAGCGGCGCGCCGAGTTCGAGGCCATCTATGCCTCGATACCACACGCCGCTGTATTCGCAAACGCCGATCGGGGACTCGTGGCCGTCAACCCAGCTTTTGTATCCATCTTCGGTTATTCGGAAGAGGAGGCGCTGGGGCTGGATGCCGATTTTCTCTTTGGCAAAGCTCCATTCGTCTCTCCGCAGGGGCGACCCTACCTGGCCGAGGTGAACTATCTCCGGCGAGATGGCACGCGATTCGCCGCTGAGACGGTCCGCGTTCGGGTCCCGGCTCCAGACGGGAAGACGCTGGGTTGGCTCGCACTGATTCGTGACGTGACTGAGCGAAACGAGAATCGGGAGCGGCTTGGCATGCAGGCCAATATCCTGGCCCATGTTCGTGATGCTGTGGTCGTGTTGGACGCCGACCTGGAGGTTTCCTATTGGAACGCCGGCGCGGCAACGCTGACTGGATTGACGGCGTCAGACGCCCAAGGGCGCACACTCTCGGACTTGGTTCCGTTCTCCTGGTTGGTCAAGGGGCAAGAGCCCGAGGCCATCCGTTCTCTGGTCAATACCGGCACCTGGCAGGGCCGCGTGAAGCTTGACCTGGAAGGCGGCCAGGACCTATTCGTGGAAGCTGTGGTCAGCCTCATGCGCGATAACCTGGGAGATACCTCAGGAATGCTCGTCGTGGCTCGAGACATCACCGCCACCGTTCAACTGGAAGGCCAGCTCCGTCTCCAAGCCAGGTCTGACTCCTTGACGCGACTGCCCAATCGCAAAGTGTTGGATGAGCGTATTGGGGAGGCCATCCAGGAGCGTGACAAGAAGGGTTCGAACTTCGCTCTCGTGTTTATCGATGTCGATAGGTTTAAGCTTATCAATGACTCTCTGGGGCATGCCATCGGCGACACGCTATTGCAACAGATTGCCGGGCGGATCACGGCGGGGGTTCACCGGGATGATCTCGTGGCCCGCATTGGCGGCGACGAATTCGCCGTACTTCTCCACGGTGTCCAGTCGCGGAACGACGCGTTAGAGAAGGCCAGTCGAATGGCGCAGGTGCTGACCAAGCCGTTTCAGGTTACCGGACGAACGCTTCCGTGCTCGGCATCGCTCGGCCTCGTCATGGGGGATGTCAGATATCATGATTCGGCCGAGCTCCTTCGGGATGCCGATACGGCCATGTACGAGGCCAAGCGGACGGCCAGAGGCACGGCTGTGGTATTTTCAGAGGCCATGCACGACGATGTGAAGCGCCGCTTCCGTCTGGAGTCAGACTTGGCCTGCGCTGTGCCCAATGACGAACTGGAGTTGTACTACCAGCCCATCGTAGATCTGAAGGACGGTCATCTTGCGGGCTTCGAGGCACTTGTCCGATGGAATCACCCCGAGATGGGGAAGCTGATGCCGGACGAATTTCTCCCGATGGCGGCAGAACGCGACTTGTTGGGCGACATCGATACCTGGGTGCTCCGCGAAGCGGCAGCACAGCTTTCGTGCTGGTTGGCTGCTAACCCAAGACATGCCCGTATGGTCATGCATGTAAACAGTTCTCGGGAGTCTGTGCTGACCCCCGAATATCGCTTCGCAGTCAAGAACGCTATCGAAGAGTTCGAACTCCCGAAGGACGCTCTTGAGATTGAGATCACGGAGCACATCCTGCTGACGGACACCGGCGCTGCGGCTGAGCGCCTCGCGTCTCTGAAACGCCTGGGAGTTCGGCTGAGTGTGGATGATTTTGGGACGGGCTACTCGTCGCTGAACCTGCTTCATGCCTTGCCTATCGACACGGTGAAGACAGACCGATCACTGTTGACTTCATCCATGCTTGAGGCACGGGGGACTCATATCCTCTCGACCATCGCGACGCTGACCGATGCGCTTGGGCTCGGGCTTGTAGCCGAAGGAATCGAGACGCAGGAGCAGATGGAGCGTCTGAGGGATCTCGGATTCACCTATGGTCAAGGCTTCTTCTTCTCGAAGGCTCGGCCTGCCCCACTTGCCGAGCGCCTTCTCCGGACCCCCGGCTGGTTGGGCTATTGGGAGGGAGACAGAAGGTCAGCGAGGCAGCCCTCGGCAGATCGTCCGGCGGCTCCGCCCCAGAACGCTGAGAAGCTCAACGCTCAGAGGTCGGCGCTCTCCCCGAATTCGGGCACAACTACCTGATCATAGCCGGCACGCTTGAAGGCTCCGGCCATCAGATCCTGACGCGCAGGTGCGCCATGGACAAGGAAAATCCGCTGCAGGCGATCAGGGTCCATCTTGCCGACAAAATCGAGGATTCCGGGTTCGTCCGCGTGGGCTGAAAAGCTGTTCATCACCTCTACGTCTGCTCGCAGAGTGTGTGTCTTCCCAAAAATGCGGACTTGCGGACGCTTCTCGATTATCCGTTTACCGAGCGTGTGTTCAGCGCAGTAGCCCACCATCATGACCGTATTTTTGGGGTCACTGATGTTGTTGCGCAGGTGGTGCAGGATCCGTCCGGCCTCGCACATTCCAGATGCCGAGATGATGACCATCGGCTTCCGATTCCCATTCAGGGCCTTGGACTTCTCGACCTTGCGGATGTAGGTCAGGCGGTCCCATCCCCAGGGGTCATCGTCTGTCAGGAGGTATTCGTGCAGCTCCGCATCGAAGCACTCCGGGTGTGACTGAAAGACCCCGGTAGCATTGACGGCCAGCGGGCTGTCCACGTAAACCGGCACGTCGCGCAAGTACCCTTCATTCCAGAGTTGATCGAGCGCGTATACAATTTCTTGGGTTCGACCTACCGAAAAGGCAGGAATGATCACCCGTCCACCACGTTTGGCCGTTCTGGTTATGACCTCTCGGAGTCGCTCCTTGGAGCGATCGGCGGG
>JBLFXH010000089.1:0-12365 GCA_047611125.1 Rhodothermales bacterium
AGGGCCTGAAGCAACAGCCTGACTTCCTGTTGGTCGACGGGAACCAGGCCTTGCCGGCCGCGGCCTGTCGGCAACAGACCGTCATCAAAGGCGACGCCCGAAGCCTCAGTATCGCCGCCGCCTCAGTGCTGGCCAAAGTGGAGCGTGACCGGGTCATGGCCGATCTGGACACACAGTACCCCGAGTTTGGCTGGGCCTCAAACGTGGGATATCCAACCGCCGACCACTTCGACGCCTTGGCCCGACTGGGTCCGACCCCGCACCATCGCCGCACCTTTCGCCTGCGTCTGGAAGACAAGTCCCAGGGGAGCCTGTTTTGACGCAGCGTCCCAAGGTCTCGGTCATCATCGTCTCGTGGAACGCGCAGCCGCTTCTGGAGCGCTGCCTCCCGAGTGTGGTCGCGACCGACTACCCCAATCTGGAAATCGTCCTGGCTGACAACGGATCGACGGATGACTCTGTGGCCTGGGTCCAGGCCACCTACCCCAAGGTCAGAGTGATCTCGATGGGTGAGAACTTGGGCTTCTGCGGCGGCAATAACCGCGCAATCGCGGAGACCGACTCGCCGTTCGTCGTCCTGCTGAACAACGACGTTCAGGTGGAGCCCGATTGGCTGGGGCATCTGATCGCGCTTGCCGAGACTGACTCAGCCATCGCCGCCATCCAGCCTAAGCTGCTTCAATTCGACGATCACGGCCGATTCGAATACGCCGGCGCCTCCGGTGGGCACATCGATCGTTTGGGATATCCGTTCGCCCGCGGGAGAGTCTTCTTCGAGGTGGAGGAAGACGCGGGTCAGTACGACGACTCCACAGATGTTTTCTGGGCCACCGGTGCTGCCCTCCTGCTCAGGCGCGCAGCACTGGACCAAGTCGGGCTCTTAGACGAGGCCTTCGAATTCCACATGGAAGAGATCGACCTCTGCTGGCGGCTTCGGTCAGGTGGCTACCGGGTCATGGTGGAGCCTCAGTCTCGTGTCTACCATATCGGTGGCGGGTCCCTTCCTCAGGAATCGCCCCGAAAGACGGCCTACAACTTCCGCAATAGCCTGTTGATGCTGTACAAGAACCTCCCGCCGTCGCGGTGGAGACGGGTCTTCCCGCAGCGCATCGTTCTTGACGGACTGGCCACGGTTCGTTTTCTGGGCAAGGGCGAGTTCGCTCAGGCTGGCGCCGTTCTCGGGGCCTACCTGCAGGCGCACCGGATGAAGTCCGTCTACGCGCGGCCGGCCGAAGGCTTTGTTGTGCCGCCCTCCTACGGGAAGAGCATCGTGGCCGACTACTACCTGCGACACAAGCGCCGTTTCAGCGGTCTGGCCCCCGAGGATTTCCGACTCTAGGAGGCGCTCTCAGCCAGCACCACCGGATCATCCGGCCCCGCCAGCGTGCTCCCCACCGCAATCAGAATCATCACCATCCCGATGAGGGCGATCGGTCCCGGTGTCTCGTCGAAGAGAAACATCCCCAATGCTGCCGCGCCAATCGGCTCCAGCAAACTCACCAGGCCCAGAAACGCGGCCGGATAGAACTTGACGGCAAAGTTGAATGAGCCGTGCCCCAGAATTTGCGGCAGCAAGGCCATTGCCCCACACAGCAGGTAGATGTAGACCGGGTACCCAGTTAGCGGCGTCCCGCTGCCCACCGCAAATAGCAGCGTGGTTATCCCGGCGACCACGTACAGCGGAAAGACGTAAGGCAACCAGTCTACCCTTCGCCGCACCACACGCCCAATGAGCAGATAGAATGCCCAGACGATGGCCGCCAACAGGGCAAGCGCATTCCCCAGCATCGGGTTTCCATCAATTGGTGGGTGCGACTGGGAGTCCGCGAGCCCCAACACAATGCTTCCCCCGACCGCCACAAAAATGGCTATGGTGGTCCGCCGATTTAGCCGCTCGCCCAGAAAGAGGAAGCCAAAGAGCGCCATGAAGATGGGGCCCGTCGAGACTAAGACGGCGGCGCTCGCCACGCTGGTGTAGTAGATCGAGGAGATCCACATCACGAAATGCACTCCCAGGAGGGCTCCAGCCAACACGATGAGCCAGACGTCCTTTCGTCCAAGTCCCTCCCATGCACGAAGTGTCGCCCCGGTGCCAATAGGTGCGAGGACTACAATTGCTATCGAGGTCCGCAGCGCAGCAACGGCCAAGCCGGGCGCAGCCGACGCATAGCGAACCAGTATGGCACTGCCTGCAAAGCAGAGCACGCCAGCTATCACCAACCAGAGGACCCAAGGTGGGCGGCTCTCAGGCCCGGGATAGTTCACCGAAGTCTGTCTACCGACTTCAGCAGCTTGATGTCCGCGTCCACACCCCGCCGGGCGAGCCAGAAGAACACGTATCCCAATAGCGGAAAAGCTAGAATGAGCCAGCCATCAATGGCCATTTCCTTGGTGGTGGGGAGCGTCCCGCTGGCGTTCAACCCCAAGATGACCACCACCAAGCAGACTAGTGTCACGTACTGGGTGAGCACGATTGCGCGCCGCTGTCGCTTGCGATTGCTGTAGAGGAACAGCCCCACCATCCCCATGAGGGCCGCGAGCCCCATCGCCCCAGCGGCTGCGGGAACGAACCACGCCACGGCGTCGTGGGCTTCGCGGGTTAGGTCTCCGAGAAGGACCGCCCCGGCAAGAGCAAGTACTCCAAGGATGAGGTAGACGCTCTGGATACGCTGGATCATGCCTTGTTCAGACGTGCGCGGCAACGCGGGCCGCAAGATGGTCGGCAAACTCGGTGGTGCTGCAAGGCCCTCCCATATCGCCGGTGAGATACTTGCCCTCGGTATAGATCTCCATGATGCCTGCGTGGAGAGCGGTTGCGGCGGAGAACTCGCCAAGGTGGCGCAGCATCATCTCGCCACTGCGGATGAGGGCTGTCGGGTTTGCTTTGTTTTGCCCCGCGATGTCGGGCGCGGAGCCGTGAACGGCCTCGAATACCGAGTACTCTTCACCGATGTTCGCGCCGGCAATCACACCGAGACCGCCTACCAGACCCGCTGCGAGATCACTGAGGATGTCGCCGAACAGGTTGGTGGTCACGATGCAGTCATACTGCTGCGGATGCACCACCAACTGCATGCACATGTTGTCGACTATGCGGTCGTTGAACTCGATCTCCGGGTACTCTTCGGCCACCTCACGCGCGAGGCGTAGAAACATCCCGGAGGTCAGCTTCAGAATATTCGCCTTGTGTACGACCGTTATCTGCTTGCGTCCCTGACGCTGGGCGAATTCGAAGCAGAAGCGGATGATGCGCTCAGAACCCACCTTGGAGATGCGGGCAATGGAATCGGCGATGCCGTGACGCTCATCATAGGACTCCAGGCCTGAGTAAAGTCCCTCGGTGTTCTCCCGGAAGATGATCAAGTCGACATCCTTGAATGGCGTCTCCAAGCCCGGTAGCGACTTGGCCGGCCGGACGTTGGCGAAGAGGTCCAGCTTCTGGCGAAGCTGGACATTTACGCTCTTGAACCCCTTTCCAACGGGCGTCGTGACAGGACCCTTGAGCGCAGTCTTGTTCGTCCGGATGGACTCCAAGACAGACTCAGGAAGCGGCTCGCCTCCGGCCTCGACGGAATCGGCACCCACTTTCTCCTGACGATCCCAGCTAAACGCGCAGCCGGTTGCCTCGAGGACCTGCACCGTGGCAGCAGTCACTTCGGGACCGATGCCGTCGCCGGGAATAAGAGTAATACGATGGGCCATGAAACAGCGGGATTGGAGGTTCAAAACGGAGAAAACAAGCTAACAAAAGAAAAGGCCCTACCGGAGCAGGGCCTTTTCAATTCTGAGTCAATCTCGCGGTGGGTTGCCCGAAGGCACCCGGGTCAGGTTGCGACCTGCCGCTTGGTTGAGTAGTTGATGCGAAGCGTTCCGGCCTCTCGCAGCTCCTGCTGCACGTCCAGAACCATCCCCATCTCCGCCAGCTGATCGACACGGAGCGAGACAATCAGACGCGGCTGCTCGACGAGCTTCCGGTACATGATGGTCCGCACGTTGGTGATATCCTCTATGAGGGCATCGTCAATCTGTACGGCGGTGTCACCAATCCGAATAGCGTCGAGCTTCCGGGGACCAACCCAGATGTACGACACGAGTCGTTTCTGGTCAATCTTGGTGATGGCTTCCGCCTGCGGTAGAAGAGTACGGACCTGGACCGTTTGCTCCCTCAACACGGTAGTGACCATGAAGAAGATCAATAGCATGAAGATGATATCTGGGAGCGAAGCGGTAGGGATTTCCTGCTTCGTGGTAGCCTTCTTCTTAAAGTGCCCCGACATATATCGCGGTAGTCAAAAAGTTATAGAGGGAATCTGATGTCAGCCTGCTTCAGCATCAGGCTCGGCAATAGAGATAGCCGGCTTGATTTTGTCGCGTATCTGATTCTCGGCGCCATTGATTCCGATTGCTTCCACGTAGGAAGTGTAATCGGAATATCCGAGCGCGCGAGCTTCAGCGTCCCACATCTCGAAGTACGCCATCCACACCTCGTCGAGAACCTCGACATAGTTGTTGTAGGGCGTTTGACGAGCCGTCTTGATTGAGATCAGGGCTTTGTTCGGGGCCTCCGAATAAGCCAGATCCTGACCGTTGTTCAAGACGTGCTTCTTGACCTCTCCGCGAACCTGGCCAGCGGATGACGGCTTGTCCTCTAGGAGGACTAGGCCGGTCTCGTTGACCAGGATCTTGAGGACATTGCGCTCCTTGATCGGGGGCGGCTCCACGTCATCTTCCAACTTCGGCGGCAGCACCATACCAATGCCGGTGTCGACATCGATTGTGGTGGTCACGAGGAAGAAGATGAGCAGTAAGAACGCGATATCCGCCATCGATGATGTCGGAATTTCGGGCTCCGTGCGCTTCTTTTTCTTTATTTGTGCCATGAGTCGTGGTGGGTTTGAATGCTAACTGATGAGACTCAGGGGTACGATCAGTTGATGATACCCCGAAGTCCCGACAGCAGGAGCGACGCGGACGTCATCACCAGAGCAATCAGAACCGTGTAGATGGCGGCTGCAGACCAATCACCCAGTACAAAGCCAAGCACCAAAAGCAGGACGATCGGGATACCCGACAGCACTACAGTCATGATGTTGACCTTGCCCTGGGCAAGGTTGCGAATACCGAAGACCACAATAGCGGCCATTCCCATCCCGACTAGCGCAAGCACCAGATAGATGGTGTAGGGAACCATGGTTTCCATAGAGGACCTCCTTGGTTAGATGGTTCGTGATTAGGCGTTTTCGGACACAGGGCGTCCAGCCTGCATGAGAACGAGAGAGTCAATCAGTTCGATCGAAGCCTCTTCCATGTCAATCACGATGCGGTCCACCTTGGACACCACGTAGTTGTAGAAGAACTGCAGGATGATGGCCGTGATCAGACCGAACACCGTCGTCAGCAGCGCCACTTTGATACCACCGGCCACAAGGCTCGGAGAGATATCGCCGGCCTGCTCGATGGCGTCAAACGCCTCGACCATTCCAACAACCGTTCCTAGGAACCCGAACATGGGGGCAATCGAGATGAACAGAGACAACCAAACGAGGCCGCGCTCTAGGAAGCTCATCTCAATCGAGCCATAGGAAACGACGGCTTTCTCAACGGCTACGATTCCTTCGTCATGACGAAGAAGACCAGCCTGAAAGACGGCGGCAACCGGACCACGCGTGTTGGCGCAGATTTCCTCGGCAGCGGAGATACCACCCTCTTCGAGGGCGCCCTTCACGTTGACGATGAACTTACGCGTGTTGATATCCGCGCGATTGAGCGTAATGATGCGTTCGAAGGCGATCGCGAGGCCGACGATCAAACAAATGAGGACCGGCCACATGTACCCGCCGCCCTCATTGAACCGGCCTACGAGTACGTTAACGAAGCCTTCGTCGGCTGCCACTTCCTGTGGCAGCATGAGGAGCAGACTGTAAAGATTCATGGACGCTTTCCCTCCTGGAGCGTGATTTTGATTTGCGATCCGAAAGCCAAGCGACCCCAACCGCAATTGGTCAGGCCGAACTTCACTGGCTCATCTCTGAATGTAAGCCTCAGACGTTGTGGGTAGGTCGCCAAGGCGGTCCAAAATGATATTCAACGTTTGAGGAATTGTCAATCCAGCCAGGGAACCAGATCTGGGACTTCGGCGGACAGCAAAATGAGGCACCGAGCGCCCTATCCCCAACCGTCAACAATCTAGACACGCAACGGCTGATCGAGTTGCTGTCTGTTCAAACTCCCAGCCGCCGGCCCCAAAATGGTTGCCGCCGCCCGAGCTCGCTACATCCCCGAAAATGAGGGCGTGGCCGCGGTTACCGAGTTGTATACGAGTCCGCCAGGTCTCCCGCCGCGCCCCAATAGTTTGTGGCCGCCTGTAGGGTCTGGTCCACAGGGTGGAAGGCCGGATACCAGCCGGACTGATCGAAAAGTCGGCGAGCAATCCTCCCTTTCAAGAGGGCCTTGAGTCCTTCTTCGTCGATTTCGGCGCGTGAAATTTCAGCCCCGGACTCCTGGGTGTCCCCCAGAAGGTCCCGACTGCGAGCAAATTCGTAGAGGTCGTCCAGGTCATTGGACGTGATTTGGAAGCCCGATGTGAAGGCCCAAAGGTCTCGATCAAACGAGTCAGACACTCGGCGTCCGTTCAAGTCCAGCCATTGACGAACAAAGTCACGCTCGTGAGCGCCCCTGAGGATGGCTCGTGTGAAGGTGTCCAGCGTGTCCTCCCGAATGATATAGTCCGGTAGGATTCCTCCGCCGGCAATCACGGTACGCCCGGATGAAGTCCGGTACTTGAGAGAATCCGGCACCTCAGCAATCAGGTCGGCAAGCGCCAGCGCCCCATCATGCCGCTGCAGCTCCCTCTTCTCCTCCAGATAAGAAGAGCGGTCACCGGTTTCGTAGGCCGTTTGGATGAGGCGGCCGGAGGGCGTGTAGTAGCGCGCAACCGTCACGCGCAGCGCGCTGCCGTCGTTCAAGGCAAACTGATTCTGGACCAGGCCCTTGCCGAAGGTCCGCTTGCCGACGATCACGGCGCGGTCATGATCCTGAAGCGCACCAGCCACGATTTCGCTAGCGGAGGCAGATGTTGGACCAACGAGAACGATGACCGGCCCCTCTTCCCAGAGGCCGCCGTCGGTGGCGTGGAAGGCATCGTTGGTGTCTGCTGTGCGCCCCTTTTGGGAGACAATCAGCTGCCCATCAGACAAGAATTCGTCGCTGACGCGGACGGCCATCGACATATAGCCGCCGCCATTGCCACGAAGATCGAGAATCAGGCGCTCCATGCCCTGGGATTTCAGTGTCCTGAGCGCGCGTCGAAATTCGGAGTGAGTGGTCCGGGCAAAACGATTCAGCTTGATGAAGCCTGTATTGCCATTCATCATGTAGGCGATGTCCAGGGTGACGATGGGCACCTTGTCCCGGACAATGCTAATGTTGAGGAGCTCGGGTACTCCTGGCCGCCGGATGGTCACATCCACCTCGGAGCCTCCCGGGCCTTTCAGGTTGTTTCGCACCTGCTCATCGTTGAAGCCAATGGCGGATTTGCCATCCACCCCGATGATGCGATCACTTGTAAACAGACCCGCCGCCTCGCTAGGCCCTCCGGGAATCACCGACACTACAGAGATAGTGTCCTGTCCTTCCGCCTGGTCAATCAGCTCATACGAGATCCCGATGCCCTCGAAGGTTGCATCGAACTGTTCGGTTTCGCGGCGCATCCGCTCGGCATCGAAATACAGGGAATGAGGATCAAGCGCGCCCAGCATGCCTGTGATGGCATCTTCTGCCATCTTTTCGTGATCCACGTCCTCTACGTATCGCTGCGCGATGAGCACAAAGGCATCCTCGACCTTCCTTAGCGATTTCGACAGGTCACTGTCGAAAACGACCGAGCCCAGTTGTACACCAGCCAGTATTCCAGCCGTGAGAATCAGCAATCCGAACGTAAGAAGGCGACGCGTGGTCATGGGGCGGCGTGTTTATGCGATTGACGTAACGGAAAGTCCGGTCCGTGGGATCCCCGAATGACGTACTTCAAGCGACCGTCCACGCCGTACCTTTCGCGACCCGCCACGTCCAGCCTCAGAGATCAGACTCCCTGCCCTTGCGAACCATTCTGCTGACATTCTTCTGGACGCTGCTGGGACTAGTTGTGGTTGCGGCTGCTGCCTGGCACTTGGCCTTTCAGCGTGGTGATGAGCCTGCATCGGAAGTCAACGCACCCATCATGGGCCAGGCCACCGTCTCTTGGATCGACGGTCCCGACGCTGTCATTAGTCTCTCCTCAGCTCAAGACGGTGAAACGGCGCTTGGAGTTGCGCATGCGCTGGAAAGGCCATGGCTCATGGCGCTTTACCGCCAGGCGGCGTTGGGGCGTCTTTCAGAGTGGTTTGGATCAGAGACCGTAGCTCTGGACCGGCACGTCAAGCAACTGGGGATTCCCGATGTGGCGCCCGAGGCCCTCGACAGCCAGACTCGACTTGCCCTACAGCGCTATGCCGCCGGTGTCAGGGCTGGCCAGTCCGCGCAAAGCTGGGATCTGCTTCCGGCAGCCGTTGCGGCCGGATTCTCACCTGAGCCCTGGAAAGAAGGGCATACCCTTGCCGTTGAGCGGCTTTTTTCCTGGCTTTCAACGGTCATTGTGGCGGGCGATTCCCTCGGAACGGCGCCGTTTGAGGATCGCAGGGACTCGCTCGCTGCGTTTTTGGGCCTAACAGATCTGGATCAGGCCGTGGTCTGGGCGACCGAAGCGGACGGCCTATATGCGCGTCTCCCTGTCGGAAATTCGGGACTCCCTCCCATCATGTCCGTCGCCATCAGCGTGGGCCAGCGGCTTGTGTACGAAGGTGCCACACTCCCAGGCCTCCCCTACCGATTCTGTGGTCGTAGCGAGACTGACGCCTGGTGCAAGCCGTTGACATCGACGGCCACCGTAGCGCCAGATTCCGCCGTGGTCCGGGCGGAATACTTCGCCATTGATCTAGCGGACGGCAGCCGGGCCATCGGAACACAGCAACGCACCGCTCGAGGCTTGGTCGACAACGGGGCCCATCTCGAGTGGCCTGGCCTCTTCGTTCAATCGGATGCCGCCGCCTGGACTCGGATGCCTTCCCCCGGGGCGTTTGAACTGGCCACCACATCCGGGCTAGTCCTTTCGCCGACTGGGCTGCGGATTCTCGGAAGCGCGTCCGTTCAGGTGGGTTCGGTCCTGGCAACCGGCAGCGCGGACGGCATCGAAGCACTGGTGGCCCGGATCGATGCCGTGGATGACACGCTGACGAGGCCCGAATACCTGCTTCTGGACACGGGCAGCATCCTGACGTCGGCTCGGTCAAGCGTGGCGCCTGGGCAGACGCTTCCCGGCGCCGACTCGCTCTCTGGCTTCCCCGTCACTGATCCAGGCTCGCTTTCATACGTCCGAAACTGGGACGGCCGCTTCTCGTCATCGTCCATCGCCGCAACCCTCTATGACGCCACCGCGGCCTTTGGTTCGGCTGCAAATGACTCTCTGCTTGGCTGGTTTGGATCAGATCGCAGAGATTGGCGATGGGAACTGGACCCCCTCCTCCGACTGCAGTATCCCGGTGCGGAGGTCGGTGATCTGCCGATTCGATATGGTGAGGTCGAGTGGCGGCGAAATGGACACCCGACGGCGCCGTCCTGGGGACCGAGCAGAAGTTTCGAGCCGGGCCGGACAACCCCGTTCAGCGCAGCCTGGGAGGCCTACCTGGGGCGGCCTCAAGTGCCCAGCGCTGTACGTTACCGTCGGCCGACCGTGCCGTACCGGCAGTTTCTGGGCCGCTCGCGGGCTGCCCCGGTCCGGACCGACCTGACTTCACTGTCTGGCCGACCGATCACTTCGCAGACCCGCATTCGCCCCACTGGCTAGCGTGCTAGCCCTTGGGGCCTGCGTTCTTGATCGCGTCTGAACTACCCTCGGCGAACTGCTCGAAGTTCTTCTGAAAGAGAACCGCCAGCTTGCGTGCCGTGGTCTCGTAGGCAGCCTTGTCGGCCCAGGCATTGCGAGGCGTCAGCAAGGTGTTGGGTACACCGGGAACCGACGCGGGGATGCCCACTCCGAAGAACGGATCAGCCTCGGTCTGGATGCCGTCCATCTCACCGGCATGAATGGCATTGATGATCGCCCGCGTGTCCTTCAAGCTCATGCGCTTGCCCGTGCCATAGGCACCGCCGGTAAGGCCCGTGTTGATAAGCCACGCCTTCGCCTGATGCTTCTCCATCTTCTGCGCGAGCAGTTCGGCATAGCGGCTGGGGTGCATGACCAGGAACGCGGCTCCAAAACCTGCCGAGAACGTGGCCTGCGGCTCCGTGACGCCCATTTCAGTCCCGGCCACCTTGGCGGTATAGCCAGAAATGAAGTGGTACATGGCCTGCTCCGCCGTGAGTCGGCTCACCGGAGGCAGAACGCCAAACGCATCATAAGTCAGGAAGATGATGTGGTTCGGGTGTCCACCAATGCAGGGAATCTTTGCATTGTCGATGTACTCGATCGGGTACGAGGCGCGGGTGTTCTGCGTGATGGACACATCGTTGTAGTCCACTTCGCGGGTTTCGGGATCGAATACCACGTTCTCAAGCACAGTGCCGTACTTGATGGCGCCAAAGATCTCAGGCTCGGACTCAGCTGACAGCCCGATGGCCTTGGCGTAGCAGCCACCCTCAATATTGAACACGCCGTCGTCTGACCAGCAGTGCTCGTCATCGCCGATCAGGCGACGGTTCGCATCGGCAGAGAGCGTAGTCTTGCCCGTTCCGGATAGGCCGAAAAAGAGCGAAACGGCTCCGTCCTGACCCTCATTGGCACTGCAGTGCATCGACAGCACGCCCTGCTTGGGCATGATGTAGTGCATCACGGTGAAGATGCCCTTCTTCATTTCCCCAGCGTACTCCGTGCCGAGAATCACGAACTCCTTGCGTTCGAAGCACAGATCCACACTCGTCTTTGACGTCATGTGGCTGGTGTGCCGGTTTGCCGGAAACTTGCCCGCGTTGAACACCACGTAATCGGGCTCGCCGAACGTGGCCAACTCCTCTGCTGTCGGCCTGATCAGCATATTGTGCATGAACAGGGCGTGGTAGGCCCTGGTGCAGATGATCCTGACCTTGATGCGGTATTTGGGGTCCCAACCCGCGAAACCATCTAACACGTAGACCCGATCGCAGGTGTTGAGGTAGTCCACCGCGCGCTCGCGGTTGACATCGAACGTCTTCTCGTCCAGCGGCACGTTGATCTTGCCCCACCAAATGTCGTCCGTGCTGGCTGGCAGATCCACGATTCGCTTGTCAGACGGGCTACGGCCGGTCTTGGCACCGGAGCGAATGGTCAGCGCACCGGTATTTGAGATCGCCGCCGTCCCGTCGTGCTTAATGGCCCTCTCGTAGAGTGCGCCGGGAGACGCATTCCGAATCAATTTGGAGGTGCTAATTCCGTACTGCTTGAGATTGAAGTTTTCAGCCATGACCGCGCAAATCTGTTTGCATGAGGTGAGAAGGAAAAACTAGCCACGCGGATTTCGCGCTTGGTGAAGATGGTCGAAAAAGCCAATGCTGTTTGCGTTATCCGTGATTCCTCCGGTTGCCAATCAACTCATCGACCACCTCTGGGTCAGCCAACGTGGAGGTGTCACCGAGGTTGGCGTGCTCGTTAGCTGCAATCTTCCGCAGAATGCGGCGCATGATCTTTCCGCTTCGCGTCTTAGGCAATCCTGGAGAGAACTGGATGAAGTCGGGACTGGCAATGGGCCCTATTTGTACCCGCACCTGGTGGACGAGGGCTCGCCTAAGATCATCCGAGACCTCGACCCCCGTGTTCAGCGTCACGTAGCAATAGATGCCCTGGCCCTTGATGGGGTGGGGATAGCCGACGACAGCCGCTTCGGCCACCGACGGGTGGGCTACTAGGGCACTTTCGACTTCCGCCGTACCCATGCGGTGGCCCGAGACGTTGATCACATCGTCTACGCGGCCGGTAATCCAGTAGAACCCGTCCTGGTCCCTGCGTGCCCCATCGCCGGTAAAGTAGTGGCCTTCGAACGCCGTGAAGTAGGTCTTGACAAATCGCGGGTGGTCCTTGTAGAGGGTCCGAGCCTGACCTGGCCAGGAGTCCGCAATGGTGAGTAGGCCCTCGGCCTCACCATCCAGCTGGTTTCCGTCAGCGTCCAGAATCATGGGACGAATACCCGGAAAGGGCAGCGTGGCGCTTCCTGGCTTGGTGTCGATGGCGCCAGGTAGAGGCGTGATCATGATCCCGCCCGTCTCGGTCTGCCACCACGTGTCGACGATGGGGCAGCGGCCCTCTCCCACCACTTCGTGGTACCAGCGCCAGGCTTCGGGATTGATGGGCTCACCCACGG
>JBLFXH010000090.1:0-12362 GCA_047611125.1 Rhodothermales bacterium
GGGGCCTTAGGAGAAGCCTTGACTTCAGCGGTGGCTGGTGCATTGTCGGCCTTGGCCGTCGCTGCATTTGCCTCCTTCTGAGCGGTCTTGACTTCATCGGCGTTGGCCTTGTTAGCCTCAGCCTGAGCCTTCTTGGCTTCCTCAGCTGCACGGATCCGCTCTTCAGCGGCTTCCTTCTGCGCAGCCTCAGCAGCCTCGCGAGCCTTGGCATCCGCGTCGGCGCGGATCTTGGCCAGCTCAGATGCACGAGCCGTGGCCTCCTGGTTCTCGGCAGCCAGCATGGCCTGCTTGCGATCCTTGGCGGTGGTCTTGGTGCGAGCTGCCCACTTCGCGGCGAGGCGGATACGGTGCTCCTCCACGGCGGTAGCAATGGCTTCCTCTTCGGCACCCTTGCGTTGCATGTGGGTGGCCAGCATGACACCTTCACGACTCAGAATTGAGCGGACGGTATCGGAAGGCTGCGCGCCTTCCAAGAGCCAATAAATAATGCGATCTGCCTTCAGGTCCACCATGGCGGGTTCCTGGAGCGGCTCGTACCGTCCAAGATCCTCGATGTAACGACCATCACGGGGACTGCGAGAGTCCGCCGCGACAACGGCGTAGATAGGCCGCTTTTTGCGACCCATTCTGCGTAAACGGAGCTTTACCACGTTCTTCCTTGCTTAATTTTTCTGGTCAATTTTGGCGCCCCATCAGCGCCCCGATGTCGACGGAGCGACCCTTGCCCATGAGTTTCGTCATGGTCTTCATCATCTTCCGCATGTCGCGGAACTGCTTCAGGAGTTGGTTCACGTCGCGGACCTCCATGCCCGCTCCCTTGGCAATCCGCTTTCGACGGGTGCCATTGATCAACTCCGGATTTCTGCGTTCTTCGATGGTCATCGACTGAATGATTGCTTCGATATGCTTAAATGCATCATCGTCCACATCCATCTGATCCACCTGCTTCCCGACGCCCGGGATCATCCCGACGAGGTCCTTGAGTGACCCCATCTTCTTAATCTTGTCCAGCTGGTCCAGGAAGTCTTCCAGATCGAACTTCTCCGAGCGCATCTTCGCGCGGAGTTTGTCGGCCTGCTTCTCGTCAAACTGCTCCTGGGCCTTCTCCACAAAGGAGACCACATCGCCCATCCCCAGGATGCGCTGAGCCATCCGGTCTGGGAAAAACGGCGTCAAGGCGTCCAGTTTTTCACCCGTGGACGCAAACTTGATGGGCTTGTTGACCACTGTGCGGATAGACAGCGCCGCACCACCGCGGGTGTCACCGTCCAGCTTGGTGAGAACAACGCCGTCAAAATCCAGACGCTCATTGAAAGCGACCGCAGTGTTGACCGCGTCCTGACCGGTCATGGAATCAACCACGAACAGGATCTCGTGCGGCTTGACGGCATCCTTGATGTCGGACACCTCCCGCATCATCTCGTCGTCTACGGCAAGGCGGCCTGCAGTATCAACAATCAGGACGTCCCGGCCCTGCTTCCGGGCGGCAACCAAGCTCTCGCGCGCCACGCGCACGGCATCGCCAACCGGCGTGTCTCCGTCCATGATGGAAAATACGGGGACACCGACCTGTTCGGCCAGCACGGACAGCTGCGCGACTGCAGCCGGGCGATACACATCGGCCGCGGCCAACATGGGCGAACGCCCCTTGCTCTTGAAATGCTGGGCCAGCTTTCCACAGAAGGTGGTCTTTCCCGAGCCTTGTAGCCCTGCTACCAGAATAACCGTCGGCGGCGTGGAAGCCAGCTCGACACCTACATGCTCATCTCCCAGGAAGTGGACCAATTCGTCATAGACGATCTTGATCATCAGCTGGCCTGGAGAGACCGAGTTCAGAACCTCGTCGCCGAGTGCCTTCTCGCGTACGCGCTCGGTAAAATCCTTGGCAACCTGATAGTTGACATCCGCATCCAGCAGCGCACGCCGGATCTCGCGCATACTCTGCGCGACGTTCAGTTCGTTTATCTTCCCCTGGCCGCTAAGAGACTTTAGCGCACCTTCCAGCTTATCGGATAGGCTATCAAACATAGGCTTGGGTAAGGGAAGACTTCCGGTAGCCGGGTTGGATCAAAGCTGATCCGGTGCGGGACCGTGAACTGGACCTTTCAGGAATTATTGTACAGACGGGAGAAGGTAGGCGGATGGGTCCATTTTGACAATCGTCTCAGGTACCGCGCCAGGTCTATCCTTTCTATCTTCACTGCCATGAAACTGCAGGATCACACAGTCCCCGACATCCGCCGTGCTAAGCAGCAACTCCGGAAGACCATTCTCGGGCGGCTGAGCGGAATGACCGCTGCAGGCCGAACCACGCAGAGCAAGGCCCTGGTGGACGCCTTGCAAGGTCTACCAGAGATAGATCGGGCAGTTTCCGTCATGGCCTTCTGGCCGATGAAACTTGAGCCTGATCTGTCCACCCTGCTCGACCGCCTGGTGGCTCGAGGAGTCCAAGTGGCGTTGCCTTTCATCACACGCTCTGAGCCGGCGTCGGTTGCCGGTGGACCTCGAATGGTTGCCCGTCCCTACCAGTCCGCGGATGCCCTGGTCACCAACCATTGGGGGATTCGTGAGCCGACGGGCCTAGAGATCCGTCCGGACTCCCTGGATATCATCCTCATCCCAGCCGTTGCAATCTCGCGGACGGGTGATCGCCTTGGGCACGGCCGCGCCTACTATGATGAGTACCTGCTGACCGCCACTAGCGCGCGGTTGATTGCCCCAGTTTTTCGAGAGCAACTGGTCGACTGGCTGCCGGTCGAAGGACATGATCGGCCGGTGGATTTGATCATTACTCCGGACGAAGTGATCCGGACGAAGTCTCGTGCGTAACAAGACACTCTGAGACACGTAGGAAACAGCGGTCCGGGATCCTCCCCACTTGGCACAACGACATGGCGACCCGATCCAGAAGAAACACACGAACAGACTCTCCCGAGAATGACTCCGGGCGCATCGATTCCCTGTTGTTCTCGGACGACGAGCTGGATTTGGAGGACATGTCTGAGGACGAGTTGGAGGAACTGTTCTTCGATGAGGAGAAACCCTCGAGCGGATTCTTCAACCTCCCAACCATCGCGGGCTTCTCGCTGATCCTAGTCGGGATTGCCTACATCTTCCAGATGCTGGGGCTTGCCCCTGGGGTTGACCTGAGTGTGCTGGCTGCCATGCTTCCGTGGATGGCGGGAATCCTGATCATCCTTCTCGGATTCGGGGTCCTCTCTTGGCGACCAGGCCGCAAGTCGAAGAAAAAGAAGAATATGTCCGCCCGTGACCGGCGGGCCGAGCGCGCTGCCGAGAAAGCCGAATCGCGGCTTTCCTCCAAGGAAGCACGGACTGAGGCTCGCAAGGCTCGCTCCGAAGGCAGACCAAAGCTCCGGAAGACGCGCGACAAGAAACTCATGGGCGTAGCTGGCGGGATTGCCAACTACTTCAACATTGATCCGACGCTGGTCCGCATAGCCTTTGTGATAGGCACGATTGCCTCCGGCGGGCCATTCTTGCTGGCCTATTTCATTCTGGGCTTTGTGATGCCCAATCCAGAGAAGCACACGTTCGAAGAACGTATCACCATCATTCGCGACAGCTGACATGAGCAGAGGAACACTGACCCGCTCCACTTCGGACAAAATGGTCGCCGGCGTATGCGGCGGAATAGCCGACCATTTCGACCTGGATCCCACACTCGTTCGTGGGGGCTACGTCCTGCTGTCCTTCCTCTCGGCAGGATTCCCGGGGCTGCTCATTTACATCGTGCTCGCCCTAGTGATGCCCGAGCGCTAGTCCGGAATTGTCCCCGACACAACGCGGGATAGATTCTCAGGACGGAAGTGCGCTTCAATGGCGCCATTGACCCGCTCAAGCGAACAGGCCCGGATGCGGTCTGTGTACGAGTCCACCCAAGAAAGCGGGCGGCCATCTTCCATTTGCTGAAGCAGGGCACCTGCAAGACCCGCCGTGCTGGCCATACGGACCTGATAGCTCCCGGCAATCGTCTGCTGTTTCTCGGCGAGTTCCTCGTCGGTAATGCCGTCCGCCCGGAAGGCGCGCACTACCTCCTCGGTGGCCTTGATGCCACGGTCCAGGTTGTCCTGCGAAAGCGTCACGTGCATGCGCCACATGCCGTCGTAGCGTGAGTCTAGCCCGCGAAGTCCCGAGCCTATGCCGTAGGTCAGACCCCGCTTCTCCCGGACCTCATTCATCAGGCGTGCTGAGAAATTGCCTCCCAGAATGAAGCTGGCCATGTACGCCGGCAGGAAGTCGTCGTCCAGCCGCTTGATTGGCATCGCGTGCCCCCAGCGGACTTCCAGATTGTCCCTATCGGCGATGGGGACTTGAAGTTGGACTGGGGACGCTGCCTTCTGCGGTGCGTCTATCGGTCCATCAGTTGATACAGTCCAATCCGCGGCAATCTCGCCCACCATGTCGGAGCATGCTTCTACGTCCAGATCACCTACGATGACCATCCTCGGGCTACCCGCGATGGCGGCGGCGTGGGCCGTCTTGACGTCCGGGTTGGTTAGCGATTCGACCAAGGACTTCTCCTCGGCGGGATCGTACATGTAATTCGGATGCGACGGCGCATAGACGGCCTGCGAGAGCGCCACGTCCGCCCGGTAGCCGGCATCCGCGATTCCGCGCTGGATCGAAGCCAAGAGTCGATCGCGACTCTTTGTCAGTTCAGACTCGTCGAGGGCGGGCTGCTTCAGCTGCTCAAAGAGGAGTTCGATCACGGTCCGCACATCGGCACGTAGACAGCGCGCCGAGAAGCGAACACGAGCTGCAGAACCCGAGAAACCCAGCTGAGCGCCGAGGTTTTCGAGTACGGAGGCCACCTCAAAACGGTCGCGCGAGGTCGTGCCCTTGTCCAGGGTTCGCACCATCCACTCTTGAGCCAGCTCACCTCCGGCGGCATAGCTCGGACTGGTGTCGATGGATCCGCGGATCGTGACGACGTCCTTCACGGCCGTTGGAAGAAGAGCCAGATCTACGGGGCCGGCGTGGGTCCGCCTCGTGCGGTCGGCGATTGCCATGAAATGCGTCCGCGGGGGCTGACAGTAAGCGGGCTGGGCCCGCCGAAATCAGCCCGCCTTTCTAGCGGCAGTTACTGGAGAAGACTTGAGGAAGCGCATGATACGGGAGTGTACCACATCGACTGAACTGTCTCCGTTGACTTCGCGAAGAAGTCCCGTTTCCCGATAGTGGTTCTCGAGTGGCTCCGTTTCCCTGCGGTAGCCCCGAAGACGTGCGGCTATGGCCTCCGGCTGATCATCGGGACGTTGGATAATGTCCTCCGCCAAAACGTCGCGTGGCGGGGGCAGGTAGTCCAGGTGGTAGCTCTCTCCTGTTACCCGATGCACCCGCCTTTTTGACAGGCGACGGATAATCACTTCGTCGGGGACGGATAGGAAAATGACCCCATGCAGCTCCGCCTTGTAGGCGCGCAGGAACTGGTCCAGCCACCGGGCCTGCTCGATGGTCCGGGGATACCCGTCCAGAATGAACTTGGTGAACCCGGCCGTTGCGACGGCAGAATCCGCCAGCTTCCGCACCAACTCCCCCGGCACCAGCTTGCCAGAAGTGACGTACGCCCTGGCCTCTTCCCCGAGTTCGGAGCCCTCTCGCATGGCCTCGCGAATGAGATTGCCCGTTGAAATGGTCACGAGTCCGTACTCGGCTGCCAGGATCTGGGCTTGAGTGCCCTTCCCCGCGCCGGGCGGACCAAATAGTGCGATGCGCATGAATAGAGGCCGATTTCGCAACCGGCGGCGTCCTTTCGAAAACCAGACCCGACGAGGGCTGACGGCTATGATACGGTAATCGCGTGCCCTCCGAAACCTGTCGAATGGACCACGATGACGAAAACCTCCGGCAATGGCGAATTTTCGCTGGCTTCGCGTCCCCAGAAATCCTAGATTTTCGCCGACAGCGAAATTCCGGAAGAGCACGTGGCCGTTAGCGAAGACAACCTCCGTTTCATTCTCGGCCTGAAGCTGAAGAATCTCCGACAGGCGGCCGGCCTGTCCCTCAAGCAACTCGCAGCCGCCTCGGGGATGTCCATCTCGTACTTGAGCGAGATTGAGAAGGGCAAGAAGTACCCGAAACCGGAGAAGCTGTTGGGTCTGGCAGGCGCACTAGACGTCTCGTATGACGACCTCGTGTCGGTTCGCGTGGACGAGCAACTGGACGCCGTAACAAAGACCCTCAAGTCACCGTTTTTTACGGAGTTTCCGTTCGAGGTGTTCGGGCTCCAGGCTCAGGACCTGTTCAGTCTTTTCTCTGAGGATCCGTCGCGAGCGGGCGCGCTAGTCCGGACCCTCCTGGAAATCGGGCAGATCTATGACATGCGGGTGGAGCACTTCCTTTTCGCCGCGCTGCGCTCGTACCAGTTGATGCACGATAACTACTTTGTGGAGATTGAGGACGCTGCGGCCGGCTTTCGATCTCAAGTGGGTGCGGAGGCGCTACGAGATGAGCCCGTTGGCGCACTGACCAGGACCCTGGAGCAGGTCTACGGCTATACTCTGGACTGGGAAGGGCTTGCGGCCCAGCCCGAGTTGCGCGACCTCCGTTCTGTTCTGGCCGACGAGTCGGAACCGACTCTTTTCGTCAATTCGAACCTCCTCCCAGCGCAGCAGGCGTTTGTCCTGGGTCGCGAGTTGGGTTACCACGTGATGGGCCTGGGCGAGCGCGCCAAGACGTCGTCGTGGCTCCACGTGAAATCGTTCGAGCAGGTATTGAACAACTTCCGGGCCTCCTACTTCGCGGGTGCCGTGTTGATTGACAGGGACGAGGTCACCGAGGCCCTCAAGCTGTTCCTGCGCAAGAAGCGCTGGTCGGGGCCTGACTTCCTTAGGCTTATGAATGACTTCTCGGCTACGCCGGAGATGTTTCTCTATCGCCTTGGCCAGCTACTTCCTGCCCTCCTCGGCTTTGAGGCCATGTTTTTCATGCGCCTCAATCATGACCAGCGGTCGGGCGAGACCCGGCTCTCCAAGGTCTTCAATAAGACGGACGTTCCCCTACCGGCCGGCTTCTGGCAAGACGAGCACTACTGTGCCCGCTGGGCTGGACGACGCCTGGTCGAGGGGCTGGCCAAGGGCGAGCAGGGTACCCACGTTCGGGCACAGCGGTCACGTTTCCATGGCAGCCGTGACGAGTTCTTTGTCATCTCCATCGCCAGGCCGCTGCGGCTGGCCACCGCGTCGTATTCCAGTGTGAGCCTGGGCTTCAAGATCGACGATACCTTTCGAAAGGCGGTCGCGTTTGCCGAAGATCCTGCCCTACCGATTGAGGTGGTCAATGTGACCTGTGAGCGCTGCCCGATGGGTGCGGCAGACTGCGCAGACCGACTCGCCGAAGGCAGTGTCCACGCTGCGAAGACCAGGCTACTGCGACGAGAAGCCGCTATCGAGCGATTGATTAGCGCGACAAACGCAGAAGGGCACGCGGAGTGAGGAGGTAGAAGGCCTCTGCGGTCACGGCCAGGTCCACGACTCCAGAACCTGCCGGATTGTCAAGGATTGCCCGCTGAGTCGGGCAGCCTTCGGGCCCAGCCGCAGCTTGGTCTGGACTGAGACAGATCAGGTGGCGGCTCGAGGCCACCCAGACCTCAGCGCCGGACGCAGCGACGCCTTGCGGAGTCGAGGGGAGCTGCGTCTGTTCAGAAAAGGTGCCAAAGGCGTCAAAGAAGAGAATTCGATTCCGGTCTGGCTCCGAGACTGCGATACCCGAGGGAGTGCGGGCAAGATGTTGAGGCCGGATTCGCCTGCCCCCTGCTTCGGCTACGGTCCTCTGAGCCCGACCCGACTCGTCCCAGAAGACCAGGAATCCTGCACTGGACTCGACCGCGACCAGACCACCTGAGGCCAGCTGCACCACGTCTCCAGCCGTGCCGGAAGGACGGCGGGTAGCATTGGCCTGATCTTCCAGAAACTCGGGCGCAGATGTGAAAGCCTCATCCGCACTGGCGGGTAGGCGGAGGCGCATCAACAAATCTCCGGACAAGCCGAGAACGTCAATAGTCCCTTCCAGCTCGTCGGCGACAAGTATGCGCAGGCCGCCGGAGGCATCGACAGCGGTCGGCCTGCCTCCGGGCAGAGCGACCTTCGAGCTTATCCCGTCCGGAGTGATCCGCACCAGATGGCCAGCGCCGCGATCGGCAACCCATACGGTTCCGTTCTGGCCCATAGAGATGGAACTGGCCGAGGTGAAAGTGGCGAGGGTGTCTGTGGTGCCGGCCGTCTGGGCTGCCTCTGCCGCGGCCTTATCCTCTGCCGCCGCCGCCGCGACGGCCAGGCTCAGTCCGAGCAGACCGATCACGGTGACTCCGCGCAGGCCCCTCACGCCTTAGCCAGGTGCGCCAAACCCTTCTTTCCAATATCCCGGCGGTACTGCATTCCCTCAAACGAGATCAACCCGACCGCCTCGTAGCACATCGCCAAAGCCTCCTCGAGTTCTGGAGCACGGGCGGTCACCGCCATCACTCGGCCTCCTGAGGTTGCCAGCCCATCGGGAGTCATTGACGTACCTGCCTGGAAGACCTCAACACCCGGTTGGGTACTCGCGGCCTCGACGCCCGAGATCCGTCGGCCCTTCGGATAACTCCCCGGATACCCTTCAGAGGCCAATACCACGCATGCCGCCGAATCGGACGATACCTGCACGTCAAACATCTTGAGCTGCCCTGCGGCAGCGGCCGTAAACAACTCCACGGCATCCGACTCGAGAAGCATGAGCACCGGCTGAGTCTCGGGATCGCCCAGGCGACAGTTGTACTCCACAACCCTCGGCCCGTGTGGCGTCAACATGAGACCGACATACAGGATTCCTGAATACGGATGTCCCTCACGCGCCATTCCGGCGAGCGTGGGCTCGATCACATTTGCACAGGCGGACTCCAATAGTGGCTCTGACAGAACGGGCGCTGGGCAATACGCACCCATGCCGCCGGTATTCGGCCCGGTGTCTCCTTCCCCGATGCGCTTGTGATCCTGCGCCGGCGAAAGCAGCACGTAGTCCGATCCATCGCAGAGCGCGAATAGGCTGACCTCCTCCCCTTCCATGAACTCCTCGACCACGACTTGCGAGGCCGCGTCGCCGAACATCTGGTCCTCCATCATGGCCGAGAGCGCCTCCTCTGCCTCCGCCATGGTCATACAGACTACCGCCCCCTTTCCCGCCGCAAGGCCACTGGCCTTGATTACGATGGGGGCGCCCACCTTGTGGACGTAGCTCAATGCGTCTGCGTGCTCCGAGCCCTGAAATATCCGGTATTCGGCCGTTGGGATGCCGTATCGCCGCATGAAGGCCTTGGAGAAGGCTTTGCTTCCCTCCAACCGCGCGGCGGCGGCGGATGGACCTACAACGAGGATTCCGGCATCGCGAAGCCGGTCGGCCAGGCCCATTACCAGCGGGACTTCCGGGCCCACAATGCAAAGCTCGATCCCTTCCGAGATGGCAAACGCCACCAGACTTGGCACCTTGTCTGCGGCAATCGGAACGTTGGTGGCCAGCGGACCCGTTCCCGGATTGCCGGGCGCACAGTACAACTGGTGCTCCCCTGAACTTCTGGACAGCGACCAGATGATGGCGTGCTCCCTTCCTCCGCTTCCAACTACGAGAATTCTCATCAGACCACGCTTTTCACATTCATCCAGAGTGACGGGCGCTAAAATACGCCTGACAACCACCCAATACGCCGGCCGCTCCATCTCCACGCCCTTTCCATCCCGAATGCCGAGCACAGCGTCCCGGTCTGTTTGCTCTGTAGTCTTTGCGATGGCGGTAGCCCTGGCTAGCCTCGGCGCCAAACCGGCCGCGGCCCAGGAGTCTTTCCAGTGGTACCCCATTTTCAAACCGGCCTACTTCTACTCTCCGTCGGCAGGATTTGGGGTTGGGGCGGGGATCAACGGACGTCACCTGGTGGCCTCCAGCGATGCTCTTAGGATGCGGACCCGAGTTCAGCAGTTCCACCAGTCCGCGAGCTTGGGATGGGCATCGGGGCGTCCAACTTTTGGCTGGTCAGGCTGGATGGTGAACCTAAATCTTGTCCGGAATCTGCATGAAGGATTCTATGGCGAAGGACCCTCCTCCGCAGCGGCCGACGAGCAGGTTGTCCATCGCCACGAGGCCAAACTCGAACTGCGGCGGAGCCAGCCTATTGGCGGTGGCGCCTGGATCCAGCCCCGGTTGGCTGTTCGGCTGGATCACCTCATGACCTTTCGCGCTGCTGACCCCCTCGCGACGCCCCGCCCGGAGCTCTTGGATGAACTGCTGGCCCGTGAGGAGGAGGGCTCGCGCGTCTCTTTCGAAGGTGGTATTGATGCCGGGCTGCCCTTTTCGCAGGGCGCGGTTCAATTGTCTAGCACCCTCCGCGTCAAGGACGGCGACCTGGTTCAGGCGGTAGTGGGCGTGGTCTTGGATCGCACCTGGCTCCTGGGCGGTCATCGCACGATTACAGCCCTACTGACGCTGGATCGAACGGTCCACCGATCAGACGGCGTTCCGTACTACTTCCTGCCGCAGCTTGACGACCGGTTGGCGCCGGGCCTAGATCGATTCCGCTTCTATGGCAATGACCGCATCGTTTTAGGCGCTACCTATGTCCACCCCATCTTTGAGATCCTGAAGAGCCATGCCTACGAAGGCCTGATCAACTTTGGACTTTCCCAGGTTTACGACGATGTGTTTCAGGATTTCGGCGCTCGAATCGCGATCAGTCCCGACGGTTCGACTTTCGCGGGTAGCGTACCGCTCAAGCCTACCATGGGAATAGGCTCACGGCTGGTTTCTCGCCTGTCTGGAGCGGTCATCGGTTCTGTCATTCTGGGCTTCTCGGCAGAGGGACTTCAGGCAGGAACGCTCCGGATTACCCAGCGGCTTTCCGATTGGTATTCGGTGCTCCGGTGACCGCCGGGTGGCTACTGGCACTCCCGCCGCTGGCCCACCTGCTCTTCGGAGTCTGGGTGGCCTGGTATACGTGGCAGCGGCGCCAGACGGAGGCGCCCGCGACAGTGGGCTCCGGAGCGGCGATGGACACCGCGCCCCCGGCAGCCAGCCACATCGCGTGCCTGGTGGCGGCGCGAAACGAAGAGGACAACATCGACGATTGTCTTGAGGCGTTGGCCGCGCAGTCGGTCGCCCTCCATTTAGTAGTCATAAACGACCATTCCTCCGACGAGACCTCCAGGTGTGCATTGAACTGGGAGAGTCGATTCGGAGACCGTCTTAGTGTCATCGAGGGCGGCCCCGGAAAGGCCAGAGCGCTGCAGGCCGGACTCGAGAGCCTGGTGCCGGAAGTCTCGGTGGTGCTGACGTGTGACGCGGACTGCACCCCGCCTCCCGACTGGGCCGAGTCGATGGCGGCGGAGTTGACCTCCTCGCGACTGGCAGCTCTCGGAGGCTGCACCGCGATCAGGGTGGACGGACCGTCGGCGTCAGTCGAGGCGCTCGACTGGGCGATTCTCCTGGCGACCGCAGCCGCGCTGTCGGACTCGGGCCGACCGCTCACTGCCATGGGCAACAACATGGCGCTGGACCGCCAGCGGTTGGAAGCAGTTGGCGGTTTTCTGATTGGCGCCGAGAGCGTGACGGAGGACTACATCCTATTCAGGGAACTGGGGCGCGACTCGCCCACTGCAGTGCGAATGGAGCGGCGCTTTCTGAACTGGACCGAGCCGCTTCGCTCCCTGGCCGGATTGTTTCGACAGCGAAGGCGGTGGGCGATCGGCGCCGCGGACGGCCGGGCCGTCAATGTGGCTATTCTCATTGGATCGACCGCGGCCTACGGGCTGCCCTGGGTACTACTCTGGTACTCCCCAGGTCTGGCGGTCGCTCTCATACTCGCCCGATGGGCCATCCAGTGGATGATTGGACGCGGCGTGGAGAGAAGGATGGGCATCGACCTACCGCTCTGGTGGGTGCCTGTACATGATCTGGTTCTGAGTGTCTACGGGGTGCTGGTGCCGCTTTCAATCCCGTTCTCGAGGAGGACACGTTGGAAGGGGCGGACGCTGGCTGAGGGCTCGGGGTAGGGCGAGACCCTACTTCTCAGGCGCCGCGTCCAGGTCATACCAAGGGTTCGCAGACGGCTGATCTACGCCGAGGTAGATTCGGCTGTACTGCACGTAGTGCGCTGCGTACGAGGCCACCTTGGCTACCTCCTCATCGGTGAGCTCGCGCACCACGCGAGCTGGGCTCCCGAGGACCAGGGAGCGGGGTGGAATCTCCACGCCGCCGGTCACCATAGCGCGAGCGCCGATCAGCGAATCATGGCCTATCACGGCGTGGTCCAGAATCACCGATCCGATGCCCACCAGAACCCGATCCTGGATGGTGCACCCGTGAACCACGGCACTGTGCCC
>JBLFXH010000091.1:0-12202 GCA_047611125.1 Rhodothermales bacterium
TCGTGCCCGTCAGCTTGTAGCGATCGGCCGAAAGTGTCTGTGCCGGGCCTGCGGGGACCGCCGGGGTGACTTCTCCATCTGCGGCAGCTTCGGCTGGCTCTCCGGCTTCGGCGGCCGGCGAAGCGTCCGCGGGCTGATCGGCAGACGCGGCGGCGTCAGTTGGATCAGCTGGTTTGGCTCCATCAGCTGCGGCTGCTACAGCCTCTTCTGAAGCGACGGCATCCGGAGCCTTTGCTGGCTCGGCCGCAGTCGTTTCAGCAGTCGCCTCGGCTGTTGCTTCGGCTGTTGCTTCGGCTGTTGCTTCGGCTGTTGCTTCGGCTGTTGCTTCGGCAGGGACTTCCGCTGCCGGCTCCGTAGTCGGTTTCGCTGCTGGTTCAGCAGTGGGGTCAGCATCCGGCTTAGCAGCCGGTTCAGCAGCCGGTTCAGCAGCGGCAACCTCAGGCTCGGCGACCGCTTCCGGCTCAGCAACAGCCTCCTCGGCTGCTGCTGCGGGAGTTTCTACTGCCGGCTCTATGACTGCCTCTGGTTCGGCTGGAGCCTCGGCCACAACGGGCTCTGCAACCTCCTCAACCACGGGCTCGGCTTCCGTCACAGCCTCGGCCTCAACCTCGGGCTCTATTTCCAGTTCGGCGGCGACTTCCGCTGTGACCTCTTCGGCCACGGCTTCTGGTGCTGCTTCTGCAACCGGCTCGGCCTCAGAAACCGGCTCGGGTGCGGGCTCCGCCTTTGGCTCGGGAACGGCCTCGACGACCGGCTCGGGCACTGCCACGGCCTCAGCGGCCGTAGTTTCTGCCGCGCCTTCGGCGGCAATACGTGCGGCGCGCTTCTTACGGATACGTGCTGCGATCTCTGCATCCTCTGCAAATTCCGCAACCAGTTCCTCGTACGCGTCCTGATTCGTAAGGGCAGCGTTGATCCCGCTTCCGGTCAGCGCTGCCGCGAAGCCATTGGCTTCTAGGTGTTCTACAAGGCCTTCCACGGAAATGTTTAATTCCCGGGACACCTTAAAGAGTCGGACCTTCTTGAATTTCGTCTCTGCCATAAAGTCTGCTTTGTGGAAACTACCCGTCGACCTCTTCCTGGGCCTCGCCCTCGGCTGCCTCGTCGAATTCGGCTTTAATGATGCCGATGATGTGGTTGGCGACCTCCTGATCGAGGTTCGCCCTCCTCATCAACTCCTCACGTGACAATTCAAGAACGGCACGGGCCGTATCACACCCGATATCCCTCAACCGCTGGAGGGTATCTGCTTCGATCTCGTCTGAGAACTCCTGGATTTCAATGTCCTCTTCGTCGTCCGCGATCTCCCTGTAAATGTCGATCTCGTATCCGGCGAGGGCCGAAGCCAGGCGAATGTTGATACCTCCCCGTCCAATGGCCTGACTGACTTCGTCAGCCTTGACCACGACCTTGGCACGGGGCGGAACCAGGTCGTCATTGAGTAGAACATTAAGCGGCGTTGCCGGAGACAGCGCCCGCTTGATCAGGTCGTGTTTGTCGTCAGTCCACTGGACCACGTCAATATTTTCGTTGCCGAGTTCACGCACCACGGCGTGAATCCGGGATCCCTTCATGCCGACGCAGGCGCCGACCGGATCAATGCGCTCGTCGTACGAAACGACAGCAACCTTGGCACGATCGCCAGGCTCGCGCACAATGCGCTTGATTTCTACGATGCCTTCGTCAATCTCCGGCACCTCGAGTTCGAAAAGGCGCTCCATGAAGAGCGGATCCGCACGGGAAATGATCACCTGCGGTGATCCGGCCGCATCGCGGATCACTTCCTTGATGACCGCCCTGATCATATCGCCCTTGCGATACCGATCTCGATAGATTTGCTCGGTGCGCGGGAGCACGAGTTCCACCTTGTTGTGGATCACAAGGACTTCCCGGCGGCGCATCTGGTAAACCTCGCCGACGACAATCTCGCCCACGATCTCGGTATACGCCTTGAAGACGTTGTCCTTCTCAATGTCGCGAATCCGCTGCCGGAAATTCTGCATCGCAGTCATCACAGCCCGGCGCCCGAAGTCCTGGATGTTGATCTCCTCGGCCACCTCGTCCTCGAGATCGAAGTCTTCGTCGATCTTCTTTGCTGCGGTCTCCTCGATCTGGGTGACGGGGTCAAAGACGTCCCAGTCCTCTACCACCTCGCGGATATGCAGCACCTGCATATCGCCGTGGTCCGGATTCAATATGATCTCGAATGAATCGTCTGAGCCATACCGCTTGTTGATCATCAAGCGGAACACATCCTCCACGATGAGCTGCAGCGTGTCCCGGTCAATGCCCTTTTCCCGGGCAATTTCCGCAAACGACGATACGAGGTCTGAACTCTGCATTCGTAGTGTATTGGTTTAGACCCTGGTGGTTACCAGGGTAGCACGACTCTTGCTTCCTGAATAGTCTCGAAGGCCAATTTGACCTTCTCTTTCCCCTTCTTCAGCGTGATCCCGTCGTCATCGGCGGCCTCAAGGAACCCAACGACGGAATCCCCTTCGATGCCCGTGACGGCCAGCTTTCTGCCAACATGCTTCTTCATCTGCCGCGGCAGCCGGATCGGACGATCCGCGCCGGGAGATGACACGTTGAGCCGATAGTGACCCTTAACGATTTCCTCCGCTTCAAGTAGAAACCCTACCTCACGACTGTAAGAAGCCAAATGGTCGAGTCCCACGCCCTCATCCGAATCCAAGAATACCTCGATCAGCCGTGAGCCCTGACGGCCACGAACGACAATTTCGACGATGTAGACCTCGTCCATCGGAATGACCGTTTCAACGGTCATCCGAACCCGGTCTACCATGGCAAGTGCCGCTGGTGCTGGTTCGTGCATTTTGCTTCAGTGCAAAAAACGCCCGATCCGCAATCGGACGGGCGCCTTCCGGCTGCAATAAAAAAGGGTGGCTGTCATCAGCCCCCCTCCAATCGCAAGCCCAAAGATACGGTGGAAACGGCCGGATTGGCAAGGCGCGCGACGGGTCGCGAGCAGAGCTGCTCCGGCAGGCTAGATCCCACCCCTGACCCGGGTGAATGTTCCACGCAATTGACCGCATCCGGTGCCGTCTGAAGCGCTCCGAGCGGGCCGGAAATCAATCATATAAACGTTGGATGTCGTTCTGCCTCAACAAGTTCGGGATAGTCCGTCATGTAGTGCAGCCCACGACTCTCCTTCCGCTCCGATGCGGACCTGACAATCAGGTAGGCCACGGCAATCATGTTGCGCAGTTCGCAAACCGGTACCGAAACCTTCGATTTGCGGTAGAAATCCTCGGTCTCCTCATAGAGAAGCCGAGTACGTCGCCGCGCCCTCTCCAAACGATGGCCGGAACGAACTATTCCTACGTAGTTCCACATCACGCGCCGGAGCTCGTCGCGGTTGTGCGAGACCAGGACCCATTCTGCAGGATACTCGGTCCCGGAATCATCCCACTCGGGGATGTCATCCTGGAAGGACCCACCCGCAGCCTGGGTCAACGCCGACTTCACGGCTCGCTGCGAGAGAACCAGCGCTTCGAGCAGCGAATTGCTGGCAAGCCTATTCGCTCCATGCAGCCCCGTGTAGGTCACCTCGCCGCAGGCCAGGAGACCGAGAATGGAAGTCTGGGCGTCCACATCTGTGACCACGCCCCCACACACATAGTGTGCAGCCGGAACTACGGGAATCTGGTCCGTGGCCATGTCTAGGCCGTGGATGGCACACTTCTCGTAGATGGTCGGGAAGTGCTGACGGAGTTCATCCCGACTCTCGTGCGTGATATCCAGATAGACGAACGCGTCACCACGCTGCTTCAGTTGATCGTCAATCGCCCTGGCGACGATGTCGCGCGGGGCGAGTTCGGCCCGTTCATCGTAGCGGGGCATGAACCGCTCCCCGTCGGTGTTGCGCAGGAGAGCTCCGTGTCCACGAACGGCCTCTGATATCAGAAACGAGTCGGCATCCGGGTGGTGGAGCGATGTGGGATGAAACTGGACAAACTCCATGTTCGCTACCCGCGCCTTCGCCCGATAGGCCATGGCGATGCCATCTCCGGTTGCGATAGCCGGATTCGTCGTATGGAGATACACACGCCCGGCTCCGCCCGTCGCAAGCATCGTGACCTTCGCCAGCACCCGATGAACCCGGTTCGATTCCTCGTCCAGGACGTACGCGCCATAGCAATGCTCCGCCGGCCTAGCTCGGGAAACAGACTCACCGAGGTGATGCTCCGTGATCAACTCAACGCCGTAGTGGTACTCATAGACTTGGATGTTCGGATGATCCCGAACCTGGTCCAAGAGGGTGCGCTCCAACTCGCGACCCGTCGCGTCTGCGGCATGAACGATGCGGTTGGCAGAGTGGCCCCCCTCTCTACCCAGGTGAAGGACGCGGTTACTCTCGGTGAATCCGGCTCCCTGAGCCCTCAGTTCGGCAATCCGCCGCGGTCCCTCCTTGACGACTAACCGCACCACATCTTCGTCGCATAGTCCGGCGCCTGCAGTAAGGGTGTCCTGAACGTGGGCTTCGATCGAGTCCCCGGAATCCATGACAGCAGCAATGCCGCCCTGGGCATAGTTGGTGTTGGACTCAGCCGACTCCTTCTTAGTTACCACACCCACGGACCCGTGCTCTGCGACTGCGAGCGCGAAAGAGAGCCCCGCGGCACCGCTTCCAAGCACCAGGTAATCGAACCGATGCGACATGTCTCCTATTCGGCGTTCTGCAGAAGGAAGGCCCGGATGAATGGCTCCAGGTCTCCGTCCATGACAGAGTTAAGGTCAGTAATCTTGGTTTCCGTCCGGTGGTCGTTGACCATGGTATAGGGCTGAAAGACGTAGGATCGAATCTGGGATCCCCACTCGATCTTTTTCTTCGATCCCTCCACCGCGTTCTTGGCCGCCTCCTGGAGATCCAGTTCCAATTGATAGACTCGGCTCTTGAGCATGGTTTTTGCCCGCTCCCGGTTCTGAAACTGACTTCGCTCCTCGGTGCACTCGGCCACGACGCGGGCGTCTGACCCGTCGGTCAGCTGGCCGGTCCAGATCAAACGGACACCGGTCTCCACCTTGTTAACGTTCTGACCACCCTTGCCGCCGGATCGGAATGTCTGCAGCTCGATATTATCCGAGTTCAGTTCGATGTCGATTGTGTCGTCAATCTCTGGGTATACGAACACGGAGGCGAACGAGGTGTGGCGCCTCCCGCTGGAATCAAAAGGGCTGATCCTGACTAGGCGGTGCACGCCAGACTCTCCCTTGAGGTACCCGTAGGCAAAGGATCCAGAGATGCCGAGGGTGGCACTCTTTATACCGGCCACTTCCCCTTCCTGGTACTCCATCAGGCGGACGTCGAAACCACTTCGCTCACCCCACCGGGTGTACATCCGAACCAGAATGTCAGCCCAGTCCTGTGACTCGGTGCCGCCGGCGCCAGGATTAATGGTGATGATGGCGTCCCGCTGATCATCCGGGCCGGCCAACATTCGCTTGAGTTCGAGTTGCTGTATCGCCCGGCCGAGTCTCGCACTTTCGCGGGAGATTTCTGCCCCAAGATCGGCATCGTCCTCTTCGGCGGCCATCTCGATCAGGGTCTGAATGTCTTCTGCCTTGGACTTGATGGAGTCCCAGGCATTGATCCACACCTTCTGCCCAGCGATTTCCTTCTCCACCCCTTGGGCATCCTTGGGGTTATCCCAGAATCCAGGCTCAAGGCGGAGCGTCTCCAGTCGGTCTATTTCAGCTTGTCTATGATCGACGTCAAAGATACCTCCCGAGCGCAAACGCACGCTCCAGCAATTCGGGGGTCTGTTCGTAATCCATGGTAATCCGATTGGGTGGGCCGACTGGAAAATCAGAAGGCAGACGTTAACGATCTATCTACCGAACAATGTTTCGTAGGGAATGGCCAAGCCATCCGGAAACCGCTCCTAAGAGGGCTCCGACCATGAGCGTCGCCACCGGAATCGCGGGTGCCGGCAGCCCACCGGCCAGCTGCCCTAGGGACCTTGCCATTTCGCCTGTCGGCCCCGGAGCAACGCCAAAGCTGTACGCCACTACTCCGGTCCACGCCAGGCATACGCCAGCGAGACCGGTGAGCCAGCCCTTTCCCGGACTGAAGAGGGCACCCAAGACGGCGGCCGGCACGACCGCCCACCATCCCAGCAAGAGGTGACCAACAAAAGACAGAGCCGCGACGAAAACAATCCCGGTGCGTCGGCTCATCCAGTCACCGGCGCAGCGCTACGTCTCTTCTCGGTGAAGCGGTGAATCTTGCGAACCGCCTCCTCAATCTTGTCCAGCGAGGTGGCATAAGAGCACCGGACGAACCCGGCGCCGCTTGGTCCAAACGCATCGCCCGGGACCACAGCCACGTGCTCCTCTTGCAGGAGCTCCTGTGCGAATTCCTCAGAGTTGAGGCCAGTCGAGGTGATGTCCGGGAAGCAGTAGAAGGCTCCTTCGGGCTCAAAAGTGGGGCATCCTGCCGCGCGGAAGCCGTCCACAATGGTGCGCCTGCGCTTGTCGTAAGCCTGGCGCATGCGTTCTACGTCGTCCTGGCAGTGAATCAGGCCCGCGAGCGCACCCCACTGACCGGCCGTCGGCGCACTCATGATGATGTACTGATGGAGCTTGTACATCATGTCGTAGACGGCCTTGGGAGCACATGCGTAGCCCACTCTCCAGCCGGTCATGGCATAGGCTTTCGAAAACCCGCCGAGAAGGATCGTGCGATCCCGCAGCGAAGGGATCGATGGCAAACAGGTGTGACCGGTGTCATAGGCCGAGCCGTACACGAGGCGGTCGTAAATCTCGTCCGAAAGCACCACCAGATCGTGCTTCACGATCACGTCGGCAATCTCCTCGAGGACTTCGCGGCGGAGGACCGCTCCTGTGGGATTAGAGGGATAAGACAGGAAGACCATCTTGGTCCTCGGCGTAATCCGGGCTTCGATGTCTTCTGCGGTGACCTGAAAATCATTCTCGACCGAGGTTGGCACGTAGACCACTTTAGCGCCGGCGAAGATGGCGGCTGGGCCATACGAAACGAAGCAGGGCTCAGGAATCAGGATCTCGTCTCCCGGATTCAGGAGAGCCAGCATGGCTAGCTGGAGCGCTTCCGAAACCCCGACAGTCACGAGGACTTCAGACGCAGGGTCATATTTGACCCCGTATCGCCGCTCGATGTCCGCCGATATGCCGTCCCTTAGTTCGATGATCCCCGCGTTTGAGGTGTACCCCGTCTTCCCCTCGTCCATCGATGCTTTCGCGGCACGAATGATCTCCGGAGGCGAGACAAAATCTGGCTCTCCGATGCCAAGCGATATGACATCCTCCATGGTTGCCGCGATGTCGAAGAATCGCCGGATGCCGCTAGGAGGAACGGTCAATACCCGGTCGGCCAGTCTGCTCTCAAACGAAAAACCGTCGCTCATATCCGTTCTGTGTTTCCTAGATGAGCCGACCCGTTGTGACCGGGATCGGTGGAGGCGCCAGTCGCGGGCGCAGCCCAGAACATACGGAATCGCAACCCCTTAGGCGGCCGTTTTACGGCTGCTATCGTGACCGTTCTGCTCAACGAGCCACCATGTCCTGAGCCCGCTCCCCCATGCTATCTCAGATCCCTGCCCAACAAAGTGGCGCATAACACAACGGTAACATTGATCTAATAAAGGGATAACCTGCGGGTTGAACTTTTGTAGTCTCACCCTCATGTGTGGCGAAGACCATCGTTCACATGACGAACCCTCAGGCCCGGTTGACACGTGTAGCCCTTGTTGTCTTGCTGGTTTCTTCCGTCCTGGCGCCAAGCGCCTCCTCCCAGGCCCTCAAGAACTCAGAATCTCTTGAGCTGAGCGGCCTCATATATATGGACTACGCATATGTCCTTCAGGAAGCAGATGGCTCGGCTGGTGACAACGGATTCTCGAGTCGTCGCCTGTATCTGACCTCGGACTACAAACTGAATTCGGACATGCGAGTCCGTGCCCGCCTGGAAGCTGGCGCAAACGGCGAACCGTTCATGAAGGACCTCTACTTTAGATGGGATAATTCCCTGGCAGAGGACCACCGCCTGACTATAGGCATCTCGTCTCCGCCAGCCTTCTCAGTCTCCGAAGGATTCCTCGGATATCGCTCATTGGAGAAAACCATCCTGGACCGGGACAAGATTGTCAGTTCCAGAGATTTTGGCGTCAAGCTTTCTGGGCCGCTGGGCTCACTCAAGTACGCGGTAATGTTTGCGAACAACGAAGGCCAACGCTCAGAGGATGATCGGCAGAAGCGCGTCTACGGCCAGATCGAAGCGAATCCGTCTGAGCGAATCCAATTGACGGTTGGCGCTGACTACGCAGCGCTGGAAGATGGCTCATCCATCACGACAAATGCGTTCATCGGGTACCGCATGGACCGGGTCCGGGTGGGTGTGGAAGGCTACTTCAACCCCATTCGCCCGGACGAAGGTGATGGCGCCGATCGTGTCGGTGTCTCTGTCTTCGGCGCCGCTGCCGTCGGACAGAAGTCCGAACTCGTTGCCCGATATGACTTCTCCAGCATTGACACCGCCGTGCAGACCGACGACGGCTCCTTCGCGATGCTCGGCCTGGCCATGACCGTACGCGATAACGTGCGTTTCATTCCGAACCTTCTGGTGGACACCAAGGTCGGCGCCGATGATTCGCGCGTCACTGGACGGGTCACCCTGCACGTCGATTTTTAGGGCCTCCCTCTTTACAACGAACACTACTCCAACTCCCGGAGCTATGACTCTTAGAACAAGTACTCTCGCGCTGATCGCGCTCTTCATCATGGCCGGTTGCGGCCGACCAGAGAACTCCAGCCGCAAACTGATCGAGAACAAGGGTTCCGACACCCTCGTCAACGTCGCCCAGGCCTGGGCCGAAGAGTATCGGACCGTGAACCCGAGTCTGGCCATCGCCGTGACTGGCGGAGGCTCTGGAACGGGGATTGCGGCGCTTATCAACGGCACCGTGGACATCGCCAATTCCAGCCGGCAGATCAAAGACTCTGAAATCGCCCAGGCTCGGGCAAATGGGCAGGAGCCCGTCGAGCATGTGGTCGGCTTCGATGCGCTGGCCATTTTTGTGCACAAGGATAATCCGCTGGACGAAATCAGCCTGGGCCAGTTGGCTGAGATCTACGGAGAGGAAGGCACATTCGAGTCCTGGCCACAGTTGAACGTTCAGGTCCCGGGCTGCCGCGATCAGGAGGTTATTCGCGTGTCGCGCCAGAACAATTCCGGTACGTTCGCCTACTTCCGGGAGGCCGTGCTTGAAGATGGCGACTTCAAACTCGGGTCTCGCGACATGCATGGTTCCAAGGATGTCGTGGATCTTGTCCACGCGACGGCATGTGCAATCGGCTACAGCGGATTGGCCTATGCGAATGACGGGGTGAAAATGCCCTGCATAAACAACGGCACCACGTGCGTCGCGCCTTCCGTGGAGGCCGCCCTCGACGGAAGCTACCCCATCGCCCGCCCGCTCTTTATGTACACCAACGGTCAGCCGACCGGCGCCGTCAAGGAGTACCTGGATTGGATCATGAGCGATGTAGGCCAGTGCATAATTCAGGAAAAGGGCTACGCGCCAGCCACCACGGTGAACTGCAACACGCCAGGAGCCTAACCCTCCTCCACGCTATATCTGACTGCGTACCGAAATGAGTTACTACGAGCAGCGACTTTCCGAGGACAGCGATCTTCTGATGCAGGAGGTCTCCCGGTTGGCCAACATGGTTGACCAGGGTCTCGAGGACGCCGTGAGGGCTCTGGACACCGGCAACCACAGTCTGGCCTACAGGACCATCCTTCGGGACGGTCCTGTGAACCGGCTGATGGAAACGGTCGAGGCCGATTGCCACCGGTTCATCGCCAAGCACCTTCCGTCAGGCGCCCATCTGCGGTTCGTCAGTTCCACGATGCGGATAGCGCTGCTGCTGGAGCGCATGGGTGATTACGCGGTGACGATTTGTCGCCACTCGGTGCAGATCCAGAAACCGTTGCAAGGCACCTTCAAGCGCGAGGTGGCCTCCATGGCGGCCGATGCACTTCAGATGTTCAGGCAGGCGATGGACGCGTTTCGCAGTCGTGACGAATCGCTGGCGCGCGGGACCATGGGCTTTGCCGCCCAGGTGGACCGCGACTACGTCAATGCGCTTGCGATGCTTCGCGAAGAGGACCCGGGACAGGTCGGGGTTGAGGATCTCTTCTCCAGATTGGTGATCATTCGCCAGTTGGAGCGAGTCAGCGATCAGGCCAAGAACCTCTGTGAAGAGACCGTTTTCGCCCTCACCGGCGAGACCAAGCGGCGCGCCCCCGCGACCATCCTGGTGGTGGACGAAAAGGATGATGCCCTCACCCACCTCGTGACGGCCCTCGCTGAGCAGCAGTATCCGGATAAGGCAGCGGTCACATCGGCGGGCAGAAATCCGGCGGGAAAGCTCGACCCTGACGCGCTGGCCTTCCTCTTGGAAAACGGCCACGAGGTCAAGTCCCGATCGCCCAAGGCGCTGGCGGAGATGGCAAAGCCACTGAGTTCTTTCAAGGCGTTGATCAGCCTTTCAGGGCCGCCGTCAGACTTCGTCGAGCGGATTCCCTTCCAGACCGTCGCACTCCAATGGGAGGTGTCCGACCGGAGTGATCTGGAGAAGTCGAATCAGGAGTTGGCCTCGCAACTGGGCGATCTCGTGGATCTCCTGAGGGGCCGATGAGCAGCGCACCCAGACCCAGCCTGAGCCCACCGGAAGACCGTCTGGACCTGGCCTGGGTTACTGACAAGGCCGTTCAGGTGCTGATGTTCATCGGCGGCATCTCAGCGATCATTTTCATTCTGGGAATCTTCGCGTTCATCATGCGCGAGGGGCTCGCATTCGTCTTCGATCGGTTTGACTTCCTGGAGTTCTTCGCCTCAATCAGGTGGGCTCCAACGTCGAACAAGAACCCGACCTACGGCGCACTTGCGCTGATCGTCGGAACGGCGAGCGTGACCGGGGTTGCGATGCTGGTGGCCATCCCTTTCTCGCTGGGTGCAGCCGTCTACATCTCGGAGTTTGCCAGCGGGAAGACGCGGGAGACCCTTAAGGTTTTGGTCGAAATGCTGGCCGCGATCCCCTCTGTGGTATGGGGGTTCATCGGTCTGACCATCATGAACGGGTTGATTATTGACCTGTTTGACGTGCCCATCGGGCTGAATGTCCTGAACGCGGGAATCATCTTGGGTCTGATGGCGGCGCCCATCATGACGACCATTGCGGAGGATGCGCTGAAGGCCGTTCCGGATAGATTCCGGGAGGCGGCTGAGGCGATGGGCGCCACCAAGTGGCAGATGATTCGGCAAGTAATCATACCTGCGGCACGCAACGGCCTGGTTTCGGCTGTGCTCCTTGGAGTCGGTCGCGGCTTCGGGGAGACGATGGCCGTGCTCATGGCATCCGGGCACGCCGTCAACCTTCCAGACTCCGTGTTCGACTCGGTCCGTGCCCTCACGGCCACGATCGCCGCCGAACTCGGAGAAACGGCGGTCGGGTCAGACCACTACGGCGCCCTGTTTGCACTTGGCCTCTTTCTCTTCCTGGTGACCTTCGCCATTAACCTAACCGCGGACCTCGTTGTTCGGGGCATTCGGAAGCAGTAGATGTTTACGGCAACCTCTCTCAACGCACAGAACGACCAGATTCAGCGCCGTTTTCGGCTCCTGTTTCTGATGATGACGCTCCTGCTGATTCTGCCGGTACTGATCATCCTTACCCTCTTGGTAGTTCGGGGAGCCCCGGCCATCTCGCTGGAATTCCTATTTGCTTTCCCGAAGAGTGGGATGACGGCCGGTGGCATCTTTCCGGCTCTGCTGGGGACGATCTTCCTGGTGGCAATGGCACTGCTCTTCTCCGTGCCGCTCGGAATCGCAGCGGCCATCTATCTGTCCGAGTACGCTCCAGACAACTGGCTGACGCGGATCATTAACCTGGCCATCATCAACCTGGCCGGAGTCCCGAGCATCGTCCATGCGCTCTTCGGCGTGGGGGCCTTCGTGATTTTCTTCAGGTTCGGAACCAGCATCCTGGCTGCAAGCCTGACTCTGGCCATCATGACGCTCCCAGTTGTCATTGTTGCAACGCGGGAGTCCCTTCAGGCCGTGCCGCAGTCCTTTAGGGAGGCGTGTTGGGCGCTTGGTGCCACCAAGTGGCAGACCATCCGTCGCATTGTGCTCCC
>JBLFXH010000092.1:0-12196 GCA_047611125.1 Rhodothermales bacterium
CGAGAAGGCCGAGGATGCCGTCTCTGGCTCGGACGACGAGGCTGCCTCAGACCAGGCAGAAGGCGCCGACGTAGACAAGAAGGCTTAACCGCCCGATTGTCGACCAAGTGTGACGGGGCGCTCCACAAGTTGGGGTGCCCCGTTCTTTGTATACATGATTTTGGTCTATCAACAACCTGGTCGGCCAGCGGGCAGGAATCGGGATCAAATGTTGCGTAACATCCCGGCATGGCACTGACCTCTTCCATCCTGTCTGGTACTGAGATCGAGATCGAGCCGCGGTTCCGGGAGGCCGTGGAGACGCTGATCCAGTCCTGCCGCGACACGCTGCCTTCGGTGGATGAGGACATGATCTGGCGTGCGTTCTATGTGGCGCACTGGGCCCACCGCAATGACCGGCGCGCGTCCGGAGAGCCCTACATCATCCACCCGTTGGCAGTGGCTCAGATTTGCGTGGATCGCATCGGCCTTGACGATGTGACCGTGGCCGCAGCGTTGTTGCACGACGTTGTGGAGGACACCGAGGTCGAGTTAGAGTTCATCAAGGACACGTTCGGCGACACGATGGCCGAAATCATCGATGGTCTGACCAAGATTCGAGGTGCCTTCGAGAGCCGGGCCATCGGGCAGGCTGAGAACGTCCGGAAGCTCATGCTCTCCATGGCCTCGGATATCCGGGTCATACTGGTCAAGTTCGCTGACCGCATGCACAACATGCGCACGCTGGGGTCGCTGTCTCGGCATAAGCGGTTCAAGATTGCGACCGAGACCCACGAGCTGTTCGCCCCGCTGGCTCATCGGTTTGGCTTCAACGCGCTGAAGAGCGAGCTGGAGGATCTCTCCCTCAGCATCCTGAACCCGGACATGTATGGCCTGATTGAGAAGGGCCTTCGGGATTCGAGCAAGGACCGCGAGGCGTACATCGAGCAGTTCATTGGCCCGGTGAGCGATCGACTTGAGAGCGAAGGCTTCAAATTCAGCATCGCCGGTCGCTCGAAGAACTTCTATTCCATCTACCGGAAGATGAAGCGGCAGAATAAGCCGCTCAGCGAGATTTACGACATCTTTGCCATCCGAATTGTGCTTGAGAGCGCGGGGAAGCAGGGGCGCGAGGAATGCTGGTTGGTTTATTCAATTCTAACAGATCTCTACAAGCCACTGCCCGAGCGCTTCCGCGACTTTGTCTCAGTTCCAAAGTCCAACGGGTACCAGAGTCTCCACACCACGGTCCTCGGCCCAAAGGGACGAAGAGTGGAAATCCAGATTCGTACCCAAGACATGCACGAGGTGGCCGAGAAGGGCGTAGCCGCGCATTGGAAGTACAAGGAAGGTGTCGCGCGGTCGGACTCCGAAATGGAGACATTCCTGACCTGGGTGCGCGAAATGCTGGAGGGCCCGCGGCCGGAGCAGGCCACCGAGTTCGTTCAGGATTTTCGCCTGAATCTCTATGACGAGGAGATCTATCTCTTTACGCCCCGCGGTGACCTGCTGACGCTCCCGGTGGGGGCCTCGCCGGTGGACTTCGCATTCCAAGTCCATACGGAGGTAGGGTTCCACTGCATTGGGGCCAAGGTGAACGGGAAGATGGTCCCGCTATCACACAAGCTGCAGTCCGGCGATCAGGTGGAGGTGATCACGTCCAAGAAGCAGACGCCGAATCCAGACTGGGTCAAGTTTGTCGTCACGCAGAAGGCTCGGAGTCGAATCCGGCATTGGATCAACGAGAAGCGACGCAAGGCCATTGATCACGGGCGAGAGACCTTTGCGAAGCGGGCCAGGAGAGCCGGCATTGAGTACACAGATTCCGAACTGTCCAGCTGGGCCGTCAAGCTCCGGTTTCCGAACCAGCAGCAGCTGCTGTACGAGATCGGGACCGGATATTTCGACGTCAAGGACCTGGTGTCGTTCGTCCGGAATCTTCGTAGCACCGAAAGCGAGGAAGCGGTCGAAGACGTGCCGGCGGTCCGGCAGCAGGAGGAGTTCGAAACCTTCTTGGACACCGCCCAATCGACCGGTGCTCCGGCGCTACTGATAGACGGAGAACTGCACACGGATATTGCCACTACCTATGCATCGTGTTGCAATCCCATCCCCGGTGACGATGTGTTTGGCTTCATCTCCCGGACCGGCGCGATCAAGATCCACCGGGTCAATTGTCGCAACGCCCCCAACCTCCTGATCAACCAACCTGACCGCATCGTTCCGGTCGAGTGGAGTCGTCAGAAAGACGTTTCCTTTGTGACCGCGCTTCGGATGATGGGAGAGGATCGCGTCGGGATTGTTAGTGATATCACGACTGTGATTTCGAAGAATCTGAAGACCAACATCAGGTCCATATCCGTCGAGACGGTGGACGGTGTCTTTGAGGGTACGATCGTCATGTACGTCTCGGACTTGGAGCACCTCCGGCGACTTATGCAGCGGATCAAGCGTGTCGAGGGCATCCACGGCGTCTACCGGTTCGAGGAGCAGATCGACGAGCAATAGGGAGAAGTTCGACTTGGCTTCAACCTTGCGGTCCCAATAGTGGTTGACAAGCGACGGTGGTGGTCGTTTCTTGATAGACCTCAGCAAAATCAATAGCTTACCGCAAAGGAGATGGGCGCCAGACCACAAACACTGACCAAGAAGGACGTGGCCCGGAGGGTATCCGAGTTGGTCGATAGCCCCATCTACAAATGCGAACCCTGGGTGAGCGCCGTAGTCGAGGCCCTGGGGGGGCTGATGATGGAGGCCGACCCAGAAGTTCGGATTGAACTGCGCGACTTTGGCGTCTTTGAGGTCAAGAAAACGAAGGCCAAGCCGAAGGCCCGCAATCCGAAGACGAACGAGACTGTCTTCATTCCCAGTCGTCGAAAGACGCACTTCAAGCCGAGCAAAAAGCTGAAGGCGGTACTTCAGCAGCCGCTGTTGGATCTCAACTACGACGTGCCCGAAGGAAGCGCAGACCACGCCAATGGTCAGCTGGAATCGGTCATGCTCGTCGAGGACGGCGCGTACTAGAGTGACTGGGATGACCGGGTTGACTGGGGGCCGCGCGGTAGGCGTGGATGTTGGCACCAAGAAAGTTGGACTTGCCATGACGGATCCGCTGCGAATGTTTGTGCAGCCGGTAGGCACGTACGAGCCTAATTCCGCCCTAGCCGAGCTCAAGCGTATTCATAGTGGTGACGGAATCGGTGTGGCCGTTGTCGGTTGGCCTCTCACCGAGGAAGGCAAGGAGGGGACCGCCACTCGGATGGTAAATATCTATATCCGGCGCATGAGGAAGGCCATCCGGGGTCTCAAGGTGGTGCGGCAGGATGAGCGCTACACCAGTGAGGAGGCCCGATCCAGACTAGCCGATGCTGGCAGTTCGGGTAAGATTGATACCATGGCGGCCGGCATCATTCTGCAGGAATATCTGGAGGGAGAAGGCAACGAGCCGGCTGCAGCAGGGAACGTTTCCGGGCCTTCACGTTCACCGTCGCCCTGACCAAAGCGAGATGATTCTACCTGTTCATACATTTGGAGACGCCGTTCTCCGGGAAGAGACCCAGGAGGTCGCTGGCGATTCGCCGGAGCTGCAGGAATTGATCAGCAACATGATCGATACCATGCACGGCGCGGCAGGAATTGGACTGGCGGCACCGCAGGTGGGTCGGATCGAGCGCCTTTTTGTGATTGACCTTGGCCCCCTCGTAGACGAGGAAGACCAGGAAACCCTCGAGTGGCCCGAACAGCCCATGGTCTTCATTAACCCGGAGATCACAGAGGAGTCCGAGGACGAGATCGAGTTCGAGGAAGGCTGTCTCTCCATCCCCGATCTGAGGGAGTACGTGGCCAGGCCCGAAGCCATCAAAGTGGTTTTCCTGGACCGGATGCTCCAGCGTCAGGAGCTCGTGGCCGGTGACATGCTTGCGCGCGTCATCCAGCACGAGTACGATCACCTGGACGGTGTGCTCTTCATTGACCGCATCAGCGCATTTCGTCGACGCCTGCTGCGGCGGCGTCTGAAGGACATGGCCGAAGGCCTGGTTGAGGCCGACTACCCGCTGGCCATCGATACGCCGTAGGCTACCCCTGGCGCGCGCTGCGCAGGGCCGCCAAGAAGAACAGCCCCGCCTGGACCAGTACAATCGTCGCCCCACTGGGGAGGTCGGCCTCGTAGGCAATGAACAGGCCCGCGATGGACGAGGTCACGCCGATCAGTACCGACACCGCCGTCATCACGACGAAGCGACTGGTAATTAGCCGAGAGCAGGCCGCGGGTATCACCAGGAAGGCTGCCATTAGGATGATGCCAACCATCTTGACCGAGACCACGACGGTGACGGCCAGGAGGACGAAGAGCACGTAGTCGTGACGATCCACCGGAATGCGGTCAGCACGTGCGGCGTCCGGGTCAAACGTGGCGTACGCCCAGCGTCCCCAGAGTCGGGGCAGAGTGGCCAGGGCCAGGAGCGCGGTTAGTGCGCCTAGAACCAAGTCCACCGGTCCCACGGCCAGAACAGACCCGAACAGGTAGGTGAAGGCATCCACATTGACACTGCGCCTCAGAGACAGGAAAATCAGGCCGAGGGCCACCGCCACGGCAAAGAACACGCCTACCGCGGTGTCTCCGGCAAGCCGCGTGTGTCGTTTGATCCAGTTGATGGCCACGGCAACCAGGACCGTGAAGGGGAGCGCGACCCAGAGGGGCTCTGTCCCCAGCAGGAGGCCGAGCGCTACGCCGCCGAACGCGGCATGGGCAAGACCCGCCCCGAGAAAGCTCAGCTTTCGCTGAACGACGAATACGCCGAGGTAGCTGGCCGTCCCGCCCACTAGAATGGCCGCGATCAACGCGCGCTGAAAGAAGGGATAGGAGAGTGCTTCGATCATGAGCCGGACTGGACGGCGTGGGCGTGTCCGACGTGACCAAACGCTGACCGAACATGCGCGTCAGACAACGCGACTTCCGGGGTGCCGAAGCTAATCTGATGCTGCTTGATCAGGAGCACTTTCGAGGCGTGATGCAGGGCGGCATCCCAATCGTGTGTGACCAGGAGTACCGTCCCGCCTTCATCGTGACAGAACGTCTCCAGCAGCGCATACAAGTCCGACGTGCCCGCGGCATCGATTCCCGTCTCCGGCTCGTCGAGAATGAGCAGCCTCGCTTTTGTGGCCATGGCACGGGCCAGGTACACCCGCTGGAGCTCGCCTCCCGAGAGTTCGCTCACCTGGCGCGGGGCCAGATGACTGGCGCCAACGCGCTCGAGTGCCCTAAGCGACCATGCCTTCTTCTCGCGGCCGAGAAAGCCGGGCCAGGCATTGTCGTGGGCCGAGGCCACCAACTCCAGGGCCTGGGCAGGAAAACTGCGGTCTAAAGACTTGATTTGCGGCACATACCCGATGACACCGGCCGGACAATCGCCGGGAGCACAGCCAATAATTTCCACCGATCCCACGGAGACCGGAATAAGCCCAATCAGGCTTCGGACCAGCGTGGACTTACCACTGCCGTTGGGGCCAAGGACGGCCACCAGGTCCCCGGGGTACGCCTCAAACGAGATCCCGGTAAGAACCTGCCTGTTCCCCAGTTGGACGGCCAGGTCACAGATGGAGACAGTAGGGCTCATTGGGTGAGCGTACGGATTATTTCGTCCAGAAGGTCAGCGTAGGTTGTGGCAGGCGGACGGGTGCCTAGAGGATCGATTCGTACGAACCGCGCGCCCGAGGCCTGTGCCACCTCAGTTGCCGCAAGTTCGGGGAAGCCTGCCTGACCCACCACTAAACCAGCCGAGCGGGCGGCGTCGATGGAGCGGGCCACATCACGGGGACTCGGCTCAACGCCCTCAACGGGTGCGATGACAGCCTCCGGCTGAAGGTGAAAGCGGGCGCTGAAGGCGCTGAGAAAGACTCCCGAGGGTACCAGCCGCAGGCCTGAAAGGGCAGGCGTGGCCTTCATGGTGAGGGAGTCCAGTTCAACCGCCAGGGCAGAGGCCCGTTGTTGAATGGCCGGACACTGCCGGTCGTACACCTGACACAGTACCTCGGAAAGCCTCGGCAAGGCGTCCCGAACATAAATGGGGTCCAACCACGAGTGGGGATCATCCGACTCATCAGTCAGCCACCATATCCGATCGGCCTGCAGGGCGGTGACCCACCCATCGACGTCAGGATGGATGGCGAGAAGGACCTGAGACGATGCCACCGTTCGTACCGCCGAGGGAAGGGGATCGTAGGCATGAGGTGAGACGCCGCCTGGCAGGAGCGTGGTTACCGCCGTCCCAGAATCGAGGAGTTGCTCGGCGAGGAGCTTGAGCGGGGGTATGGTGACCACCACACGTGCGCGCGGCCCTTCGGGGCTGCTGCAGCCCGCGAGGAGGATGGCCAGGAAAACCAGTCGGGCCAGCGGGCGCCTCATCGAGCCAGTGCCCCTGCCATGCGCTGGGCCGTCTCCTTGAAAGGTCGAAAGGTCATGCCTAGCTCTGTGCGCGCACGGGCGTTTTCGTAGCAGGTCTTGTGACCGGTCACTCGGGCACCTTCGCGCGTGAGCATGGGAGGGCGCCGGGTCACCGTCGCGATAATCTCTCCGGCGGCTCCCAGAATCATGGCGGCGCGCGCGGACATGTGTCGAGTGGGAGGGGGGACTCCGAATGCGCCCGCCAGTGTCAGGATGATGGATTGCCAGGTCAGGTTCTCACCGCCCAGGATGTATCGCTGGCCCTTCTCTCCGCGGGCCAGGGCTGCGAGATGACCGGTCGCCACATCCTCGACATCCACCACGTTTGTAGCGCCGGAGGGAAAGGCGGGAAGGCGACGGTCGCGAATGCGCTCGGCAATCTGAGTGGTGTTCTCGCCCGGTCTGCCGGCGCCCATTATCAGGGAGGGGTTCACGATTACGGCGTCGAGTCCTTCGGCAATCGCGCGATGGACCTCCAGTTCGGCCAGGTGCTTCGAGCGGGCGTAGGCTGTATTCATGGGTGACTCGGTCCAGACTGCCTGTTCATTCAGACAGCCGGTGGGACGCTCGGTGCGGCCAAGGGCGGCGATCGAACTGGTGTGCACCAGTCGGCCGACACCCGCCTTTAGTGCTTCGTTGACGACATTGCGGGTGCCACCCACATTCACGTCCATCATAGGATCTAGCTCGGCACGCCCGCCAAACCCAACGAATGCGGCGCAGTGGAAGACCTGGGTGACACCGGTGAGGGCATCCCGCACGGAGTCAACGTCAAGCACATCCCCGGCAACCGTCTCCAGCCCATCGACATTCTTAAGCAAGCCCATCCGCTCAGGACGGCGGACCAGCACCCGGACCTGTCGGCCCTCTTTTCGAAGAAGGCGGACGAGATGCGAACCCAAAAAGCCGGTGCCGCCGGTGACCAGCACCCTCTCGGTCACGCCTGAACCTCAATCAATAGAGCGCCCTTTCCAACCGCCTCGCCGACGGCAACGTGGATACGCTCCACGACGCTGTCCGTACTGGCACGTAGTTCATTCTCCATCTTCATGGCCTCCAGGACCACCAGTCCGTCGCCGGCGGTGACGGACTGACCCACCTCCACCAGCACGCTGAGTACCAAGCCAGGCATGGGGGCCCGTATTTCACGGTCGGCCTCTGCCTCGGCAGAGGCAAACCCCATGGACTCAAGCAGTAGCGCGCGGCGGTCCTTCCAGGACAGGACGTGCTTGGCTCCGGACATGCGGAGGGTGACGCCCTGCGAAGACTCGCTCTCGATGGTCACCACCCGACTCTTGCCGCCATACAAAACGGCGAATCGCCTATCGCCAAGATCCGTAACCTTCAGGGGAGCGGCCCCTTGTTCATCGAACACCTGCTTTCCGTCAGAATCCAGACTGACGGAGTGGTCTCCGCTTTGAACGATGTAGGAATCTCGGGCCATGGGAGTCGTGGGTTGCTGCTCAATATAATCTTGTAACTCGACGTTGATTGGGAGGATTTCGTGACGACCCTCACGCCCGAAATGATGATCAACGCGTACGCTCAGGGATACTTTCCCATGGCGGAGCCGGACGAGAGCGACCAGATCTACTGGTGGCTTCCAGAGACGCGTGCGCTGCTTCCCATCGGGGATTTCCACATCCCGCGACGACTGGCGCGGACCCTGCGGCAAGGACGGTTCGAGATCAGGCGAAACGTAGATTTCGAGGCCATCATTCGGGCCTGCGCCGATCGGGGGGAAACGTGGCTGTCCGAGGACCTGATACAGGTCTTCCTCGAACTCCATCGAACCGGGTGGGCCCACAGCATTGGAGCCTACCATGACGGGGAATTGTGCGGCGGACTCTACGGCTTGGCGCTGGGACGGGCCTTCTTTGCTGAGTCCATGTACCACACGCGTAGGGACGCCTCCAAGGCCGCCCTGGTGGGGCTCGTCAAATGGCTTGCAAAAGCCGACTTCGCCCTACTGGATGTGCAGTTCATGACGGACCACCTTCGCCAATTCGGCGCGTACGAAGTGGACGCCGATGCTTACGACGAGCTTCTGGACGTGGCCATATCTACCGGCACCGCATTCGAGTGATCTTCAACGCGTGCGCAGACCCTTCAAGCCTGGTCGGCATTGATTGAGGCACCCATGAGTAACGTATCCCGCATTGGAGTTTTCACGTCCGGAGGCGACGCCCCCGGCATGAATGCGTGCGTTCGGGCCGTTGTGCGCACCGCCATGACCTACGACCTGGAGGTGTTTGGCATTCGCCGCGGCTACCAGGGGATGATAGAGGGAGATCTGGTCGAAATGGATGGCAAGTCGGTCTCCAACATTGTGCAGAAAGGCGGTACCATCCTAAAGAGCGCTCGCTCCGATGCGTTCAGGACCGTGGAGGGGCGAGCCAAAGCTGCCAACAACCTGCGAGAGGCGGGCATCGAGGGCCTGATAGCCATCGGTGGGGACGGATCGCTGCGGGGTGCTGCCATCTTCTACGACGAGCACCAGATTCCGCTTGTCGGATGCCCGGGGACGATTGACAACGATCTCTTCGGGACTGATGAGACGATTGGCTACGACACGGCCATGAACACGGCGCTTGAGAACATCGACAAGATCCGAGATACCGCCGACGCTCACGATCGACTGTTCCTTGTCGAGGTGATGGGGCGCGACGCTGGATTCATCGCCCTAAACTGTGGAATCGGTGGCGGCGCGGAGCTGGTCCTGATCCCCGAAATGCTCTCAGACCTCGAAGAGGTCAAGCGGCAGATCAAGTCCCTGATGGTCTCGCAGTCCCGTTCCTCCATTGTGGTTGTTGCCGAAGGCGATGAGCTGGGCGGTGCGAACTCGGTAGCTGCGGCTCTGAAGTCGGATTCTGCCTTCGATCACGTTGACTTGCGGGTCTGCATACTCGGGCACACCCAGCGCGGTGGCTCCCCAACAGCACGTGATCGCGTCCTTGCCAGTCGCCTGGGCGCCGCGGCCGTGGATGCTTTCATGGAAGGACACTACAATGTGATGGTGGGCATTCTGGATGGCGATGTGCGAATGACGCCTTCCCGAAACGTCTGGGGCCGCAAGAAATCCATCAACTACGAGTTGCTGAAACTCATCGAACTCCTGAGGTGACCGCTGTGGCAACGCAGAACTATCCATCCCCAGGCGCTGCCGAAGGAAAGAAGGCGGACGTGGCTAACATGTTCGACACGATTGCGCCGCGCTACGACTTCCTGAATCGGATCTTGAGTATGGGCATCGATCAGGGCTGGCGGAAGAGGGTGATCAGCATGGTCATGGAGGGTGCCCCCGGACGGGTTCTGGACGTAGCCACCGGGACCGGGGATCTTGCCATAGCCGCGGCCCAAGCCGGCGCCGGCGAGGTGGTCGGCGTGGACATTGCCAAGGAGATGCTGGCTGTCGGCAGGCGCAAGCTACCGGCTCGGAAGCTTGAAAAGCGGGTGACCCTCTGCTATGGCGATGCGGAGAATCTGCCGTTCGACGACGACTCTTTCGATGCGGCCACCGTGGCCTTCGGCGTCCGCAATTTTGAGAATCTGGACGCCGGCCTGACTGACATGGGCAGAGTAATGAGGCCGGGTGCCCGTCTTGTGATTCTAGAGTTTAGTCAGCCGACCGCGTTTCCTGTCAAACAGGTCTACGGATTCTACAGTCGCCACATTCTACCGCGCATCGGAGGATGGCTTTCGGGCGACTCGGGCGCGTACCGCTACCTACCCGATTCCATTGCGGTCTTCCCGCATGGCGAAGCGTTTCTGGAGCGTATGCGGGCAGCGGGCTATACAGACGTCAGACAGAAGCGCTTGACGTTTGGGATTGCCTCGATTTACGACGGGCGCGTGGCCTAGTCGCGACGGTGACGCTCAGCGGCGGTACTTGGTGAGGCGGCACTCGTTGGTCCGGCCTCGCTGGCGGTATTCGACCTGATCCATAAGGCGGTGCATAATGTGCACGCCCAGCCCTCCGGCCCGCCTGGAACGGGCGATCGATGTCAGGTCCGGTTCCTGATAGACGGTCGGATCGAAGCCCTCGCCTTTGTCCCGAATGCGAACGGTAAAGCGGTCCGAGCGCACGATCACCGCAATGTCGATGGGCTGCTCGTTGTTGCCCTTGTAGGCATGCTCGATGACGTTGGCGCATGCCTCATCCACCGCCATTTTCAGCTGCTGGACGGAGTCCTCGGGCAGCTTGGCCTTCTCGGCATGACGCTCCACAAAATGACGAACGTCCTCCAGATACCTGGTGGAACTCGGAATGGTCAATTTGTGAATACGTTCAGCCATGTGGGCGCTCAGGCACTCGGTGCTGGTGAATCAAACTTCGAGATCGCTTCCTCCTCAGACTCGGTGATGTCGAACAACATGGGGAAGCCGAGTAGGTCAAACACGTTGTAGACCTTGGGCTGGAGGGCGGCAATTTTGATGTCGCCTCCTTTCTCCCGGATCTCCTCAATGTGCGCCATGAACACGCCGAGGCCGGCGCTGGAGATATACATGAGGTTGGCGCCGTTCACGAGAATCTGCACGGAATCATCCGCCTGGCACTTCTCGATGGCGGCCTCAAGTTCGGCTGCTGTGTGTGCGTCGAGTTCTCCGCGAAGGTCGAGCGCCTGAATGCTCCCCAATGTTCGGAACCCTACTGAAAAACTGCTCATACTGACTGCATCGGTGTCATGGTCGTGGGTGTGTCCGAAACTACGCGAGGACGGGCACGTGTGCCACGCCGTGTGATTCCAGCGGGACGTCTGCGTGAGGGCCGTGCCACTTCAGCACGACCAGGGTCATATCGTCGCCATAGTCGCCGGAATCTCCGACGAAGGCATTCAGATCTTTGATCAGGTGGTCATGGATGCCCGCTGCATCCTCATGACGGATGTCACTCAACACCTCCAGCAATCGGTCGTAGTCATACTCATCTCCGCTTGGCGACCGGCTCTCAACGACGCCGTCCGTATACAGGACGAACACGTCTCCTGGCTGGAGGTGGATGGTTGTCTCGGCCAGGGACTGCCTGAAGAGGGGGGCGGGCGCGAGGCCCAGTCCAATTCCTTTGGACCGGAGGTAGCGAGCCTTGCCGTCGATTCCCACGGCTGCGGCCGGGCAGTGGCCAGCGCGCGCTAACACGAATTCTTGCTTCCTGACATCCAGGACGCCGTAGATCACCGAGACAAATACGTTTTTGTCCAGCGATTCCGAAATGGCCACATTGGCGTGGTGAAGGAAATCCGCCGGCGAGGGTGCCAGCCGGGACACGGCATGGAAGATGCCCTGCATCTCAGCCATGTAGAAGGCGGCCGACGTCCCCTTGCCTGAGACATCTGCGACGATGAGTCCCAATCGTTCGTCCCCCAGATCCACAAAATCGTAGTAGTCTCCACCCACTTCTTGGGCGGGGACGCTGGAGGCGGCTAGCGACAGGCCCCTTACCTCGGGCACCCGCTGCGGGAGCAACCGCTGCTGAACCTCGCGGGCGATGGCCAACTCGCGGGCCAACCGCTCGCGTTCCACTTGCTGCTCGACAAGACCGGCGTTCTCGATGGCCAGGCTTGACTGTGCGGCAAGAATGCTAATGGTGTCAATTTCATCGCGCTCGAAACCTCGCACCAGTTCCTTGCAGGCGAAGAGGGCCCCAATGATTCGGTCTCGGCCAACCAACGGTGCGATCACCATGCTACTGATGCTTCGCGATGCCTTGGCCCGAACGCGGTGATCCCGCATCGCCTCCTCTAGGATGATCGGGTTTAGGGTCGAGGTCGCCTC
>JBLFXH010000093.1:0-12192 GCA_047611125.1 Rhodothermales bacterium
CGACTCCGGGCTTCAGGTCCTCTTTCAGGCGACCGGTGTCGTCGTCAAAGTCTCGTCCAGCCGCTATGCGAACGCCGGCCACGTGTGTTAGCGCAGCTTCAAAGGACCCAGAGGGGACCTGAAGCTTAGCGTCTAGATTCCAGTAGGTAGCCGGAACGAAGGCAATCCGTTCCTTCTCGCGGTTGACAATGATGCGGACGGCCACGCTCTGTACGCGCCCAGCGGAAAGCTTGGGAGCCACCTTTTTCCAGAGCAGTGGCGACAGGGTGTACCCAACCAGTCGGTCCAATACACGACGCGTCTCCTGGGCGTCGACGAGGCTGGTATCCATTTCGCGGGTTTCTTCCAGCGCCGCCTTAATGGCATTCTCCGTGATCTCATGGAAGACCATTCGGCGAACGGGCACCTTGGGCTTTAGCACTTGGAGTAGGTGCCAGCCAATAGACTCTCCTTCACGGTCTTCATCAGTTGCGATGAAGAGCGTGTCGGCGTCCTTGAGAGCTTCCTTCAGCTCCTTGACAATCTTGGACTTGTCCGGAGGTACGACATAGAGCGGCTCGAAGCCTTCCTCCACGTTGACGCCCAGGCGAGACCAGGCTTCCCCTTTGTATTTCTTGGGGATCTGAGTGGCTGATGCCGGGAGGTCACGGACGTGCCCCATGCTCGCTTCTACCCGGTACTCTTTGGGTAGAAAACGGCGAATGGTGCGGGCCTTGGTGGGGGACTCGACTATTACGAGATGCGGCATGCAGGCGGACAGCTGGGGCAAAAAAATGTGGCGCCACTATACCGCGTCCCGACGATGGACGTTCCGCCGGAGCCAATCATCGTCGCTTTGGAGGGGCGGAACCAATGCAGTGCCCGGTGGGCCTGAAAGCGCTTCCCGTGCATTAATCAGTTCTTGGCGGGAGGCCTGCCAAGCCGGGCTGAGCATGACCTTATCTTCTTATGCTTTGAGCCGATGAATCTGAAAATCAGTTAGGACAATATGGAATCCGTGGAAACAGATACGAAGCGTGTGTACGTCTTCGGTGGCGGGAAATGCGAAGGGGACAAGTCGATGAAGGCCCTCCTTGGCGGCAAGGGTGCCAACCTTTCAGAAATGAGTTCGATTGGCCTGCCAGTGCCTCCGGGCTTCACAGTCAGTACCGAGTGCTGCCAGTACTACAGCGAGCACGGGAGCCAGTGGCCAGAGGGACTGGACCAGAGCGTTCGCGACGGGATTGACCACATCGCCAAGGCAATGGGTACCGGCTTCGGCGATCGCGAGAATCCGCTGCTGGTTTCGGTTCGTAGCGGCGCGGCCGTTTCGATGCCGGGTATGATGGACACAGTCCTCAACCTTGGAATGAATGATGAGGTGGTCGAGGGCCTGGCCGAGAAGAGCGGGAGCGTCCGCTTTGCATTTGACGCCTATCGCCGCTTCATCGACATGTTCGGGGACGTGGTCATGGGTGTTCACCACGGGGAGTTCGAGCACGCCATGGAGGCGCTCAAGAAGTCTCGCGGCGTGGAGAATGACGTGGATCTCACGGGCGATGATCTTCGTGAGTTGGTCGACCGCTACAAGGCCATCTACCGCAAGCACACCGGGTTCATGTTCCCGGATGATCCCTACGAACAGCTGAATCTGGCCATCAATGCCGTGTTTGGTTCCTGGGACAGTGACCGTGCGGTTAAGTACCGCAACATCAACAAGATCGAAGGCCTCATCGGTACGGCGGTGAACGTCCAGGCGATGGTCTACGGAAACCTGGGCGAGGGCTCTGGTACTGGCGTCCTGTTCACGCGAAACCCTTCGACTGGCGAGAACAAGCTCTACGGCGAGTTTTTGGTCAACGCGCAGGGTGAGGATGTGGTGGCCGGAATCCGGACTCCGGAAGACATTTCGCAGATGGCCGAGAAATTCCCGACCGCCTATCGCGAGTTGGTCGAGGCTACCCAGAAGCTGGAGAAGCACTACGCCAACATGCAGGACATTGAGTTCACCGTCCAGGACGGCACGCTCTACCTCTTGCAGACGCGGAACGGAAAGCGCACCGGGCTTGCTGCGGTCAAAGTTGCGGTTGATTTGGTTAAGGAGGGCCTGGTTGACAAGGAGCAGGCCGTTCGCAATCTCGTCGATCCCATCCACATCGACATGCTGCTGCACCCTCGGTTTGAGGATCCGGCGGCCTATCAGCCCTCGGTCATCGCCAAGGGGCTTCCAGCTTCGCCGGGGGCCGCGGTCGGTCAGGTGGTGTTCAGCGCTGAGCACGCCGAGGCCCGCAAGGCCGAGGGTGATCCCACGATTCTGGTACGCATCGAGACGAGTCCTGAAGATGTGGGTGGGATGCACGCAGCTGAGGGCATCCTGACGTCTCGTGGTGGCATGACCAGCCACGCGGCAGTGGTTGCCCGTGGATGGGGCAAGCCGTGTGTTGCAGGCTGTGGCGACATCGTCATCAACTACGGATCGAAATCCTTCACGAACGGTCAGGTGACCGTTCGTGAAGGCGATTGGCTCTCAATCAACGGCTCTACAGGCCAGGTCATTCTTGGCAAACAGCCCTTGGTCAAACCCGAAATGACCGGCGAGTTTGCCGAGTTCATGTCGTGGGTAGATGGCTTCCGTTTCATGAAGGTCCGCACGAACGCTGACACCCCGGCCGATGCACAGGCAGCGCTTGATTTTGGCGCCCAGGGCATCGGACTGTGCCGGACGGAGCATATGTTCTTCGAGGGTGATCGGATCGATCACGTTCGTGAGATGATCATTGCCAAGGACGAGAAGGCCCGCCGGGTTGCGTTGGCCAAACTGCTGCCGGTACAGAAGTCGGACTTCTTGGGCATCTTTGACGTAATGGCCGGCCTTCCAGTTACGATTCGTTTGCTTGATCCGCCGCTCCACGAGTTCCTGCCACACTCGCCAGAGGAGGAGGCAGAGATGGCCCGCAAAATGGGCATCGATGTCGCCGTGGTCCGCGCCAAGATTGAAGCGCTTCACGAGTTCAACCCGATGCTTGGTCATCGCGGATGTCGCCTAGGGATCACCTACCCGGAGATCACCGAGATGCAGGCTCGCGCCATCATCGAGGCAGCGGTTGAGTTGACCCAAAAGGGCGTCAAGGTCTTCCCAGAGATCATGGTGCCGCTGATCGGTACCGTGGAGGAATTCCGCAATCAGAAGGCCATCATTCAGGCCACGGCCGATAAGGTCTTCGAGGAGATGGGAGCCCGCGTGGACTTCATGATCGGGACGATGATCGAGATCCCGCGTGCTGCTTTGACTGCCGACAAGATTGCCAAGGAAGCTGAGTTCTTCTCCTTCGGGACGAATGATCTCACGCAGATGACCTTTGGCTACTCGCGTGATGATGCCGGGACCTTCCTGCCGCATTACGTAGAGAACAAGATCCTCGTTGACGATCCGTTCCAGTCCATCGACATTGATGGCGTTGGCCAGCTGGTCCGCATCGGTACGGAGAGGGGACGCTCGCAGCGCCCGCTCCTGAAGGTGGGTATCTGCGGTGAGCACGGTGGCGATCCTGCTTCGGTTCATTTCTGTCACTCGGTGGGTCTGGACTACGTGTCCTGCTCGCCCTTCCGCGTGCCAATCGCCCGGTTGGCTGCTGCGCAAGCGTACCTGATCTCTCAGGACGCACGCGGCTAATTTTCCGGCGAGAGGACCTCAGGTCCCTCTACCTATGAGTGCGATTTGAGCGGGGCGGCTGTCGAAAGACGGTCGCCCCGCTTTCGTGGTATTGCTGTCAGCTGCCCGCTGCGGTGAGTTGGGCAGCCGTGCTGCCCCGGGTGAAACCTGGAGAGTGACTTCCCGTCTACTCATGGAGTGCCAACCACTGGCTTCATCCTACCGAAACACCATGAGTGACGAGAAGAAAACGAACGACGCCTTCCACAACCTGCGAGACGGCTTTGACGACCTGCAGGTGGACGAGCAGGCCCGCTTCCTGGTAGAGGCGGCCATGGCGCTAGTGGCCAACGGAGCCCGCGAGGCTGGGAATGCTGTATCGAGCGTGGTTGACGATCTGGTCGAAAACCTCAAGGCTGAGCGGGATGCCTGCTGTGATGACGACGCAGATCCTACACCCGAGCCCGAGCCGAAACCCGCAGCAAAGGCGAAGCCTGCTGCCAAGAAGACCACGCGCAAGCGCGCCCCCAAGAAGCCGGCGGCAGACGCTGGAGATGCCTAGGCTGTGCCTGCGGAGGATCCTTGGGGAGCCGAGGTGGATTTTGACCAGCTGAGTTGGCTGGGCAGAGTGGTGTACCTCTCTGGGCACGTAGCACGTGCGGCCGGCTCCGTTCTGGAGATCGTTGTGGATAGTGCCGCAGGGCTCATCACCGACACCGAGCAGGCGTTTCGTGCCGGCCTAGATCCTGACGTCGAAGACGCCAAGATCCTGGCTGAATATCACGAGACAGCCGAGGACCATCAATCGTCCGACGAAAAGACGCCTGCCGCGAAGGACTGAACTCAGCGGCGCTTGGCCGCTCAGGCCGACGACCGAGATCAGTTGGTGCTGATCAGCAAGTCGGGAGATCCGGCAATGGGCTGACGCTGAACATCGGCCGCCGGGACCTTGAAGAACTTCTTGGGATTGTTCAGTGGGCGCTTCACCAGTACCTGATCCAGCACGTCTTCCATGCGGGCCAGGTAATCGACCGAGATCCCTTTGAGAGCACCCTTCTGAATTTCCAGAACGTCCTTTCGGTTCTTCTCCGGCAAATAGACCTTCTTGATGCCGGCACGCTTGGCGGCCAGCACCTTTTCCTTGATGCCACCTACCGGAAGAACGAGCCCACGTAGCGTGATCTCGCCTGTCATGGCCACTGTGTGGCGGACCCGTCGCTGGGTGTAGATGGAAACAAGGGCGGAGAGCATGGCAACACCTGCCGACGGTCCGTCCTTCGGGATGCCCCCGGCCGGCACGTGCACGTGAAGGTCCCAATGCCGGAAGGCCTCGCTCGGGATGCCTAGATTCTCTGCGTTGGCCTTCACGTATGAGAGAGCCGCCTGCGCGGATTCTTTCATCACATCGCCCAACTGCCCGGTCAGGAGCATCCGGCCGCTGCCACGCGAGACTGAGGCCTCGATGAACAGGATTTCTCCACCAACGGGTGTCCAGGCCAAGCCCGTTGCCACGCCCGGGACGACCGTTCGCTCAGCCACCTCAGATTCAAACCTAGGTGCCTTGAGGTAGGTCTCGATATCCGCCGCGTCAATCTTCTCACCCTTGGAGTTGCCCATTGCCACCTTCTTGGCGACGCCGCGCGCCACTGAGCCTATGGTGCGCTCCAGGTTGCGGACGCCAGACTCCCGCGTGTAGCCGTCAATGACCAGCTTCAGCGCATCGTCCGTGATTTCGAACTGATCCTCCTTGAGGCCATTCCGATCGCACTGACGAGGGACGAGGTACTGCTTGGCGATGGCCAGCTTCTCTTCCTGGGTGTACCCGGTGATCTGAATCAACTCCATTCGGTCCCGCAAAGGAGCCGGAATCATTCCCAGGTTGTTGGCCGTGGCGATAAATAGGACCTTCGAGAGGTCGTAGTCCAGCTCGAGGTAATGGTCATTGAAGGCGTTGTTCTGCTCCGGATCCAGAACCTCCAGCAGCGCGGAAGAGGGGTCGCCTCGGAAATCTGAGCCCAGCTTGTCCACTTCATCAAGCATGAACACGGGGTTGGCCGTTCCTGCCTTCTTGACGCCCTGCACGATGCGTCCGGGCAGCGCTCCCACATAGGTGCGGCGATGGCCGCGAATCTCGGCCTCGTCCCGAACACCGCCGAGACTCATTCGAACGAACTTGCGGCCGACCGCCCGGGCAATGCTCTTCCCGAGACTGGTCTTGCCGACTCCCGGAGGGCCGTAGAAGCAAAGGATGGGCGCCTTCATGTCGCCCTTCAGCTTGAGCACGGCCAGGTACTCTAGAATGCGCTGCTTGACCTGCTCGAGACCGTAGTGGTCCTCGTTTAGAATTTTCTCCGCGCGCTTGATATCGAGCAGGTCCTTCGAGTACTCCTGCCAGGGAATATCAAGGATCCAGTCCACGTAATTGCGGGTGACCGCGTAGTCCGGTGAGGCGGGATTGGATCGGCCTAGCTTGTCCAGTTCCTTGTTGAGGGCCTTGTTGACGTCCTCGGGGAGTTTCTTCTTTTCAGCCCGTTCGCGCAATTCTCCAATTTCGGCGCCCGTCCCTTCGGTGTCGCCCAGTTCTTCCTGGATGGCCTTCAGCTGCTGGCGCAGGAGGTACTCGCGCTGCTGCTGATCCACGTCCGTCTTGACGCGGGATCGAATTTCTTCCGACAATTGCAGGACCTGGAGCTCCTTGTCCAGATGCCGCATCACGAGATCGGCGCGCTCCACCAGCGGCAAGGTCTCGAGGAGTTCCTGTTTGTCGGACACGTCAATCTGCAGATTCGACGCGATAAAGTGGATTAGGAACGTCGGTGATTCGATGTTCTGGATGGCGTAGGCCGCCTCGCTGGGAAGATTGGGCGACAGATTGACAATCTGAATGGCCAATTCCTTTATGGACCTTATCCGGGCCTGGACTTCCACCTGATCCACGTCCACGGACTCATTGACCGCCTCGACCTGCGCCTTGAAGTACGGATCGGTCTCGACAAAGCCATTGATCTTGAAACGTCGCTTGCCCTGGATGACGATGGATCGCGAGCCATCCGGCATCTTGATCAGCTTCAGGATGCTGGCGACCGTTCCGTAGCTGTAGAGGTCTTTGGTGTCCGGGTTCTCGGTCTCGGCTTTTCGCTGGGCGAGCACACCGATTAGTCGACTTCCGGAAAAGGAATCCTTGACCAACCTCAGCGAGGCGTCTCTCCCAACCGTGATCGGGAGCACGACGCCCGGAAATAGGACGGTGTTGCGGAGCGCCAGTATGGGGAGCACGTCCGGAACGTCTGACGTACTCATCTCCTTCTCCTCATCGGGAGTGGGGAGAGGAATACTCTGTTCTGGATCCTCGTCGTCGATCAGGCGAAGGAATTCCGGGGTCATCTGATAGGGATTTATGCGAACGGATCCTTCTGGCGGATCACTCGAATGGCCGTGTTGAGAAAACTCAAAGCCTCATGGTCAAAAACCAGACCAACACGTGCAGGCTGACATGATGGCAGAACGGCGGGCGCTCACGCCTGGCTCTGGGAGAGCAGTTCCACCATGGTTGCCTCGACTTCATCAACCTTGAAGGGCTTGGCGAGTACCGCCGAGATGACGGAATCCGCCTGTCCGTGATACGTATCTCCCGTCAGAAGAATAATCGGGAGATCTGGCCGTCTTTCTCGTACCCTCGCGGCAAATTCGCGTCCGTTCATTTCGGGCATGCCTTGATCGGTAATTATGGCATCGAACGTGTCAGACTCGAGGCAAAGAAGGCCTGCGGCGCCGGAGTCTGCCTCCGTTACCTCATGGCCCCGAAGGTTGAGCAGCCGACGGAGAACGGTGCGAACCATGCTCTCGTCATCGACGACCAATACACGGATGCCGCCTGTGAGGGGAGATGCCGTGCTCGAGATGGCCGATTCGCGCAGCTGTACGGACTCGGATACCGGGAAGGTGAGCGTGAACACGGTGCCCACGCCGAATTCGGATCTGACACCAATCGAGCCATGGTGCTCCTGAATGATTCCCGATGCCACGGACAGGCCTACGCCGTTGCCATCCTTCTTGGTGGTGAATTGGGGTTCAAAAATCCGCTCGGACACTGCTGTGGACATGCCGATACCGGTGTCCTGGAGAGTCAACACCAGTTGTTCATCGACCAAGGCAGTCTTGATGGTCAAGACCCCGCCATTGCGCATGGCCTGGACGGCGTTCAGGATGAGGTTGACAAGCACGTCGCGAAGGCTGGACGCTGATCCAAGAATCGCGGGTACCACCTGCAATTGCTGCTCGATAGTGATGGCGATGCCGGCACTACGAGGCTCATTGTACCAGTACGGCCTGGTTAGAACCACGCAGTCCTGGATGAGAGCCGGAAGGTCCACGGGGACGAAGGCAGACTCGTGCTCCCGGCGAATGTATCGCTGAATTTTCTTGATCAGCGTACCTCCGTCCTGAGCCGCGCGGTGAATGGTTCGGGCGTGCTCCGAGAGTACCTCACGGTCCAGATCGCGGTTTAACGCGCCCTCCATGAGCTCGGCATGGCCGATGATCCCGCTCAGTAGGTTGTTGAAGTCGTGAGCGATACCCATCGTCATGTGGCCGAGGGTCTCCATGCGGTGACCGAGGGTCTGGGCGGAGTTGACGGTGCTGGGGAACTCCATAAACTCGCCCGTGATGATCACAGGGAGGCCATCGGTTTTCTCGGCGAGGTGGACCGGGATGAAGTTCAACAGCAGGTTGCGCGGAATGGGCTCAGCGTCAATCATAAAGACCTCTCCGAGGCTCATCCGTCCGCGCGAGGCTCGCTCAACCATGACCCGCGCTGCGTCCGCCTGGTCACCCAGATTCCTGAAGGGTTCTGCGGCGGGACCGATGGCGCCGGCCCACTCGGGATTGGGGACCGCGGCGCCGGTGTCCGGGTCGATGGAGGTCACCAGCACCTCCTGAGCCATCGATGAGAAGAATTCAGACTGCATCAAGACCTAATATCCGAAGACCCGAAAAGCTTTGGTCGGTGGTTACCTTGGCGGTCGGCCCTCTGCCGATACCTTGGATCCCAATATAGAAACTCGCGACCTGGCCCATGTGGAAAGAGAACATTCTGGAAACCATCGGAGACACCCCGCTGGTTCGCCTGAACAGTCTTGCACGTCAGTTTCCATGCACAGTTCTGGCCAAGGTTGAGTTCTTCAACCCCGGCGCCTCCATCAAGGACAGGATTGGTGTTGCCATGATCGAGGCCGCCGAAAAAGAGGGCAAGCTGAAGCCCGGTGGAACGATCATTGAAGGTACGAGCGGAAATACCGGGGCCGGACTCGCCCTGGCCGCCATCACCAAAGGCTACCACTGCATCTTCACGACTACTGACAAGCAGAGTCAGGAGAAGGTAGATGTGCTCCGGGCGCTCGGTGCGGAGGTCATTGTTTGCCCCACCGCAGTGGCTCCAGATGACCCGCGGTCCTATTACTCGGTGGCTCGGCGCCTGACAAAGGAGACGCCCAACTCGGTGTACCTGAACCAGTACGACAATCCGGCCAATGCGGAATCGCACTACCGGTCGACGGGGCCAGAGCTCTGGGAGCAGACCGAAGGGAGGATTACGCACTTCGTAGCCGGTGCCGGGACCGGTGGGACTATCTCGGGGACCTCTCGCTACCTCAAGGAGCAGAACCCGGACGTTCGTGTGATCGGTGTCGATCCGTTCGGGTCGATCTATCACAAGTACTTCTTTACCCGCGAGTTCGACCAGAAGGAGATCTATCCCTACCTGACTGAGGGTGTGGGCGAGGATATTTTGGCCAAGAACATGGATTTCGATCTCGTGGACGATTACGTCCAGGTGACCGACCGCGACTCGATGGTGTATACCCGTCGCCTGTCTCGCGAGGAAGGCATGTTCGTGGGCCAGTCCTGTGGGATGGCTATGGCAGGCGCCGTCCAGTGGATGGAGGCGAATCGGGATAACCTGACTGCCGACGACGTGGTGGTTGTGGTCCTGCCTGATTCCGGCTTCCGGTACCTGTCGAAGACCTACAACGACTCCTGGATGCGGAACCACGGGTTCCTTTCTGATCGCCCCGAGTGGACGGTCGCCGAGATTGTGTCGACGCGGCGGGGAGAGTCTGAAGTATTCTCTGTTTCGTCAACGGAGACGTTGGGCGACGCCATCGAGGTGATGTCCATGAATGGCATCTCCCAGGTACCCGTGATTGACGGGGAGGAGGTAGTCGGCAGCCTGTCCGAAAGTATCATTCTGAACAGGCTACTGTCGGATCCCGGCGCCCGCGGTTCTGCCGTTGGCTCCGTCATGGCGGCTGCCATACCTGTCGTACCGCCATCGCTGCATCTGGAGCACCTCTCTGCGTACCTTGAGCAAGAGCCCGGCGCTGTACTGCTCAAGTCGGAAAGCGGCGGGTTTCGAATCATCACAAAGAGCGACCTCATTCGCGCTCTGTCAACAGGGAAGTCAGAAACGGCATTGTCCTCCTGACTTCAGCATCGAAAGAACATGGCGAATACCGACGAGACCAAGCAACAGCAAATCAACATCGAGCTCAACGAGGAGACCGCTGAGGGGATCTACTCGAATCTGGTGATGATCGCCCACTCATCGGAGGAGTTTGTGATGGACTTCATCCGAGTCATGCCGGGCGTCCCCAAGGCACGAGTGAAGTCACGGATCATCGTGACCCCAGCCCATGCCAAACGCCTCTTGAGGGCGCTGGCAGAGAACATCGAGCGGTACGAGCGGGCCCACGGAGACATCCCCGATGGTGGATTTCCAGGTCCGGCCGTTCAGTTTGCGGGACCTAGCGGCGAGGCGTAGAGCCAGGGGCGAGGCCCAAAGCCAGCCGCGAACGTCCACGCCGAAGGCGGCCGTCCTACTTAGGCGCCCGCAGTAGGACCACGATCGATATCGCCAGAAAAAGGGCGTGTGGAATCCAGGCCGTGGCCAGGGGCGAGAGGATGCCCTCGTAGCCAAACGGCTCGAGGAATTTCATGAGCGCCAGGTAAACGAAGGCAATCAGGAGACCCACGCCCATGATGAGGGCCTGCCCCTTTCGCCGTCGCACCGCGGCCAGCGGCACTGCCAGAAGCACCAGAATCAGGTTGGCGAACGGGTAAGCGAACTTGCCCTGAAAGGCGACTCTCGGCACCCCAAGGTTGTCCACGCCCGAACGCTCTAGCACCGCTAGATACTCGCGGGCTTCTGTGATGGTCATCGACTCGACATCGCCATCGGTTCGCGCCATGTTTCGGGGCAGCAGCGCCAAGACGGTGTCCAATCTGGCGGGGCTTCTGGTTCGCTCAGTCCCGTTCTCCATAAAGGTCCGGATCACAGGGGACCGGAGCCGCCAGGTACTGTCCTCGTCGGCCCATTGCATGGACCGCGCATCAATGCGCTCCACGAGGCGCCGACCTTCTTCGAACCGTTCCATGGTCACCACGTGGGCCGTCTGCGTGGCGCGATCATAGAAGTTGACCGTGATGACGCTTCCAGGACTGTTTTGACGATGGATGTTGTTGTACTCATCCACAGAGGACTTGGCCTGGGTATGCTGCTTTTCGAAGCGAATCCGGACCCGGTTTGACTCAGGGACTACCCACCCGTTAAACCAGAAGATGGCACAGGTAACGGCCAGTCCCACCAGCGCGAATGGTACAACTATTCGGTAGAGAGAGACCCCCGAAGTCTGAAGTGCGGACAACTCCAACTTCTGGGCCATTCGCCCTGTCATGAACAGTGTCGCCAGGAACAGGGCCAGGGGAGACATGAGGCGAACAATCTCCGGGACGTAGTTCGGGTAGTAGACCGAAAACACCTCGCCCATGGTCGCGCCGCTATCGATGAAATCATCGACGAATTCGACGTAGTGGAGGACGATGAAAAACACGATCAGCGCGCCGATCAGTACCAAGTACGTGACCGTGAGGCGTCGAATGATCAGCAGGTCGAACGTCTTGAGCGGCTTTCCCAACGCGATTGTGTTTGTGGCAGGTTGGCCAACGACATGGCCCCGGCTCGGTTCACCTGAAAATCCGGGCTCCAGTGCTGTAAGAAACTGCGAAAACGTGGGCGAGAAGGAAATTCGCCGGGAGCGCCCCGTAGTTTCATTCCATCGAGTAAAATCCTCAAATTCGCTGATGAAGATCCACGAGTATCAGGCCAAAGAACTGCTGGGCCGTTTCGGAGTCGCTGTCCAGGCCGGAATTGTCGCACACACCGCAGACGAAGCCGCCGACGCCGCCAAGAAGATGCACGACGAGTCGGGTGCCGACCTGTTCGTGGTTAAGGCGCAGATTCATGCGGGTGGACGCGGAAAGGGAGGAGGCGTAAAGCTGGCCCGCGGCATTGAGGAGGTGCGCGAGAAGGCCGACGCCATGTTGGGCATGCAGCTAGTCACGCATCAGACGGGTCCCGCAGGGCAGTTGGTCCGGACGATATTGATTGCCGAGGCCATCGATATTGCCAAAGAGTTTTACGTGGGGGTGACCCTGGATCGCGTTCGCAGCATGCCGGTGATCATGGTTTCCACCGAGGGCGGTGTAGAGATTGAGACCGTGGCCGC